>NZ_JBZXYR010000004.1:0-443763 GCF_058895805.1 Paenibacillus sp. NMA1017 | reverse complement strand
AGAGGTGTCCGAGTTGGCCGAAGGAGCACGATTGGAAATCGTGTAGGCGCCAAAAGCGTCTCGAGGGTTCGAATCCCTCTCTCTCCGCCATAATTATTTTATTGTATGGCCCGTTGGTCAAGGGGTTAAGACACCTCCCTTTCACGGAGGTAACAGGGGTTCGAATCCCCTACGGGTCATAAGTAGTATGGAGGCTTAGCTCAGCTGGGAGAGCATCTGCCTTACAAGCAGAGGGTCGGGGGTTCGATCCCCTCAGCCTCCACCATTTATTAAAATAGTAGTCCCTAATATTATCGCGGGGTGGAGCAGTTCGGTAGCTCGTCGGGCTCATAACCCGAAGGCCGCAGGTTCAAATCCTGCCCCCGCAACCAATTAACTTTTGAATGTAAACTGCTATGGAACTGTGGTGTAGAGGCCTAACATGCCTGCCTGTCACGCAGGAGATCGCGGGTTCGAATCCCGTCAGTTCCGCCATTTTCACAAAGTTACATTACCCTGTTGGGAGCCATTAGCTCAGTTGGTAGAGCACCTGACTTTTAATCAGGGTGTCGAAGGTTCGAGTCCTTCATGGCTCACCATTCATGAACTTATATGTCATGGATATAATGATATTGCGGACGTGGCTCAGCGGTAGAGCATCGCCTTGCCAAGGCGAGGGTCGCGGGTTCGATTCCCGTCGTCCGCTCCATATTTGCGCCCTTAGCTCAGCTGGATAGAGCGTTTGACTACGAATCAAAAGGCCGGGAGTTCGAATCTCTCAGGGCGCGCCATTAACTTCATAAGCCGGTGTGGCGGAATTGGCAGACGCGCGCGACTCAAAATCGTGAGGGAAACCGTGGAGGTTCGAGTCCTCTCACCGGCATGTATTTCGGGATGTAGCTCAGCTTGGTAGAGCACCTGGTTTGGGACCAGGGGGTCGCATGTTCAAATCGTGTCATCCCGATTCAAAAGGAAAGTCGCTGGAAGCAGCGGCTTTTTTCTTATATTCATATCTTTTTGTATAAATCAGTAATCGTCAGGTCACACTAACACAAAAAGTGGGACGGAAGGGATTACTGTGAAGCGATTAAGTTGGAAAAAACAGATGAAACGGCGCTGGAAACAGTGGAGAAGAACAGTGTGGGCCTGTAGCATTTTTGGTGCGGCTTGTTTGCTGGCAGGGTTGGGTATTCTGTTTTCGAATTATATGCAGGCTATGTTGTCACAGCCACTCGCTACTACCGTCATGGCAGAGGAGGGCATGGAGGAGGCCTCACTTCTGAGTCCAACTGAAGATCACTCCTCACAGATGCAACTATTGCAAAGTATTCGTGCTTCCGGTATAAGCAGGAAGACCCGTTTGTTAACTACCTATGTGTGTGGTACGGAAACACTTTCCTTGGGAACGCTAAGTTCACAGCAGCTAGAGACCTTACTGAAGCAACATCCCGATTGGAAGGGACGACTTAATACAAAAGGAGAGGTGTGGCTGGAGCGCAGGGTGGAAGACTTGTCAGAGTCATGCAAAGAGCGTGGGTACATGGGTTTGAGCACTGACGGCCAGCTTACATTGTATGAAGGGCTACCTAAAAGAGAAAAAGTTATCCGCACTTTTTTTCAATTGGATGTGGGTTCTATGGAGACGGCCTTGCCAGAAGGGGTGTATAAACAACTTCAGCAGGGGATCCGTGTACAGGATATAAATGAGTATAACAGTGTAATCTCCACTTTTAGTGACTTTGCCGTGGAGCGAACACAGAGGGTTTTAAAGCAGCACTATTGATTACAACTACGAGACGTTAGGCATTGCCCATGAGGTGAGGCTTGAAGCGTCTCTTTTTATGTTTTTACTCACGTTTAAATTTTTTCCTCTATTAGATACAAAGTTTTGTTATAATGAAAAGAACGACACATATGTTCGCTTTATATGGTATTTGGCCATGATTATATTCAGGATAACGCTGGCTATTGGGTAGATCCGCCATAATTGAGCGATAGGGGAGAGATTTTTTTGCGTTTTCTAGGAATTGATCCGGGTATTGCTATTGTGGGCTTCGGGTTTGTAGACAAGATTGGCAGTAAAGTGGTGCCTGTGCAGTATGGCTGCATCCAGACGGAGGCTCATACACCGGAAGAAGAAAGGCTGCTTCATGTGTATGAAGGCATGTTGCAATTAATAGATAAATATAAGCCTGATGCGGTAGCGCTGGAAAAGCTCTTTTTTAATCGCAACGTTACAACCGCTATGTCTGTAAGTCAGGCACGTGGGGTGCTGGTGCTGGCTGCAAAACAACGTAATTTGCCTATAGGTGAATACACGCCGATGCAGGTAAAGCAGGCTATTGTAGGGTATGGAAAGGCTGAGAAGAAACAGGTACAAGAAATGGTTAGAATGTTTCTAAAGCTTCAAGCTGTGCCGAAACCGGACGATGTAGCGGATGCTTTGGCGGTGGCTATTTGTCATGCGCATTCCTATGGACTAAATTCAAAATTAAATGAGGTATTGCGAAAATGATAGATTTCTTGCGTGGTTCTGTGGCCCATTTGGAAAATGAATATGTCGTTTTAGATGTGCAGGGTGTAGGGTATCGGGTATTTTGTCCGAATCCTTACGCCTTCGCCAAAACAGAAGGTCCAGTGGTTATTTACATTCACCATCATGTAAGGGAAGATGCTATTTTACTGTTCGGTTTTGCGACCCGTGAGGAGCAGCAACTTTTCCGTAAACTGATTGATGTATCTGGTATTGGACCGCGTGTTGCGCTTGGTATTTTAGGAGGTGGTACGCCCGCTCATGTGGTAACGGCGATTTATCAGGAGAATATCACATTTCTCACCAAGTTACCGGGGATCGGTAAAAAGACGGCACAACGTATGATTCTGGATTTAAAAGACAAGCTGGACGGTATTGGCTCGTTGGGGATGGCAACCGGATTGTTTGCTGAGCCTGTCGTAGAAGAAGACGAAGGTTCATATTGGGGCGAGGCCCGTGAGGCGCTCAAGGCGCTCGGTTATACTGATACTGAGTTGGATAAGGTATGGAGCAGAATGAAGAAAGATGCAAAACCTGATGAATCTGCCGATATTTTGATGAAGCGGGCTTTGCAACTGTTGTTTGCCGGATAGGACGCGGATGTCCGTTAACAAATGTCTGGTGAAAAGAGGAGCGATGGAATATGGATGACCGGATTATTTCCGCCAATTTGATGATGGAAGACCAGACGGCGGAGCTGAGCCTTCGCCCCCGTTATTTAAATGAATATATCGGGCAAAATCAGGTTAAGGAAAATCTGAAAGTATATATTGAAGCGGCCAAAATGCGTAAAGAAGCGTTGGACCATGTACTGTTGTACGGACCGCCTGGGTTGGGTAAAACGACTCTTGCTAACATTATTGCCAATGAGCTGGGGGTTAATCTGCGTACGACTTCAGGTCCTGCAATTGAAAGACCGGGAGATTTGGCAGCATTGCTGACCAATCTTCAAGAGGGTGATGTTTTGTTCATTGATGAGATTCATCGCCTTCATCGTACGGTGGAAGAAGTCATGTATCCGGCGATGGAGGATTTTGCGCTGGACATTATGATTGGTAAAGGCCCGAGTGCACGCTCGGTCCGTCTGGATTTGCCACCCTTTACCCTTATAGGGGCCACTACGCGCGCTGGGCTGCTTTCTGCGCCATTACGTGACCGGTTTGGTGTTATTAGTCGATTAGAGTTTTATACGACAGACGAGCTAGCTTACATCGTGTCCAGGAACGCGGATATTATGGAGATTGAAGTTGTCGGGGATGCGGCAGAGGAAATCGCATTGCGTTCACGGGGAACACCGCGTATTGCTAACCGACTACTAAAAAGGGTACGTGATTTTGCCCAGGTTGCCGGAGACGGAATTATTCATTCTGAGTTGGCTGCAGAGGCGCTAAAGAGACTTCAAATAGATCCACTCGGGCTGGATGAGATTGATCATAAAATGCTTAAGGCCATGATTCATTCATTCCGGGGCGGGCCTGTAGGATTGGACACAATTGCTGCAACCATTGGTGAGGAGAGCCAGACAATTGAGGATGTGTACGAGCCCTATTTGTTACAAATTGGCCTTTTACAAAGAACACCTCGGGGACGAACGGTGACCCCGGCGGCATATGCCCACCTTGGAATCCCCATGCCAACGGATCCACGGTGATTAGGACACATGATGCAATTTTAAAAAAAATTATTGTTTGGTTACACGCAAGTATGGTGAATACGATACGGCTGACGGATGATTGAGGGAAGTGAGAGTGTAAGCAAGATTCGAGCGGGTTCATATTTTGGTTTATTCCGCCGATGTATTTAAAGGGACAGACAAGGGTCGAGATCCCGATAAATTACGCAATATAAGTGCTAGGCAGCTAGATTGGGGGAGCCAGAAATGAGTGGAGAAGCATTTAACCGAGAAAGTATTTTCGGTGCATGGATGGGCCGGGCCAAACGAGCAGCAGCGATTATGGTATTAGCTACAGTGTGTATACCTTGGTCTTCGGGCGTTCACGCTGCTGCTGCCCAAGAGGATATTCGTGTAGTGATTTTTGCGGATCTAGGTAGCAAATATAAAGCGACAGTCCCAGCTGTAACCTTGAAATCATCAGGAGGTCTGAGTGTTGGACAGAACAGTGGGGGCAGTTTTCAAACTTGGATGGGACTGCCAGACAGTACGACTCGTTTTAGTGTAGACAGCTATCGGGTGAAGGTACTTGAAGGAAATGAAGCAGCGGCGATAAAAGCGGCCCAAGCCCTGCAAAAGACTAATGATAAACCTACGGTTTTTATCGGTTCAAAAAATGGCAGCTCTGTGTATCAAGTGTACGCGGGAATATATGCTAGTGAGCAGTCTGCGCAGGCTGCTGTACAGCGGATTTCCTCCGCAACCGGAGCGCAGGCCGAGGTTAAGGGAAACAAGCATTGGTCCACAGGAAGCTACGGAAGCGAGCAGGAAGCTAATCTCGTTCGAACGACAATTGCTGCGGCAGGCTTTGATGCTTTTACTGTGATTCAATCAAGAGGCCAGTATACTGTATGGGTTGGAGAAGAAAGTAATGACAGCAAGCTGTCGGCTTTGAAAACAGAGCTGGAGAGCAAGCAGCCGAGACTTACGCTGTCTAAAGTTAATGCTACTCAAACTGGCCTCATCTTAAGACAGGAAGCAGGAGTCACGACTGGTTCGCAGGTGATGTCTCATTACATGCTAAGTGGTTCTGATAATAGCAAGGTAATTGTCAACGGCGGTAATGATGGAATACAAGTGATGGAAAGATCACAGCGTACATATCGCGGCGAGATGGAGATTAGCATGACGTCAGGCCAGCTGGCGCTTGTGAACGAAGTTCCTTTGGAGCAGTATTTGTATTCCGTGGTAGGAGCGGAGGTCTATTCCTCATGGCCAGATGAAGCGCTCAAGGCTCAAGCGGTAGCGGCTCGTAGCTACGCGCTTGCCCAAGGCAATCGGTTTCAGATCGGCAATGTAGTAGATGGCACGTTAAGCCAGGCTTACAACGGTAAGAGCTCGGAACATGCCAATGTCAATGAGGCTGTAGATGCAACAGCTGGTGAAGTCATTAAAAGTGGCGGCAAAGTGGTCGAAGCTGTATTTTCATCTAATGCGGGCGGTGTGACAGCAGATGCTTCCGAGGTGTGGAATAGTGGTGGCGGAGCCTTTGCCAGCGTAGACAGCTCGGGGGATACTTCGGCGCAAAAAGGAGCACAGGAGTGGTATCATGTACTTCTCTCCAGTGGCAAGACAGGGTATATTCGTGAGGATAATGCTAAGGAACTGGAGGGTGTCACAGAAGCGGGATTAGACAAAATCACCGTCACAGCGGAAAATACAAATGTGCGTCCTATTCCCCAAATCCAATCGACAGTTACACCAATAGCCAAGGCGCAACCAGGCGAAGAGATGATTGTATTGGAAAAGGTGCCTCAGTCTGGAGACTATGCATGGGTGCGGGGGCCCTTTACGTCAGCTCAGCTTGCTAAATCCCTGCAAGGGAAAGTAACGGGCACAGTGCCTTCCTCTATTGATCACCTCGATGTCACCAAACGTGGTCCATCAGGGCGAGTGTTGGAGGTTGAAGCGAACGGATCCCCTTTGAAAGTGAAATACCCGGATATGTTTCGCTCAGCGATGGGCGGACTCCCAAGCACACTGTTTGATATTGCGAGTACCGGAAGTTATACTGTATTAGGCGCTGATGGGGCTACTTCTCATGTAAGTGGTACACAAGGCACTCAAATCCTGTCCGCATCTGGTAGCAGTACTTCAAGTGGTAACGGGGTGATCGTCATGAATGAAGATCGTCATGCACGAGTCATTGACAAAACACAAAGCTTTATTTTTACAGGTAAAGGAAATGGTCATGGTTTGGGCTTATCCCAATGGGGTGCCAACGGTTTGGCCGAGCAGGGGTATGATTACAAGAAAATTTTGCAACACTATTACAAAAATGTGGATATAGTTAAGGACTGACCAATATATGAACGTAAACGACTACGATTTTGAACTGCCTGAAACATTAATTGCACAGACACCTTTGCTTGATCGGAGCGCTTCCAGATTACTGACGTTAAACAAAAATAACGGTGAAGTGGGTCATCATACGTTTTCGGATATTGTGCAGTATCTTCAACCAGGTGATACGCTGGTGTTAAACGATACGAGAGTGATTCCTGCACGCTTGTTTGGCATCAAGGAAGACACGGGAGCTAAGGCTGAGGTTTTGCTGCTTAAGCAGTTGCAAGGGGACCGATGGGAAGCATTGGTGAAACCCGGTAAAAAGTTGAAAAAGGGTGCTGTTATTGTTTTCGGTGATGAGCTGAAAGCAGTAATTGAGGAAGAAGGAGATATGGGCGGAAGGGTACTTTCATTTTCATATGACGGTATTTTCCAGGAGATCCTGGACCGTCTGGGGCAGATGCCGCTTCCGCCGTATATCAAGGAACAACTGGATGACCGCGAGCGTTATCAGACCGTTTATGCTCGGCATGAAGGTTCGGCTGCGGCTCCAACGGCAGGGCTGCACTTTACAGAAGAGTTGCTGGACCAGATTAAAAAGAAGGGTGTTACCGTTGCCTTTATCACACTTCATGTTGGCTTAGGGACATTCAGACCGATGTCTGTGGATACGATTGAAGAGCATGTAATGCATGAGGAATACTATTCATTGTCACAGGAAACAGCGGATGTACTCAATGAGACCAAGGCGCGCGGCGGAAGAGTTGTGGCTGTGGGGACGACCAGTTGCCGGACGCTGGAAACGGTGGGTAATAAATTTGGTGATGGAGTATTAGAGGCCAGTAGTGGCTGGACACAGATTTTTATTTATCCAGGCTATGAATTCCGCGTGGTGGATGCAATGATTACGAATTTTCATTTGCCTAAATCCACCTTGGTTATGCTGGTCAGCGCACTGGCGGGCAGAGAGAATATTATGCATGCTTACCAGGAGGCGATTGACCGACAATATCGGTTTTTCAGCTTCGGGGACGCAATGTTCATTTATTAATTAAGGATGGTAGAGAAAATATGGCACCAGCAATAAGATACGAACATATTAAAACCTGCAAGCAATCGGGAGCCCGCCTCGGGCGTGTACACACACCTCATGGAGTTATTGAGACACCAACCTTTATGCCTGTGGGAACTCAAGCTACTGTTAAAACGATGAGTCCTGAGGAACTGAAAGCGATGGATGCTCAAATTATTTTGAGTAACACGTACCATTTGTTTCTTCGTCCTGGCCACGATATTATTCGTGAAGCGGGTGGACTGCACAAGTTTATGAATTGGGATCGCCCTATTTTAACGGATAGCGGCGGATTCCAGGTGTTTTCCTTAAGTGAAATGCGCAAGATTTCAGAGGAGGGTGTTCATTTTCGCTCTCATTTAAACGGAGATAAGAAGTTTCTTTCGCCTGAAGTGGCGATGGAAATTCAAAACTCGCTTGGCTCAGATATTATGATGGCCTTCGATGAATGCCCGCCATTTCCGGCTGAATATGAGTATGTGAAAAAGTCACTGGAACGTACCAGCCGTTGGGCTGAGCGTTGTTTGGAGGCACACGCGCGTCCTCATGATCAAGGGCTGTTTGCCATTGTTCAGGGAGGCATGCATGAAGATCTGCGCAAGCAAAGCGCTGCGGATTTGACTTCCATGGATTTCCCGGGGTATGCTATTGGTGGACTGAGCGTAGGTGAACCGAAACATTTGATGTATGAAGTGCTCGATTATACGGTTCCTCTGCTTCCTACCAACAAACCACGTTATTTGATGGGCGTGGGTTCGCCTGATGCTTTGATTGAAGGCTCTATCCGTGGTGTGGATATGTTTGATTGTGTACTTCCAACGCGAATTGCTCGCAACGGGACAACGATGACCAGCCAAGGTCGTCTTGTCGTTCGCAATGCCCAATATGCAAGCGATTTTGGCCCGCTCGATCCCGCTTGTGATTGTTATACCTGTCGCAATTATTCACGTGCTTACTTGCGACATTTGATTAAAGCGGATGAAACCTTCGGGCTCCGACTGACAACGTATCATAACTTGCATTTCTTAATACAATTGATGCGTAATGTCAGACAAGCGATTATGGATGACAGGCTGCTTGATTTCCGAGATGAATTTTTTGAGCAGTACGGTCTTCATGATAATGATAAAGGCTTTTAAGTTTTAGGGAGAGTATACGAAAGGGGGATTTAACATGTTTCATTTTGCTACAGCCGCTACTGCATCCGGTGGAACTGGCGGACTTTTTCAAATGATCTGGCCACTGGCTCTGATGTTTGTAATCTTCTATTTCTTGCTGATTCGCCCGAATCAGAAAAAACAAAAGCAGCGTCAAACGATGCTTCAAGCTTTGAAAAAGGGAGATAAAGTAATTACGATCGGAGGTCTCCACGGTACAATTGTGGAGATTACGGATGATGTAGTAGTTTTGCGTGTGAATGATGTCACGAAGCTGACTTTTGATCGCAGTGCAATTAGCAATGCAATTGCAAAAGACACGGCATCTGAAGAAGTTGTTTCCAAATCGTAAAATGCTTGTGACCGTTATGCAAAAACCGAGCCTTTGAGGAGGCTCGGTTTTTTTGTGTTGTTTTGTTACATGGATACAAACATTTTGATTACTTGCTGAGATTAATGCCAAACATCCCACCACCTGCGCCTATGACAAACGCGAAACCTAAGTGTAACAGGTCCTTGCCGTTCATGCCCGCATCCAATGCCAGAAAACCGACCAGAAGAACGATTAGTCCATACAGGATACCTGTAATACCGCCTTGATACCAGCCTTTGTTTGTGGATCTTTTACCGGCGACGAAGCCGCCAGAAAGCATGGCGAATGCGTGGACGATGTACGTATACAATGATAAGTCCTGTTCCTGCATCTGTGTCAGCCACAAGAGCAGTGAAAGAATCAATGCGCCAAGCAGCATCCATGCAAAAGCATAAAATAAGCCGGATAAAATGGGATGGGCCAGACGAAACGAACACCAGCGGCGAATGAGCTCCATTGATAATTCCTCCTGTACCAAGGTTTGAACTATTATCATTCTATGGCCAAGCCTCCCGGCTTAGTACCAAGTCGCAAGCAGTCTTTCTCTTTATTTCAATAATTTAGTCTTTTGTTTTTTGTATGAGCCAAGTGAGGAACGGTCAGAATACGTGTACAATGAACGACTTATGTCTTATTGCAAGTACAGGGGAGGAGGCGAACATATTGAGTCACGATATTTTTGCTCATATTTTTCGGACGCTGCTCATGTATTTTATTGTATATCTGGTGATGCGCTTGATGGGTAAAAGGGAGATCGGCAAATTGTCTGTTTTCGATCTCGTCATATCCATTATGATTGCAGAAATTGCTGTATTCAGCCTGGAGGATATAAAACGTCCACTTTATGAAGGGTTGATTCCTTTAGGAGTGCTGTTAATTTTGCAGATCGGGATTTCATTTTTCAGTCTGAAAAGTCGGCGACTGCGCTTACTATTTGATGGTAGGCCCAGTGTATTGTACTCTAATGGACAATTAAACAAGGACGAAATGGTGAAACAACGTTACAATTTAGATGACTTGCTGTTACAACTTCGTGAACAAAATATAGAAAGTCTGGACGAAGTTGAATATGTTATTTTGGAAACGACAGGTAAGCTAACGGTAATAGGTAAGGACGATAAAGATGGAGTGGAACACGAAAAAATGAAGCAAGAATTAAACGGAACAGATTTGGCAAACAAAGAGCAACAGGTGGATAAAGTCCATCCTTCTCCACAAATCGGTGGAAAGTTTAGATATGAGGGACTGCCTATTCCATTAATCATGGATGGCAAGGTGCTGGATCGAAATTTGGAACGGATGGATATGAACCGTTTTTGGCTTAAAAATCAAATTCAAGCGAGGGGACACAAAGATTTTAAGGATGTTTTTTTATGCTCGGTTAACCATAGAGGTGATGTGTACATTACACCACCAGCCTATGGAAAATCTTCGGATTAGAATTCTTATGCTTTAAACCATCTTCTCAAGATTGGAATGCGTGTAAGGTTGTCCCAATCAATCATTTTGATCAAGGTCATCAGGAAAAGGTACAGTATAATCCCCAAGCCTGCGGCAAAAATAAATTGAAGCCACATTTGGTCGAACATCGTTAGATGTCTGTAGGTATATAATACTGCTGCCGCCATGATGATCATGCCTATCCCGGTCTTCCAGAAATCGAGCAAACGTACGCGGAAGCGAAGCAGTCTGCTGACACTGAAGCCATGAAGGAGAGTAACAATGGCACTGTTAATACAAATAGCGATGACAGCTCCGTAGATACCGTACTGAGGTTGGGAAGCAAGCCAGACGATCAGCACAATTTTGATAACGGCTCCGATAAAGGTATTTAATAAGGCACTTCCAGGACGGTCTAACGCCTGAAGTGCTGCCTGAAGCGGGGCCTGAATGTACATAAAAAGAGCAAAAGGTGCCATGAGCTTAAGCATTCCTGCAATATCGCCATTATTGTAGAGTAGCAGGCACAGAGGTTCTGCCAATACATACATGATAACGGCAAATGGGGCTCCTGCAACCAAAGCGAGCCGAAGCGATTGATGTAGACGTTTGTGAATGGCTGTAATATGCCCCTTGGCTGCTGCTTCGGATAACGAAGGAACGAGTGAAACTGCTAGCGAACTGGTTAGAACCCCAGGTAGTAATAACACAGGAATGACCATGCCCTGCATGGCTCCATATTGTGCGGTTGCCACGCCAGTTGCAATGCCTGCTACGGCGAGACTACGCATACATAAGATAGATTCGAGCAAATAGGATAAGGAACCGACAAGCCTTCCAGCAGTAACGGGAACGGATATAGACATAAGACGTGACAAAACGGATGATTGCTCAGGATGAACCTCAGAGGAAGGGACAGGCGAATTCGGCTGAAGGATGCGATCTTTTCGCTGGTTACACACGTATTGCCATAGCAGTACAATCATGCCAATGAATTCGCCCGCCAGAGCACCGAGCATGGCACCTGCAGCAGCGTAGGCTACCCCATGGGGAAGTAACAAGTAAGCAAACCAAATGACACAAAAAATGCGCATAACGGTCTCCGCAATGGAGGAGCTGGCAGAAGGAATCATATTTTGCTTTCCCTGAAAATAGCCCCTATAAGCTGAAGAAACAGCTACAATGACTATCATTGGGCTCATGCTCACGAATGTATAATACACGCGGCTGTCGGTCAGGAGATGGCTTGTGATCCAAGGCGCGAACACAAGACAGAGCACCATGGCGATCAGACTGAGTGTAATGGTGAAGCGCAGGCTGGTGTGCAAAATACGCCGCGACATTTCGGGCTGTCCCGCCGTTTCGGCTTCGGCTACTAGCTTGGCTACCGCAAGAGGGATTCCCCCTGTAATAAGCGTCACCAGAACGATAAAAAAGGGATACCCCTGTTGGTACAAGCCTACTCCTTCGGGGCCGATGATACGCGGGAGTGCGATTCGGGGAATAAAACCTAGTAGCCGGTTGATAATTCCTGCTGCCAATAAAATAATTGCTCCATGGATGAATGTCTGCTTTTTCAATCGCAACTCCCTCTTCCCCAAAATGTAATTCTGCGTCTATACATTACTTTAGAAGATATGCTGGACCTGTCCATCTTCATGACAAGCTTTTCCGTTCGGAAACAAAGTGATTTAGACAACAAGAGGGAGAGTGGTGAATTCTGCTATTGACGAGCGAAATGAATGCATATATTGTTGATTTAAGGCTATTTTCAACGAAAAGAAGGGTTTTCCAGGATCAGGACAGAAATGTTCTACAAAGCAGTCAATAACCCCGCTAATTGCTGATCTGCGGAACCGGTAGTCGCTGGGAGGAGGAACGGCCATCGTGGGTATGGAAGAGCTGGATGAGCAGGATTGGGATGACGCAATTGAGATGCTCTGTCAAAGTAAGGCGGACGAGTTGATTCTCGTAGGCTATGAGCATGTCACAAGTAAGGACGTGTGGAATTGCGTCAGCCATAAATATGAAAAGGAGGGTATTCCTCCGCTGCACAAGCTCGTTAACGATATACTTTCCCTTAAAGCGACGAGCTTTATGAACTATTTGACTATGTCCGCATTACGGGGCTCCACTTTCGAATAGAAGGGGGTCTTTTTTTGCGTTCAAATTGACTGCTTTTTGAGGGGTAGCTATAATAGGAATATTGAGAATGAAAGGGGAACATGGGACGGAATGAAGAGAATTCTAAGTTTCATCGTGGTCGTGCTCATAACTACTGGTGTTATGATCGGGACAAGCCCGGGCCTACTGAACAGTTTAAAATTAGGCCTCGATTTAAAGGGAGGCTTTGAAATTTTATATGAAGCCCAGCCTTTGGAAGCCGGGCAGAGTGTAACCAGACAGTCTCTTATACAAACAGCTCAAAGTCTGGAGAGACGGATTAATGCGCTCGGTACGACTGAGCCGGAAGTAACAACAGAGGGAAGCAACCGAATTCGCGTGCGGCTTGCTGGTGTCACTAATGAGGCAGAAGTCCGCTCCATGCTGAAAAAGCCTGCAGAATTAACGTTCCGCAGTGCAACGGCAGCGGATGCTAAAAAGCCAGGCCAATACAGCAAAATTGAGCTCCGCGGTAATGATTTTGTGGAGAATGGCGCTGTTGTAGGCTATGACCAGCTGAATCAACCTGAGATTAGTATCAAAGTGAAGGACAAAGCTAAATTTGCAGAAATCACAAAGCGACTTCTGAATAAAGAATTAGCTATTTTCCTGGATCAGGAATTGCTGTCTGCACCTACAGTACGTGGGGAATTAACGGACGGTAGCGCGTCAATCACAGGTAGCTACACTCGTGATGAAGCGAATAAACTGGCGGATACGATTAATCTGGGTGCCCTTCCGCTCAAACTGACGGAAAAATATTCTCAGAGTGTAGGTGCTACGCTGGGTCAATTGTCACTGGATCAGACGATTCGTGCTGGGTTGATCGGCTCGATCATTATTCTGGTATTTATGATTGCGATGTTCCGTATACCAGGATTAGTGGCCAGTTTTTGTCTCATCGTTCATACTTGGCTGGTGCTTGCGATCTTCTACTTGGGTGGATTCGTGCTCACGCTCCCAGGTATCGCCGCCTTCGTGCTCGGGATCGGGATGGCAGTCGATGCCAATATTATTACGTATGAACGGATTAAAGAAGAAATCAAGACGGGCAAAACGATTCGTTCTTCCGTTATCGCAGGTAGTAAGGCTTCGTTCCGTACCGTTATGGATGCCAATATTACGACAATTATAGCGGCAGCGGTTATGTTTGGTCTCGGAACAGGCTCCGTTAGAGGTTTCGCTCTGGTGCTTATCGTTGATATTGTCACCAGTATCTTGACGAATATCTTCTTCTCCCGCTTCTTGCTCAATCTGCTGGTTAAAGCGGATGCTGTGAAGAAGCCCAAGTATTTTGGTGTGAAGGAGAGTGATATTAGTGCGCTTTAATTGGGACTATAAATATATCAAGATGAGCAAGTGGTTTTACACGTTCTCGATTATTATCACACTGCTTGGTATTCTGAGCTTGTCGATATTCGGCTTGAATTACGGGGTAGACTTTCGTTCCGGTTCCAATGTGGATGTGAATTTGACCAAAGTCGTTACACAGGAACAGATCCAAACTTTGCTGGACAAGCAGAAGATCGGTAAAGAGGTGGATTATACACCGGGGAAAGAGCGTTTCGGCATTCGGTTCTCACAGGTTTTGACGGATCAGCAAGTGAATGACTTTAAGACTTCCTTTAATAAAGAGCTTGATCCAAAGGCTTCGTTTGAGGTCAATACAGTGGATACGGAAATGGCACAAGAACTGGAGCGGAATGCAATATGGGCGATTTTGCTAGCATGTGTAGCCATCGCGGTCTATATTTCAATCCGGTTTGAATGGCGGTTTGCCATTGCAGCAATCGTTTCGTTGTTGCATGATGCCTTCCTCGTTATCAGTATTTTCTCGATTTTCCGGCTTGAGGTGGATTTGACCTTTATTACGGCAATTCTGACGATTGTTGGTTTCTCCATTAATGACACCGTCGTTATTTTTGACCGTATTCGGGAAAATCTACGATTTGCGAAGAAGAAGTCCAGAGACGACTTAGAGCAGGTAGTTGATCACAGTATTGCTCAGACAATGACTCGTTCACTTGCAACCGTGTTTACGGTGTTTATTGCCTCCGTATGTTTGTTCATATTTGGCGGCGAATCGATCCGTATGTTCTCACTTGCAATGGTCATTGGTTTGTTGTTTGGTGCTTACTCCTCCATTTTCATTGCCAGCCCGCTGTGGGTGGCATTAAAAGGAAAACAAAAGTCTCCGACAGCTGGCGGGGGCGCGGTCAAAACTGCAAAGTCTTAAGTTACGCAAATACCAGTAGTATAAATTAAAGAGAAAGCCGCGTCTGCTTGGGCGCGGTTTTCTAAGGTTTTGAGAAATTCGGTTATTTTAGAATGAGCTTTATTGGGAAAGGGTTAGTTCAGGATTGAGGGGGAAACGTTGTGAATAGCGAACGCAGCCGATCATTGGAAACTGCGGCGTTGAGCGGGATTGTAGGTAATCTCGCGCTGGCTGTTCTAAAGGGAACCGTCGGTTATGCGGCAAACAGCAAGGCGTTGTTGGGGGATGCACTGCACACGGCTGCGGATAGTGCTTCCCGTTTACAGGAGCTTCTGTTTTCCAAGGGTGCTACAGGGCACGGAATGCTGGCACGGTTGCGAAACGGTGAAAAAGTTCGGACGGTCATATCTGTGGTGCTGGCTATTTTAGTGCTGATGAGCGGTTTTCAGCTAGCTATCTCGGCGGTTCGTTCATTAAGCAGTTCGGAACCGCAGGCTCCCGATCTGTATGCATTAATTACCGTATTTATTGCGTTAGTGTTGAGAGAAGCGTTATTTCAGTTTCAATATCGCTATTCGATTAAACATGGCCATAAAGCGGAAGCAGATCGGTACGCTAACCATGAACGATACTCGCTGTATGCATCGTTGATTGCATTGATCGGCATGATCGGTGCAATGACTGGCGAAGCAATGGAATGGCCTGCATTATTATATCTTGATCCAACCGCAGCTTTGCTGGTAGCCTGTCTGGTGCTACGTAAAGGATATTTGATGGTAATGAATACCGCTTACCAGGTTCCTGCACAGCCCTTGCAGGAGGAAGACTCCCGACGCTTTATGGAGACGATTCAACGGGTGTATGGTATTGTAACGGTTGAACACTTACATGCCCAGGAAACAGGCCATTTCATAACAGTGGATGTAACGATAAGCGTGAACCCGCGGATTACGGTACAGGAAGCGCAGGAAATTGCCGATCGAGCCAAAAATCTACTGTTAGCCCGTTTTCCACAGGTGACCCATGTACAAATGCAGTTCATTTCTTATCAAGCCGGGTATCCTTACAAATCCAATCATGAACTGCCAGATAATGATGTGTCGTCCCTGCTTCAATAAGGCAGGGCGACTATGAAAGAAAGGTGAATAGGATTGCTTCATTCGCAGTACAGATGGAAGACCCCAGAGGCTAACCTGGAAGCGGCTCAGCTGTTGACAGAAGAACTGGGGATTTCACCATTGTTGTCCCGGCTTTTAGTGAACCGGGGCGTCACTACCGCCGGGGAAGCAAACCGCTTTTTGTACGGAAGTGTGGACGATGTACACGACCCTTCTCTGCTTCTTGGCATGAAAGAAGCCGTGTCGAGAATTCGCCAGGCTCTGGAACGTGACGAGCATATATTAATCTATGGCGATTATGATGCGGATGGCGTATCCAGTACATCATTGATGATTCAGCTCATGCGTTTTCTGAAGGCTTCTTATGATATTTATATTCCCCATCGTTCTAATGAGGGATATGGTCTGCATAACCATGCCCTTGATTGGGCTCATCAGCAGGGAGTTACACTGGTCATTACGGTAGATACGGGAATTAGTGCAGTAGAGCAAATTACTTATGCAACTTCCTTGGGGATAGATGTTATTGTGACGGATCATCATGAGCCGCCTGCTGTACTTCCCGAGGCATATACTTTGATTAATCCGAAGCTACCCGGTTGCCCATACCCATTTAAAGGTCTTGCAGGTGTTGGGGTTGCCCTGAAGCTCGCTCAGGCGCTGTTGGGTGAGGTGCCGGAGGAATGGTTTGAAATCGCCGCTATCGGCACGGTAGCCGATCTGATGCCACTACATGGTGAAAATCGGACGATGGTACGCAGAGGGATTCAATCCATGAGAAACTCTGCATTTCCGGGGATTCGTGCGTTGCTCCATGTTTCGGGCGTGGATATATCTGCAGTGACTTCAATCAACATCGCATTTGCATTGGCTCCGCGGATTAATGCCAGCGGGCGCCTGGATCATGCGGGACGAGCAGTTTCTCTGCTGACGACAGAAAAAGAGGAAGAAGCAGACCAACTTGCGCATGCGCTGGACCTGCTCAATCGTGAGCGTCAACAGGTGGTCGAACGTATTGTGGAGCAAGCCGAGCAACAATTGGCATCCAAACTGAATGGAGGCAGGCTACCGTCAGTTATTGTGTTGGCTGGTGAAGGCTGGAATGTCGGCGTTGTTGGAATTGTGGCATCCAAGCTATTGGATCGCTATTATCGACCGACCATTATTCTTGGTATAGATGCTGAGACAGGCATGTGCAAAGGTTCTGCCCGTTCTATTCCTGCATTGGATATTTACAGTGCTCTTACGGACAGCCATGAGCTTATGGAGCATTTTGGGGGTCATCCTTCGGCTGCGGGTATGACGCTGTCCCGTGACAAGTTGGAATTGTTTGAAGAGCAGCTAAACCGCTATGCGGGTTCCATTCTGACACCAGAAGATCTCATTCCTGTAGCTGAAGCTGATATGGTCTGTCGTTTGGACGAGGTATCTTTGCAAGTGGTTGAAGAACTGGAGTTGCTTCAGCCTTTTGGTATGGGGAATCCTTCTCCACGATTCGTATTACAGGGTCTGCAATTGCGCGAGGCTCGTAAAATGGGACGTGAGAAAAATCATGTGAAGCTCCTGCTGGAGCAGAACGGTTTATCGCTGGACGCGATTGCCTTCCGTCGTGGCGATTTGGCTGATTTTTTACAGCAACAAACGGAGATAGATCTGCTGGGGGAATTGTCAATTAACGAATGGAACGGCAAAAGGTCTCTCCAGCTAATGATGCAGGATATTCGAGTGCAGGCGCCGCAAATTTTTGATTATCGTGGAGTGTCGGACCCTTTTGCCGAATTAGAGCGGGGACTCAAGATCTTTCATCCACGCATAGAGGAAAGAAAGAAAGACGTTGCGGTGTTGATCCATCCGTCATCGAGGCTTCGTCCATCGGGCTCCGTGGACGCTGAATCCTTATGGTTATACGATAAAGATGGCAGCGTTATTCCCAGTGATGGTCAAAGAGATGCACAGCACTCTGTGAAGTCACTATTCGTACTGGAGCCGCCGGATACACCGGATCAGCTTCAGGCATTATGGTCTACCTTTGAGAATGTAGAGAACGTATTTCTCCTTCATTCGGTCAGTGAGCGTGGCGGTCGACTCGTAAGCCCCGACAGGGAGCTGCTCAAGCGTATTTACGTTGTGCTTTCCCGAATGGGGACACAGCCTATTGATGAAAAAGCAATGCTGCCTGCTCTTAGCCGACAGTGTTCCTGTTCAGTACGCATGTTATCCAAAGTGTTGGACATCTTCGAAGAGCTTGAGTTTATGACGCGTACAGATGGTCAATTCCGTTTTGTATCCAATCCGCCTAAGCGGGATTTAACCGCTTCTCCGCGCTATCAGGAATTATATAATATGGCTGAGATGGAGCGGTATTTGCTGGATGCGGACACTACCCAGATGACGAGCTGGATCATGTCGCTTATGAAGGGTGCATCTTGAGATACTGCTTTGCAATTTTGTAAAATGCATATACTAATTTGAAGTTTACAGTAGGAGGAACTAAGTTGGACTACAAAGAATATATTCGGGTGATTTCCGATTTTCCACAACCAGGGATTAGTTTTAAAGACATTACAACCCTAATGAAAAATGGTGAACTGTACCGCAAGGCTATCAACGATATGAAGGAATTAGTATCGGATTTAAAAATTGATTTGATTGCAGGGCCAGAAGCACGTGGATTCGTTATCGGTGCGCCTCTGGCTTATGCGCTTGGTGTTGGTTTTATTCCCATCCGTAAAAGTGGCAAGCTCCCTGGAGAAACCATTGAGGAAGCATACGGTTTGGAGTATGGTAAAGATACGCTGGCGATGCATAAGGATGCTATTGAGCCAGGACAAAATGTTCTGATTGCTGATGACCTGCTTGCTACAGGTGGAACTATTGCTACATCCGTAAACTTGGTACGCCAGCTTGGTGGCAATGTGGCAGGGGCTGCTTTTCTTATCGAGCTGTCTGATCTAAACGGTCGGGCGAAACTGCCTGATGTAGATGTATTCACCCTGATTACGTATTAAGTATTACGAAACCCGGGTTTCCCGGGAAATAATTATGTGCGGATCGCCTAAATAGTCCGATGGAACATCTCTTTATCTAAAGAGTTGCTCCATCGGACTATTTTGTTTCTTTGTTGGAAAATAGGTATGAAAAAATTTCAAAAATGTCTTATGAACAATAAAAAAAGGAACAAAGGTGGTCATAAGGAGCAGAGTGGTCATACTGATTTCAATCAGTTTTTTGTCCTTATTTTTTACTAAGCAGAAGCTAGATAAGGTAATAAGTCAAAAATGCTGCTCATTGCTTATCGAGGGTTAAAGCGGATATTGCAACTAACGTGGATGGGGTGCATTGGAGATGGATGAAGGAGTATCATTTAAAAAAAACAGTGCATAAAAAGACGCCGCTCCATGTAAGAAGGATACTTATACGCTTGTCTATACAGCCTAAGCGTATTGATCCATAACTTACAGGGAGCGGCGTTTTAAAGTTGAAAGACAGATATCAATCTGGTGTTTTCTCGGTTAAAGGTTCCTGCGATTTATCGTTGGACCAGCCGAGCACGTCAATCAGCTTGAAGAACAAGCTGAGGATGATGCCGATGATTGTAGCCAATGCCATACCTTTCAAGGTTACAGCACCCCAAGTGAGTGTAGTACCGCTGATTCCGACAACAAGCACGACGGTCGCAAGCAGCATGTTGGTTGGCTTGGCGAAATCAACCTTTTGCTCAACGAAGATTCTTAGACCAGAGGCAGCGATGACACCAAATAATAGTAAGGATACGCCACCCATAACTGGAGCTGGAATATTTGAAACAATCGCTGAGAACGTACCTGAGAAGGACAGCAGGATGGCAATGACAGCCGCTCCGCCAATGACCCATACAGAGTACACTTTAGTTAATGCCATGACACCAATATTTTCACCATAAGTCGTATTAGGTGTAGAACCGACAAAACCCGAAATGACGGTGGAAATACCGTTACCCAGCAGAGAGCGGTGGAGACCAGGATCTTTGGACAGCTCGCGCCCGACAATGTTGCTAGTCACAAGTAAGTGACCAATATGCTCTACGATGACTACCAGAGCAACAGGAAGAATCGTCAGCATAGCAGAGGTATTAAAAACTGGAGTGGTAATTGCAGGGTGTCCGAAAAAAGGGGCGTCTGCGATGGCCTGTGTATTGACCATGCCCATAAAATAAGCAAGCACATAACCCACTACGATACCGATCAGAATGTGAATGATTTTGGCAAACCCGCGAAACAATACTGCACCCAGAACAGTGACCCCGAGTGTAACGAGCGAAAGAGTAATCGTTTTGGGATCTGGAGTCCAAGCTTTAGTAGGATCGGCATTGATAATGCCTGCCATGCCTGCTGCAACCGGAACCAGCTCCAGACCGATTAAGGCTACGATGGAGCCCATAACAGCTGGAGGAAAAACGACGTCCAGCCAACGGGTTCCGGCATATTTGATCACCAGTGCGACGAGGCAGAAAATAATACCTGTAACGATGAAAGCACCGAGGGCCATAGCATAGCCGTTGCCGCCGGGATTGTTTTTAAGCACAAGACTGACGGGAGCGATAAAAGCGAAGCTGGAGCCGAGATAGGCGGGAATTTTGCCACGGCAGATCCATATGTACAACAATGTGCCAATACCGTTCATTAGCAAAATCATGCCGGGATCGACGCCGAAAATATTCGGCACCAGCACGGTACTGCCAAACATGGCAAACAAATGCTGTACGCTGAGCAGGAACCCGGGTCCTGCCGGAAGCTTTTCATTAACTTGAATTTCGCGTTGCAACGCAGTTCACTCCTTAGTTCTTTCAATTATTCTTATATACATTAATTACTTTTCGTAATTTTTTCAATATAATTCGTTTCATTTCGTCAACAATCCTGATTTTACTTACCATGTGTGACAGAATTATGCGACAATGCCAAACCTGTAATAGTTGACGTGTGACGTGCTAACCGTCATAATTGTAGGAAATCACTTTTAAAAGGGAACCTTTGCGCGACATTGATTCGGCGGGTTCCATTTTGCATAGAAAGGACACGGAATAGAGCAGAATGGGGATAGAGCAATTACTTAAAAAGGCCGGGGCCTATACCAGAGAAGCAGATCTTATCCGCATCAGGGACGCCTATGATTTTGCTGAGCAGGCCCATTCCGGCCAGACTCGTAAGTCCGGTGAACCTTATATTCTGCATCCGCTTGCGGTTGCTGATATCGTCGTTAATATGCAGATGGATACCATCTCCATTATCGCCGCTCTTTTACATGACGTTGTGGAGGATACGACGGTGTCTTTGGCGCAGATTCGCGAGCATTTTGGCGATACATGTGCGATGCTTGTCGATGGTCTGACGAAGCTGGAACGTATCCAGTTCCGTTCCAAGGAAGAACAACAGAACGAAAATTATCGAAAAATGTTTATTGCTATGGCGCAGGACATTCGTGTCATTGTCATTAAACTAGCAGATCGTCTGCATAACATGCGTACTTTGAAATATCAGTCAGAGGAAAGCCAGCGTCGGATTGCTTATGAAACGTTAGAGATTTTCTGTCCGGTTGCAAACCGACTGGGTATTTCAGCGATTAAATGGGAAATGGAAGATATTGCTTTACGCTATCTGAATCCTCAGCAGTATTATCGCATCGCTAATTTGATGCATAAGAAGCGGGCAGAGCGGGAGCAGTTTATTGATAATGTTATACAGCGTATCAGAGAAAAGCTGGAAGAGATGGGCATTCAGGCTGATCTGTCCGGACGCCCTAAACATATTTACAGTGTGTTCAAAAAAATGACGACGAAGAACAAGCAATTCAATGAAATATATGATTTGCTGGCGATTCGAATTATTGTGGATAACATTAAAGACTGTTACGCCACATTAGGGATTATCCATACGTTGTGGAAGCCAATGCCGGGGCGGTTTAAAGATTATATCGCTATGCCTAAGGCGAATATGTATCAGTCCCTTCATACGACAGTAGTAGGTCCCAATGGGGAGCCAACCGAGGTACAGATTCGCACAGTGGATATGCACCGTACCGCTGAATTCGGGATTGCGGCCCATTGGGCCTATAAAGAAGGCAACGGAGCAAACAACACTAACTTTGAGGATAAAATCACCTTTTTTCGGGAAATTCTGGAGCTGCAAAATGAAGCGAAGGATGCGTCGGAATTTGTGGAATCGCTCAAAATGGACTTTTTCTCAGACCTTGTGTTTGTGTTTACTCCTAAGGGAGAGGTTATTGAGTTGCCGGCTGGATCCGTTCCGCTGGATTTTGCTTTCCGTATTCATACCGAAGTTGGCAATCGAACGATTGGCTCTAAGGTAAATGGAAGAATCGTACCTTTGGATTATCGGCTTAAAACTGGTGATATTGTCGAAATTATGACGTCCAAGCATTCTTATGGACCTAGTCAGGACTGGCTTAAAATTGCTCAGTCCTCTCACGCGCGCAGTAAAATCAAACAATGGTTCAAGAAAGAAAAGCGTGAGGAGAATGTTGAAAAAGGCCGCGAAAATCTGGAACGTGAGCTAAGAAAACGCGATATCGAGCCATCGGTGTGGATGAGCGACGACAAGCTTCAGGAAGTGGCACAGAAGTTCTCTTTTAACGATTCCGAAGATATGCTGTCTGCGATTGGTTTTGGTGGTATAACCGCAGCGCAGGTCTGTACACGTTTGACAGAGAAACTGCGTAAGGAACAAGAAGAGGCACGGTTGATCGAATTGACGACCGAGGTCAAGGAGTACAAGCCACAGGGCGATCGGAAAAAAACACCGACCAACGGTGTCAGCGTCAGAGGCGTCGATAATTTACTCGTTCGTTTTGCACGATGTTGTAATCCCGTACCGGGAGATGACATCATTGGCTATGTAACACGTGGACGCGGCGTATCCGTTCACCGGACGGATTGCCCGAATATTCCTTCAGGTACGGGCGAAGACCAGGCGCGTGTGATTGAAGTAGAGTGGGAAGAAGCAGCGGAAGTCAATTACAGTGTCGATATTGAGATTACGGGGCATGATCGCAACGGTTTGCTGAATGAAGTACTTCAGGCCATTTCTGAGAACAAAACCAGCTTCTCGGCCGTTACAGGTCGTACAGATAAAAATAAAATGGCGATGATTCACATCACGATTCTCATTCGCAACACAGATCATTTGCATTCTGTTGTCGAACGGATTAAACGGGTGAAGGATGTATACACCGTGCATCGGATTATGCAATAGCCTTATTAAGCGTACAGATAGGTTTATAGCTTTTGAAACACATCTTGGGTAGAAAGACCCATAGGCTGCTAAAAGAGCCGTAATACGGCTGTGTGCACCTTTTAAAAGGGAAGGTTAAAGGAGATATCGGATAGGCGATGAAGATCATTATTCAGCGCTGTAAAGACGCTCAGGTAACGGTGAATCAAAAGGTGGTCGGCAAGATTGGAACCGGATTAATGCTGCTGGTTGGTATTGGTCAGGGAGATACGGCAGCCGATGCCGTTTATTTGGCGGATAAAACAGCGGGATTACGTATATTTGAGGATGCTGAAGGTAAAATGAATGACAGCGTTCTGGATGTCGGTGGAGCTATTTTGTCTGTCTCTCAATTTACGTTGTATGGTGACTGCCGCAAAGGAAGAAGGCCCAACTTTATGGGGGCTGCCAAACCGGAGGAAGCGGAGAAGCTGTATGATTTCTTCAACAGCCAGCTTCGAGCCAAGGGCCTGGAGGTAGAAACGGGAATTTTTGGGGCTATGATGGATGTTTCATTGACGAACTGGGGCCCAGTGACACTGATTTTGGATAGCGAGCGTTCGTAGCTATGCGTTCCATGGCTTAATCTGAGTAGAATAAAATAGCTGTTCAGAGGGACCATAATGTCATCCCGATTGGTAATTAGCCAGGCGGATAGCCTAAGGGTGACAGGAGAGACGAAGCTATGCGTCAAACCCCAAAAATGGACGGGCATCGAAGCGCTGTGCTGCTTTTTCCCGGTAGTATGCAGGAGGCAATCAGCCTTACTCGTAATGCTGATACGTTATTACAGCATGTTGCAGCAGCCATTGACAAGCCGGGACGCGGTGCTTTGCCGCGCAGATAACATTGGGTTAAATGGGGCGTTATGATGTGCTACCCGAAAGTAGCATAAAGAGGTCAAAGATAAAATATGTAGCTTGAATTAGTGCAGGAGCCGAAAGGCTCCTTTTTCTTTTCCGCGCTGCGATTGTTATAAAAACAGATCAAGCGGGTAATAACAAAGCGTGGTAGACAAACAAACTTAATTTTAAACTTGTTTTGTGGATAACCGGAAAGGAGATCTGAACATTAATGAGTAAAATTGCATTTTTATTGGCTGACCAATTTGAAGATTCCGAAATGAAGGTACCTTATGATGAATTAAAAAAGGCTGGACATGAGGCAGATATTGTTGGGCTGAAGCAAGGTCAGAAAGTGAGCGGTAAGCAAGGTAAAGCAAGCTACACTATTGAAAAAGCCATTGCAGATGTGAAATCAAGTGACTATGATGCAGTTGTTATTCCTGGTGGATCCTCCCCGGAAAATCTACGACTGGATGCACATGTTCTGAAATTTGTGACTGAAATTAATGAGTCCAAAAAAACGATAGGCGCTATCTGTCACGGGCCACAAATTTTGGCGAGTGCTGATTTGTTACAAGGCCGGACGATTACAGCTTATCCTCCATTGAAAGATGACTTGATTAATGCGGGTGCTCATTTTGAGGATCGAGAGGCGGTTGTGGACGGTAACTTTATTACGTCTCGGACCCCTAAGGATGAGCCTGCCTTTGTGCGTGAGTTATTAAAAGCATTGTAATTTGAAAGTGAATATTTTCTTAGATTAATGCCAGTACAATTCCCAAACGAGGAGGATTTGATATGGCAAAACAGATTCAGGCTTATTTTCGCACAGAAGATGAAGCTGAGGGTGCCAGAGCTTCGCTTCAAGCTTATAGAACCGAACATTTGGAAGTAGGTGCTTTGGATGATGCGCTCGGCCGGGAGACGAGAGTTTTAATTCCGCTAGTCCCCTATAACAATACAGGCTCTGTGAGCACAGGAGGCTCTGCGGGTGCGGCAATCCCTGCGGCGAGTGCTTATGGCGAGAATATTCTACCAGATGCGAAGGATGGCCAGATTAACTCTGGCTCAGCCCAAAGGGATCTGGATGAAGATCGGAACGGAACGACGAATCATGACGGAGGGTTGCTCCGTGCGACAGATGTGTATATTAACGGTGATCAAGATGAATTGCGGTATGTATTATCAGCAAAGGTGAATGATGCCGATTATGATGAGGTCATTTATAAGCTGCGTTCCAATCGTGGACATGTATCGCAGTTGGATTAAAGCTCAGAGCACGCCACAAGATTGTCAATACTTGAGGAATTTAGCCATAAAAGAGTGACTGTAATACAACTGTAATATTCGAAACATCATTCCTTAATATTCGTTGTTTATAATAACAGCATGACCCCCTTTTAATATATCTTTTTGAACCTGCGGACCGTTTCCGCAGGTTATTTTCTTTTTATAAGCCTTATTTGTCCGATTATAGGGAGAATGTCTTGACTTTGTCGAAGCGGTTCATTAAAATCATAAAATAATGAAAAATGATTTGATGACGGGACCAAGTACTCCGAACCCACAAGCGCAGAGAGGAATTTCCAGGCTGTAAAAATTCCCTTGATGAGCGGATGAATGACCTCCCCGAGAACAGGCGGCGAACAATTGAGGAAACCCTACTGAAAGTACATTGCAATTGTGCCGACAGTGGAGATGGTCCTGCATAATAGCCGTACTGCGCGTTACGGGCGTTATACGTATGAGCGGAGTCAGTATAATGCTGACGGACAATGAGTGATTTTTATGCTGGTTGTCTGGGTAAACTCCGGAATGTGGGTGGTACCACGGGTGATTTGTAAACGACAATCCCTCGTCCCTGTTAATGTTAACAGGACGAGGGATTTTTTGTTTTATATTGAAAAGTAGAGCAAGAAGAAAGTGCATAATACGAAATACAACGATGGGGGGATACGTTAATGGCCTTTCAAAAACCGACAGGAACACAGGATTTGCTGCCGGGCAGTGTAGAAAAATGGCAAGTGGTCGAGGAAAAAGCCCGTGAAATTAGCCGCCGCTTTAATTACCGAGAGATTCGTACACCAATGTTCGAACAAACGAATTTGTTCGTTCGAGGTGTGGGTGAAACGACGGATGTGGTGGAAAAAGAAATGTATACTTTTGAGGATAAAGGGAAGCGCAGCATGACTTTGCGTCCAGAAGGCACAGCAGGGGTTGTTCGCTCCTATGTGGAGAACAAACTATACGGAGAGCCGGATGTAACTAAGCTGTATTATATCGGCCCGATGTTCCGCTATGAGCGTCCACAGGCTGGGCGTCAGCGCCAGTTTCACCAATTTGGAATTGAAGCATTTGGGGCAGTCGATCCGGCGCTGGATGCAGAGGTTATTGCTTTCGGGTATCAATTCTGCCGTGAGCTGGGCTTGAAAGGAGTGCAGGTGGAGATTAACTCTGTCGGTAATGCAGCCAGCCGTGCAGCTTATCGGCAGCATCTGGTGGACTTCTTGATGCCAATTAAGGATACATTGACCAAGGAGAGCCAAGCACGCATTGAGCGTAATCCACTGCGAGTGCTGGATAGCAAAGATGACCAGGACAAGTTTGGAGGTGCACCTTCAATTTTGGATAGCTTGGACGAGGAATCTCGCACACACTTTGAGAAAGTGAAGCAAAATTTGGATGCGATGGGCGTGGAATATACAGTTAACCCGCGTTTGGTTCGGGGGCTGGATTATTATACGTTGACAGCGTTCGAATTCAAAGCTGAAGGAATTGGCGCCATAGATACGATCGGTGGAGGCGGCCGCTACAACGGATTGGTTGGAGATTTGGGCGGACCGGATCAGCCGGGCATTGGTTTTGGCATTGGACTGGAGCGAATTCAGCTGATCTTGGAGCATCAAGGTGTCACACTGAACGAAGCCAAGCCGTTAGACATCTATATGGTAGCATTGGGAGAAGCAGCAGAAACAGAAGTGACCAAACAACTATTTAAGTTGCGTCAAGCCGGATTTTCCGCGGAGCGAGATTATCTGGGACGTAAAATGAAGGCGCAGATGAAATCAGCCGATCGCTTTAAAGCAAGATATACTGCGATTCTGGGTGAGGATGAGCTGGTTCAAGGTGAAATCGCACTGAAAAACATGGAAACTGGCGAGCAGCGTACAGTTAAGCTTGATCAGCTGGTGGAAGAACTAGGATAAAGAAGATGGTGTAACATCAATCGGTGGAGCTTCCTCTGGTTGTCATATAGCATTAACTACTAAACATAAACAGGAGTGTGTATTATGAAAAGGAGTCATGAATGCGGCGCATTGACTCATGCGCATATCGGAGAAACAGTTACATTGAACGGTTGGGTACAAACCCGTCGTGATTTGGGGGGCGTACTTTTTATTGACCTGCGTGACCGTAGCGGAATTGTACAAATTGTATTTAATCCGGCATATTCCGGTGACGCACTGCAAATTGCGGATCGTGTTCGTAGTGAATATGTGCTTGAGGTTACCGGTACTATTGTTAAGCGTGATGCAGAAACGATTAACCCGAACCTGCCTACAGGTGAAATTGAAGTGCGTGTCACTGAAATCGAAGTATTGAATGCATCCAAAACACCTCCGTTCTTCATTGAAGATGGCGTGGAAGTAGACGAGTCACTGCGTTTGAAATACCGTTATCTGGACCTGCGTCGTCCGGAAATGCATCAGACCTTGAAGCTGCGTTCCAAAGCAGCAAAAGTATTCCGTGATTTCCTGGACGGTGAGGATTTCATTGAGGTGGAAACACCGATTTTGACAAAAAGTTCCCCAGAGGGCGCCCGTGATTATCTGGTACCTAGCCGGGTACATGAAGGCGAGTTTTTCGCCTTGCCGCAATCTCCACAACTGTACAAGCAATTGCTGATGGTGGGTGGCGTAGAACGCTATTACCAAATTGCACGTTGTTTCCGCGATGAAGATTTGCGTGCTGACCGTCAGCCTGAATTTACGCAGGTCGACATTGAGACCTCCTTCATGCAACAGGATGATTTGCTGCCAATGATGGAGCAACTTATGGTGAAATTGTTCAAAGAAACCGTTGGGGTAGAACTGGAAACACCGTTCCAACGGATTACACATGCTGATGCGATGGATAAATACGGATCAGACAAGCCTGACCTGCGTTTTGGTCTGGAGTTGATTAATGTCAATGATATCGTGGCAACCAGTGGTGTAAAAGTATTTGCTTCCGTAATTGAAAAGGGCGGGGAAGTTAAAGTTCTCAATGCCAAGGGATGTGGCACGTGGAGCCGTAAGGACATTGATGACCTGGGTCCTTATGCTGCACGCTATGGGGCAAAAGGCTTGGCTTGGATTCAAGTGAAGGAAGGCGAATTCAAGGGGCCTATCGTTAAATTCTTCACACCGGAAGAAATCGAAGCATTGAAAGAGCGTACGGGAGCCGAAGAAGGCGATTTGTTACTCTTCTCTGCGGATAATAAAAAGGTAGTTGCTGATGTATTGGGCGCGCTTCGTCTGAAAATTGGCCGTCATTTGGGACTGATCGACGATAACAAATTTAAATTTGCCTGGGTCGTAGACTTCCCGCTTCTCGGCTATGACGAAGAACAAAAACGTTATGTGGCAGAACACCATCCGTTCACTCGTCCGAAGGATGAAGACCTTGCTCTCTTGGATACCGATCCAGGTCAAGTTCGCGCTCAAGCCTATGATATCGTGCTGAACGGCTACGAAGTGGGTGGCGGTTCGATGCGGATTTACAAACGTGATGTTCAGGAGAAAATGTTCAAAGCTCTCAACCTGGCGCCGGAAGAAGTTACTGATAAATTCGGCTATCTGTTAGATGCGTTCGAATATGGTACGCCTCCACATGGTGGCATTGCCTTCGGTTTTGACCGCCTCGTGATGCTGCTTGCAGGCCGTACAAACCTGCGTGAAACCATTGCATTCCCGAAAACAGCCAGTGCGACAGACCTGCTTATGGATGCACCAAGCGAAGTGGATCAAGCTCAATTGGAACAGCTGCACATCCGTCTTGCCCCGAAACCTGTCACTCCTAAAGCTTAAGATGAACGTTTGACTTTACAAGTGCACCCAGTGGCTTGTGGATAGATTATAGAATGCCGTGAACCCGTTACCCTTTTATGGATAATGGGTTCATGGTTTGTATGCTGGAGTTCAAGTATACAGTTTAAATCAGTGAGGGAGGATATACCATATTGTTACATCAATTTTCACGAACGGAACTGGCTATCGGAACTGAAGGTCTAGAGGTTATGAAAAATAGCACGGTGGCCGTGCTGGGTATCGGCGGTGTCGGTTCGATTGCAGTGGAAGCACTGGCGCGCACGGGTGTTGGACGCATCATTTTGATTGATAAAGATGTTGTAGATATCACCAATATTAATCGCCAGATTCATGCGTTGACAACGACGGTAGGTCAAAAAAAGGCCGATCTGATGGTAGAGCGTGTGAAGCTGATTAATCCTGAGTGTGAAGCAATTGCACTGAACATGTTTTATACGGAAGAAACGTATGAAGAGCTGTTCAAGTACGAACTGGATTATGTGCTGGATGCTTCGGATACGATTATTTACAAAATTCATTTGATTAAGGAATGCCTGAAACGGGGGGTCCCGATGATCTCCAGTATGGGCGCTGCGAATAAAATGGATCCGAGTCGTTTTCAAGTAGCGGATATTTCTCAGACGAGAATGGACCCGATTGCCCGTGTCATCCGCACCAAGTTGCGCAAGGAAGGCATTACCAAAGGCGTCAAGGTTGTGTTCTCCGATGAGGAACCAATGAAGCCACGTGAAGAAATTACAAAAAAAATTGTACCTGCCAACGCACCTGAAATTCGGAAGGCGAAGCAGCCGCCTGCAAGCAACGCATTTGTACCTCCGGTAGCAGGATTGATCATGGTTAGTGTAGCCGTGAAGGATTTGTTAGAACACGCTGGTGTGTAAGTTGCAAAAATAGCATGGCAGTGCGTTCGTAGAGTTACATCAGTATGTATTCACTTTAAGACCTGTAGTTCTGTGCATCACATCTTTGGTGTCACAGTTGCTACAGCTCTTTTTTGTTTTGAAAAAACGCAGCTTACTGCAAACAGATTGAACAATTTGCTGGAGGGTTTTGGTATGAAGGATGGGCTATGGTCCAGAAGTCTCGGTTTCAAGCCCGAGCATCATTGGAAAAAGGAATTAGCCGCTGGGGCCATTTCTTATTTTTCCGTTGTATACATTGTTATGGTTAATGCAACTATTTTGGCAGATGCCGGGATTCCCCTCCAAGGGGCAATGCTCGGGACGCTACTGACATCAATGATCGGTTGCCTGCTGATGGCTTTTGGTGGGAAATCTCCAATGGTCGTCGTACCAGGGATGGGGATTAATGCTTTTTTCACTTATACGCTCGTACATTCTATGAAGCTGAGTTGGCAGGAAGCGTTAATGGTGGTTGCCGTCACAGGGATCTTATTCGCCATTGTGGCCTTTACATCATTGTACAAGCTGATTAGCCAAGCGATTCCCCATAATTTGCAGCACGGAATTACAGTAGGCATTGGGTTGTTTTTAACCTTTATCGGATTGCAAAAAAGCGGCATCGTGATTGCTCATCAGACGACTTTTGTGGCTATTGGTCATTTTAATGATCCCAAGGTGATTACGGCTTGTGTAACGTTGCTGCTTGCAATTGTATTGTTTGTGCGTAACGTTCAGGGAGGTTTACTAATTAGCATTTTGGCGGGAACTGGACTTGCTTATGTACTGGGAGCTGTAGAGCCTACAAGCACGGTACGAACCTCTGAAACGGTGCGACAGTATGGGCAATTGTTTGGAGAGCTTACCTTTTCAGGCATTGTTTCGGTAGCTTTCTGGATCGCTGTCTTTTTGCTGCTACTCATTGTACTATTCGAGAATATTGGTATGATTACTGCACAAACCAACATGATTGGAAGGCCGGACTTATTTAAAAACAGCTTGCGTGTGTTGGCTGTAACCAATATCTTTGCTGGTATTTTGGGCAGCAGTCCGGCGGTAGCCGCTGCGGAATCGACGGCTGGTATTGCAGCAGGGGGACGCTCGGGAATGACACCGCTGGTAACTGCTATTTTATTCGGGGCGACGTTTTTCTTTATTCCACTGTTGGCTTATATTCCTGATAGTGCCATTGCGCCGGTGTTGATCATCATTGGGGGGCTAATGGTGCAAAATGTGCGAGAGATGGATTTCGGTGATTTTACTGAAGCGTTTCCTGCATTTCTGATCATGGTGATGATGCCCTTTACTTACAGTATTGTAGACGGAATGGCATTTGGTTTTATTGCATACCCCGTAGCCAAGCTGGCAGCAGGACGGGGCAAGGAAGTACCTATCGCATTATATATCATATCTGTACTGTTTGTGGCAAATTTTGTGCTTCATTCTCTGGTGTAGTAAACTCGAAGATAGATTGTACTGTTCATACCCGCGCAGAGCGCGGGTGTTGTTGTTTGAACAAGAATGGTCAGACAGGAAGCGAGGTTGATGGTATATGGAAAAAGAACATCATATACACCAAGAAGAGCAGGAGGACCGGATGAAGGAAAAGCCGGGTAAAAGACCGGATAAGGCTGGCATGGGGCGGTTTATCAAATTGATTGCGAGTGCGCATCCGCCCAAAGCCATTCTGATCATCGCCCTGATTCTGACCCTGATTCAGACCATGGCTGGTTTAATCGTACCCATGATGACCAAAGGGTTGATTGATGGCTTGACCTTTTCTTCACTAAACCGTATGGTCATTGTTGGTCTGCTTGGCGCTTTTGTGATTCAAGCGGTGGCTTCGGCAGTTTCTATCTATATGTTGAACTATGCTGGGCATAAGATTGTGGCTAATTTGCGCAAACGCTTATGGCATAAAATCTTATCTCTACCTATCCCTTACTTTGATCGGAATCGGTCAGGAGATACGATGAGTCGCGTCACTAATGATACAAGCCTGATTATGAACTTAATTACGGAGTATCTAGTCAATTTGATTTCTAATGTGATTGCAATTATTGGTGGTATTGCATTGTTATTTTATCTGGATTGGGTCATGACGCTCATTATTATGGCTATTGTTCCGCTAACAGCCCTGATTTTATTTCCGGTAGGCAGAAAAATGTACCGCATCTCCAAAAAACAGCAGGATGAGATGGCAGATCTGACCTCAGTGTTGAGTCAGGTTATCGGCGAAATCAGACTGGTGAAGGCCTACGGAACCGAAAGCAGAGAGGCTCAGGCCGGTGAGGATCGTATTTACCGGATGTTCCGCTTCGGTTTGCAAGAGTCACGCATCCTGGCCCTTGTAGGTCCCATTTCTACCTTCTTGCTGACTGCAGTGCTGGTCATTATATTGGGTGTTGGTGGTGTTCGCGTCGCATCGGGTGTGCTGACCGCCGGGGATTTGGTGGCTTTTATTTTGCTACTGTTTCAGGTAATCACACCGATGGCACAATTCACGACCCTGTATTCACGTCTGCAAAAGGTGGTGGGGGCCACTGAACGGATTCAGACGATTTTAGATCATGAAGAGGAACCGCTCGAGTTGAAGCAGGAAGCGGCAAAAGAGAGCAGAGATATTATACTTCGTGATGTTGTCTTTTCCTATACCGAAGGTGAAGAGGTTCTTCATCATGCGAACTTGGTCATTCCGGCTAACCGGACGACAGCATTCGTGGGGCCGAGTGGAAGTGGAAAGTCCACCTTGTTTTCGTTGTTAGAGCGCTTTTATGTGCCGGATACAGGGGAAATTCGTTATGGAGACGAACCAATATCATCATATACACTTTCCTCCTGGCGTTCCAAAATTGGTTATGTATCGCAGGAAAGCTCAATGATGACCGGAACGGTCAGAGATAATATTACATATGGCTTGGGGCGCGAAGCTGACTTGGAAGAAGTGAGACGAGCAGCCACGATGGCGTATGCGGATACATTTATTATGGATCTACCTCAAGGCTACAACACTGAGGTGGGAGAACGGGGAATGAAGCTGTCCGGAGGCCAGCGTCAACGGATCGCTATTGCGCGTGCGCTTCTTCGTAGCCCTGACATTCTCATGCTGGATGAGGCTACATCTAGTCTGGACAGCTCGTCTGAGCATGAGGTGCAGAAGGCCCTGGCGAACTTGATGGAAGGACGCACGACGATTGTCATTGCTCATCGTTTGTCTACAGTGGTTCACTCCGATCAGATAATCGTGTTGGACAAGGGCAAGGTGACCGGTGCAGGAACTCATACTGAGTTATTAGAGTCCCATCAGGTGTACCGCGAGCTGGCTCAAAAGCAGTTTGTGGAGATGGGGGAGAAGAGTATGGAGCATTAGAGGTCGCTTCGCTGATGCCGCAAAGGTCCATACTTTTATGGAAGGGCAGGAAGGTCAATTCCACTGAACCATGAGGGGAGATGTTCACTTACAGCAGCAAGTGGGGCAGAATTGGTTTTTCCAAAATCTTGACGAAAAGGTTTTATAAAGATATTCAACAAGGAATCAGGGAGTTTTTTGAAGTGTATGACATACAACATATAGAGTTGGCTAATATGATGCTAGACTAAAAAGTGAAACACCGAGAAGAGAGAATATTTGAAGTACCATAGGCGTTTCAACCCATAGGGCGCGTTTTGTTTTTGGGTCATTGCTCCCATTAACGCGCTAAGAAATAAATGGGATTGACTCCGTATAAACTCATTTATATAGCGGATATTTGAATATTTGTCATAAATAAAAAAGTGATGTTTTTTTGTATTATTAAAAAGGGTTTTCGTAAGAGGCTTTTAGAAAGGAATGGGGTCAAGAATGAGCAAACCGAGAGTATTGGTTGTTGATGATGAAAATGCTATCAGAAAATTGATTAAAACGGTTCTTGAAGGCGATGGAATGGTCGTGCTTCAGGCTGAAAACGGCATGGAAGCCATGCGGATGATTAGCGAGGAGCCATTCGATCTCGTCCTCCTGGACATTATGATGGAAAATATTGATGGATATGATGTGCTTGGTCAAACGCGTAATATGGGCATCCATACGCCAATCATTTTTCTGAGCGGTAAAAAAGAAGACACAGATCAGATCATTGGACTTGGACTTGGGGCAGATGCCTATATTACCAAACCATTTAGTCCTCCTGTGCTTTGCGCTCAGGTAAAGAACCAGATTAAAAGATATCGCCAGCTTCAGGAATCAAAACAACAAGCCTTACACATTGCGCTGGGACCATTTTTATTCAATCATCATACCTATACGTTTCAAAAAAATAATCAGGAAGTCGCGTTGTCATCAAAAGAATTACAACTCATGAAATTTTTTATGGAGCACCCCAATCAGGTCTTCTCGAAAGAACAGCTATATCAAAACATCTGGAAAGATACGGTTGTCGATAATAATACGATTATGGTCTATATCAGACACCTGCGGACCAAAATTGAGGAAAATCCCACGAATCCAAAATATATCAAAACCGTCTGGGGAATCGGGTATCGTTTTTCCGTGGAAAGATAGATTAACTATATACTTCTATCCAATTGTATACGTTCTCTTGAAAGCACGCCGATGGACCCGGGGGGCTTTTTTTTCTACGGCTGATTATTTCTCTAGCCATCCTTAATTTGGTAATAAAAGGGAATACATAACTTTGGAGGGCGGCATCAAAACAAGCTGTGTTAGTAAATGAGTCAACCGTAGCTTTTTTTTGAAAACGCTTACATATTTTTGTCACATGGTTCTTAAAAACATTTAAGGATTAGTCAGAATACTTTAAGATTTGCCTTTTACAATTTAGTTATCTCGAATCATCCAATAAAAGAAAGCGTTTTAATACAAAGTCTTGTGAAAACCTGGGCTAGCGATTGATTCGAGAATAAAACGCAGATTGATCATCTAGGAGGCGATCAAGTGGTCACTAATAATCTACAAGAGGCCGCAGAGCTTAAGCTACAGCCACGAACAGAGACCAAGTGGCAAAAGGTGTTGAATTACAAGATTGGAGGGGTCATTCCTGTAGGCCTTTACATCCCGTTTATGGCTGTTGTCTACTTGCTGATGAACTCCGGAAAGCTTGGTAGTGATATGCCCGGGGCTGTATCTGTCATGGTATTGTATGGTTTTATTCTGGCGGAAATTGGAAAGCGCATTCCTATTCTGAAGGATATCGGCGGCGCTGCAATTATGGCAACGTTTGTTCCTTCTTATATGGTGTATGCTCATCTTCTCCCGCAGTCAGCAATTGATTCCGTTACTGTCTTTATGGATAATACCAATTTCCTGTATGTGTACATCGCAATTGTTATCGCTGGCAGTATCCTTGGTATGAATCGGGAACTCATGATAAAAGCCGTCGTTAGATTGGCTGTCCCTTTGACGATCGGATCCATTCTCGGAACAGGCGTTGGTTTGCTTACAGGTGTGGCTTTGGGAATCCCTGCGTATGATACCTTGTTTTACATCCTTGTTCCTATCATGGCGGGAGGCGTTGGTGAAGGTGCGATTCCACTCTCTATCGGCTACAGCCAAATTTTGGGTTCGACCCAAGGTGAACAATTTGCCATGATTATTCCTGCGGTCATGTTGGGTAGCTTGTGTGCTATTATCCTGTCCGGCTTGTTGAAACAACTGGGAGATAGAAAACCAGAACTTACCGGTAACGGCACGCTACTCAAAACAGGGGATAGCGATGTTTTGGGACTTGCAGAGGATAAAAATAAAAAACCGCTTGATCTTTACCAAATGGCTGCCGGAGCCATTTTAGCTATCGGATTCTTCATGTTAGGTACCTTAGCCGCAGAGTTAGTTGGTCTGCCTGGTCCGATCGTAATGCTCTTTGCGGCATTCCTGGCAAAATATTTTGGTTGGTTGCCAAAATTCCTTGAAGACGGAGCGCAACAGATGCAACGTTTCTTTGTTATCGCTGTAACGTACCCGCTCCTGCTTGCGGTAGGTGTTGCTAAAACACCATGGGAGGCCCTGATTTCTGTAATTAGCCCTGCTTATTTCATCACCATTTTTGTAACTGTATTAACCGTGGTTGTGAGTGGATATTTTGCTGGTAAGTGGATGAAAATGTATCCGGTTGAAGCTGCGATTATTACTTCTACTCGATGCAGCCAAGGTGGAACAGGGGATGTTGCGATTCTTTCTGCAGCCGATAGAATGGTCCTCTTGCCATTTGCTCAGGTATCCACACGTCTCGGTGGTGCAGCAACGGTAACACTTGCTATTTTCCTGCTGCGATACCTTACACACTAAGGAAGCGAAATCTTAAAAAAAATTAATAATTTGACAGGATACTTTAAGATCTTGTCATTACAATGAAGTTGTCTTGAGACACCATTTAGTAGACGAACGTGAATACTTGATATAATCGGAAACGAACTAGCCCTAGCACTAGGGACTGATGGGCTACTAGCTCGATGGAGAAGGTAAAACAGGATGAGATTTCAACGAGAGATACTGTTTCATTATCGAAGCCATTTTTCATTCATCACTATGCTAGCGCTTCCGATTTCTTTCCTAGTTCTGCTGTGGATGGCCTACGGCTCGTATATGGACGGAGAACGTACCGTAATTGAACAGCAGCAGCAGCAATTGCTAACGATTGCCAAGTTAAACAGCACGTCTATTGAATCTTTTTTCGACGAACAAATGCACACGATGCAAATATTGGCAGGCAACCGGCAGATGTCGCTCGCCATAGCAAATAAGAATGAAGCTATGATTGACGAAAACCTATCTGCTTATTATACCGCCAAAAAAGATAGCATCTATCGGATTAGCCAGGTGAACCCGGAAGGGAGAGTGGTACACACTTTTCCCAAGCGCAATCGTGCGGATGCGATTAAAGCCTATGAATTAATCAAGGATGATATACAAAGGGTGCTGCGAGAAAAAAAACCGTTCATCGCAAGTGCCAAGCTGGAGAAGCAAGGCAATTATATTGTGCATCTGTTTCAGCCTGTTTATCTCGATGGGAAATTTCAAGGTGCGCTCATCAGTGTGGTAAATCTAAACGCTGTATATGAGAAGCTGTTGAAGCCGATTCGCGTGGGGACCAAGGGTTATATCCATGTCAAGGATCAGCAAGGCTACTATCTCATGCACCCGAGCGAAGAAAATATCGGGTTATCGCTATCAGCGATGAAGGCCAAATACCCGGGGCTTGATTACCACGACCTGGAGAAACTGTTCAAAGTGCAGCTTACCCAGGAACAAGGCTCAGCTTTCTACCATTCGTACTGGTGGGGTGACAAATTCTATGCCAAGACGAAAAAGATCGAGGCATTTTCCCGGGTTCATCTCGGTGACTCGTTTTGGGTGGTTGCCGCCGCCATGAACTACGATGATGTGAGAGAACCGATTGCACAAAATCGAATTAAAACCATTGAGATTTTTTCAATGATCGTCCTGACGTTGGCTTGTGCCGTTTATATCATCATGAGGACGAAGAAAAATAAAGAGGCTCTGGAATACGAGACGAGGTATTTGCGGGAACTGAATAACAAAAACGAGCTGCTCCGAAAAAAGGATCTACAATTGCAGCACTCGCAGAAGCTACAGTTGATCGGCACGATATCAGGGGAAATCGCCCATGATTTTAATAATTTGCTAACTCCTATCAGAGGCTATGCAGAAATCATGCTTAGTAGGATAGAACCTACTGAAGAAATTTATGATTACGTCAGTGAGATTTATGATGCTTCCGAGAAAGCAAGATTGATAATCGAGGAAATCCTGCTATTGAGCCGGCTGGAGAGTGGAAAGGTCAAGAAAAACGCTCCGGTCAAAGTTGAAGAGCAGGTCGAAGAGGCACTGGGACTCATAAAATCCTTCCTCTCGCCCAAAGTGAATGCTGTGTTCAAAAAACGGGTAGATTCAGCCGTTATTTTTGCAAATAAAGTACAGATTCATCAAGTCATTATGAATCTGTGCAACAATGCCTATCAAGCAATGAAAACAACCGGCGGCGAACTAAAAATCATATTGGATACCATTCCCTTGCAAGAGGTAAAAAAAATCCGCGAGAACGTCTTGGAAGTCAGCGATTACGTTACTTTATCTGTCTCGGATACGGGGAGAGGGATGAGTGACGACACCTTGCAGAAAATCTTTGATCCTTTTTTCACAACCAAACCGACAGGAGAGGGTACGGGGCTTGGATTGTATATTGTCCAAAGCATTCTCGAAAAACATCAAGGATTTATTACCGTGGATTCGGAACTGGGCAAGGGTAGTACGTTTACGGTGTATCTGCCGAGAACGGAGTTTGTAGCAAAAGAGACAGAGATAAATAAGAACCCTGTGTTTACGGAACAAAAGCGCATTCTTTTGGTTGATGATAAACAGCGCGTATTGAAAGCGATGAGAAGAGGACTGGAATCGTATGGTTTCCACGTTGAGACAGAATCAGACAGTGTGGAAGCATTGCAGCGGTTTGAAAAGTCTCCAAACCATTACGATCTGGTCATTACGGATCAGGCAATGCCTTATCTGACGGGTACGGAATTGGCTGAACGTATCAAGGTAATCAACCCAAGTATGAAGATCATCCTGATTACCGGTTATGTCGAGGATCATGTGGTGGCATACAAGGAGAGATTGATCATTGATGAATACATGTGTAAGCCTGTAGCAGGTTCAGATATGGCACAAATGATTTATAAGGTTCTGCAATCCTGAAGACGGAGAGTATCTAGCATCCAATTGGGCAAAAGAGGTGTAGACATTGATTATTCAGCAAGTAGGCATGGCCGGCACACTGGAATCAAGCGATATTACGATTTCCATCGAGCCGAACGGGACGAAAGGTATTGAAATCGAGTTGAAAAGTACCGTAGAGAACCAGTTTGGGAACCAGATTCGCAAAGTGATTCTCGAAACATTACAAGAAATGGGCATTGAACATGCATATGTTCGAGCGAATGATAAAGGCGCACTGGATTGCGCCATTAAGGCTAGAGTAATGACAGCCGTAAGCAGAGTGGTCGAGGGCGACTGCCGACCATGGGAGGCGGAATAGATGCAGAAACTGAGAAGGACCATGTTGTATGTTCCAGGGAATAACCCAGGGATGATCCGGGACGCCCATATCTATGGGGCAGATTCGATTATGATCGACCTTGAGGATTCCGTTTCCCTATACGAAAAAGATGCGGCACGTTTGCTGGTTTACCAGGCATTGAAAACCTTTGATTTCGGGGGCATCGAGGTGCTGGTCAGGGTAAACCCACTCAATACGCCGTATGGCAGAGACGATTTTGAAGCGATTGTACGAGCGAAGCCAACTGCCATTAGATTGCCGAAAACGGAGACCGTCGATGACGTGATTGAGGCGGATGAATTGATTACCGAAATTGAACAAAAGATCGGCATGGAGCATGGGACAATCAAGCTTTTTGCAGCGGTTGAGAGTGGCAAGGGCGCATTGAATGCGGCGCAAATTGCGGTTGCCAGCAAGCGGCTTATCGGCATCGCCATTGGAGCGGAGGATTTTGTCACAGACCTGAAGACAACGCGTTCGCCAGAAGGCCTTGAGCTATTGACAGCACGAAGCCTTATATTATTTGCGGCAAGAGCTGCTGGCATTGCTGCTGTCGATACAGTCTACTCGGATGTAAATAATGAGGAAGGCTTTGCGAGCGAGGTGAAGCTGATCAAACAGCTAGGTTTTGATGGCAAATCCATTATTAACCCACGTCAGATCGAGATTGTAAACCGCATCTATACGCCAACAGAAGCAGAGATCAAAAAATCAAAGCGAATCATTGAGGCCAGTCTCGAAGCGGAGGCAAAAGGCACAGGTGTGATCAGTCTCGACGGTAAAATGATTGACCGTCCGATTGTAGAACGTGCACGTAGAGTAATTGACCTGGCGGAAGCGGCAAAAATAAACGTAGAGTAAGGTGAATGTTATGCTAAATGGTGCTGGGAGAGAAATTCCTCTAGCTATTGAGGGATTTGATGCGATAACTCCCTTTGATCGCAAATCGACTTACGGGCAATTTAAAAATACAGAGCGGTTAAAAGACCGCCAGCGAAATCCTGCCAAAAACAAAATCGTTGATTCGATGGAGAAAGCCATTGAAGCTACAGGCTTGCGTAATGGAATGACGATCTCGTTCCACCACCATTTCCGCAACGGGGACTTTATCGTGAATATGGTTATGGATAAAATCGCCAAAATGGGTATTCGTGATCTTGTCCTGGCAGCCAGCTCCTTGACGGATATTCATGCGCCGTTGGTAGAGCATGTGCGAAACGGTGTCATCCGCAGAATCGAGACCAGTGGCCTTAGAGGCGAGCTGGCTCAGGCATATTCCTACGGATGGTTTGATATTCCAGTGACAATTAACTCTCACGGTGGTCGCGCAAGAGCGATTGCATCAGGTGAATGCCCGATTGACGTAGCCTTTTTGGGCGCTCCTTCTTGCGATGCATACGGCAATGCAAACGGAATTTCCAGCGTAAACGAAGCTCCATCGGCATGCGGCTCCCTGGGTTATGCCATGGTAGATGCACAGTATGCGCGCAATGTTGTGATGATCACTGACAATTTGGTCTCCTATCCGAACACTCCATTCGCCATTCCTGAAACCCAAGTGGATTATGTGGTCGTCGTGGATCGCATCGGTGATCAGAAGGGGATTGTCTCAGGGGCTACCCGTTACACGAAGAATCCGAAGGAGCTGTTAATTGCCAAAAACGCGGCAGATGTGATTGAAGCATCCGGATATTTCGTGGATGGATTCTCATTGCAAACCGGCTCCGGGGGTGCTGCGCTTGCAACTACTAGATTTCTGCGGAAAAAAATGCTTGCCGCCAATATCAAGGCAAGCTTTGCGCTGGGTGGTATTACCCAACAAATCGTTGACCTGCATGAAGAAGGATTGATTGAAAAGCTTTTGGACGTGCAGAGCTTCGACCTGCGTGCCGTAGAATCGTTGACAAAGAACAAATTCCATCAACAAATTTGTGCGGAATATTATGCAAGCCCTGAAAATATAGGCTGTGCTGCTCACCAACTGGATGTTGTTGTGCTGAGTGCGCTGGAGATTGATCTGAATTTTAATGTGAACGTAATTACTGGGTCCGATGGGGTCATCCGTGGAGCTTCCGGGGGACACTGCGACACTGCCGCAGGCGCTGCAGTATCCATCATCGTCGCTCCGCTGATTCGCGGAAGAATGCCAGCCATTCTTGATCGTGTAAATACCATTATCACACCAGGTCATACGGTTGACGTACTGGTTACCGATCAGGGCATCGCTGTGAACCCTCTCCGTCAAGATCTCCTGGCTAGCTTCAAAGCCGCCAAGCTCCCTGTCTTCACGATCGAAGAGTTGCAAGAGAAGGCTACGCGGATTGTCGGCAAACCAGAGCCGATTCAATGGGAAGATAAAATTGTGGGTGTTATCAAATATCGTGATGGTTCTGTAATTGATGTCATTCGTCAAGTGAAACAAGGACGCTAAAATTATAAACCAAGAGGAGGAAGTATTGAGCAGCTGCTCAGTACAAACAAACTTATGAGTATAAAAGAAACCGCCTTACAGGCACACCGCGTAAGAAACGGTAAGCTGGAGATTGTAGGGACAGTACCGGTCGTAAGTAAACAGGATTTAGCGATAGCTTATACACCTGGCGTTGCCGAGCCATGCAAGGAAATCGCCAAAGATAAGAGCAAAGCCTATGAATACACGATTAAAGGGAGCACCGTGGCGATTCTGACGAATGGGACAGCCGTGCTGGGTCTGGGGGATATTGGCCCTGAGGCAGGTCTGCCTGTCATTGAGGGCAAGGCCTTGTTGCTCAAAGAATTTGGTGGGGTGAATGCGTTCCCTATCTGTATCGACAGCACTGATCCAGACGAGTTTGTGCGCACGGTTGAAGTGATTGCCCCAGGTTTTGGAGGCATTCATCTTGAAGACATCAAGGCGCCAGAATGCTTCTATATTGAAGACAAATTAAAAGAAAAACTGAACATTCCGGTTTATCATGATGATCAGCATGGAACGGCAGTTGCTGTGCTTGCAGGGTTATATAATGCCTTGAAACTTGTGGGCAAAAAAATGGAGGATGTGCGCATCCTCATCAATGGAGCAGGAGCTTCGGGAATTGCCACCGCCAAGCTATTGCTTGTTGCAGGAGCGAAGCGTATGGTTCTCTGCGATATTAATGGTGCCTTGGTCGAAGGCGACACCTCTCTCAATGAACCTCAGCAGCAAATCGCCAAGCTGACGAATCGTGATAAAGAAACAGGCAGCCTTGCAGAAGTCATCAAAGGCAAGGACATCTTTATCGGCTTATCGGTTGCCGATGTGATGACAAAAGAAATGGTGCAAACCATGAGCAATGAAAGCATCATTTTTGCCCTTGCCAATCCGATTCCAGAAATTTTGCCGGAGGAAGCACACAAAGGTGGAGCAAGAATTGTTGCGACCGGCAGATCGGATTTTCACAACCAAATCAATAACCTGCTGGCATTCCCCGGTATTTTCAGAGGCGCGTTTGATGCCAAAGCCACGGACATCACGATGGAAATGAAATTAGCGGCAGCCAGAAGCATCGCAGATCTGGTAACAGATGAGGAGCTTGATGATACCTATATCGTTCCAGATTCGATTGACAAAAGAGTAAGTGCAGCAGTTAGTAAAGCAGTAAAAATCGTCGCAGAACAAAGCGGTGTTGTAAGAAAATAAAGACATTGTCTTTTCAGAACAAATAAACAGGATGTGCATCCTATCCTTTCGCTTACAGAGTGTGGGATGCGTCATTCTGTTTATTCTGACTTCCATGCAGAAAAACGGTGATCATTATGGCTATGTGGATGGAACATTTGCGTGAAGAGATTTTAAATCCAACCTCTGAAGACGCTCAAAGAAAGCTTCGCGATTTCCTCAAGCGCCAAGGTCTTAGAATAGACCATCAAATTGAATATACGCTGGAAATTATAGATGGCAGTGACATTGCCGCTACAGGTTCCTTTTCAGGCAGTGTACTAAAGTGCATTGCTGTGGATGAAGCTTATAAAGACCAGGGGCTATCGGCACAAATCGTTAGCCATTTAGTAAATGAAGAATACAGGCGGGGAAGGGCTCACTTGTTTATTTATACAAAACCTGTAAATAAACAAATTTTTAAGGATCTCGGCTTTTATCCAATCGTGGAGGAATCCTCCAAGGCTGTCTTGTTGGAAAACCGATGGGATGGTGTCCAGCAGTATCAGCAAGAGCTTTTGCAGGAATCGGGCGATCTCGTGCCTTCGGCTGCGATTGTCATGAACTGTAATCCATTCACACTTGGACATCTGCATTTAATCGAGCATGCAGCAGCGGTTTGGGAAAAGGTACATCTTTTTATAGTCTGGGAGGACCAATCCATTTTTCCATCAGATTTCAGATACAGACTAGTGGAAGAAGGCGTGAGACATTTGGCCAATGTGGTCTTGCACAAAGGCAAAGACTATATCATCTCGGGCGCAACGTTTCCTTCTTACTTTCTCAAAAATGATGAAGAGGCAGCAAGTACGCATATATTACTAGATTTAAAAATATTTAGCCAGTATATAGCTCCGTTGCTAAATATTCAAAAACGGTATATCGGTCAGGAGCCAAGCTGTGACTTGACCCGCAGGTACAACACGATCATGAAAACATTACTGCCTTCCGTTGGAATCGACGTAGAGGAAATACCGCGACTGCTATGGGAAGGGGAGGCAATCAGCGCCTCTGCGGTCCGTAAATATATCCGTCTGGGTCAAATGGATAAAGTGAAGCAGCTTGTACCGTACACGACCTATCAATTTTTATTGTCAATGGAAGCTGGAGAAATCATCAGGCGTATCAGGGAGATGTCATAACATGTACTCATATGAGGTTACCCTTGAAGAAATGCTACAGGCACGCGAAAACCGGGCAGATAGACAAAGACAACTGATCAGCAGGTACACGGTACCTCTGATCAGCATGACGATCAATATCCCGGGACCACAGAAGTCCTCTCCAACTAGTAAATACGTTTTTCATGAAGGCTATCGTATCTTGATGAGTCAGCTGGCGGTGAACCAAATGACACCGCTGCACAGTGAAACGTATGATCTGCTGACAGGCCCAGAAGCATATGTTGCCGTTCAGGCAGACGCGCGAATATTGAAAAAGTTGGTCATCGCGATTGAAGATGGGCATCCACTAGGAAGATTACTGGATCTGGATGTAATTGGACCCAATGGAAGGGCAATCTCCAGAGATGAACTTGGCTTGGGCAAGCGAAAATGTCTCATGTGCGAGCAGGCTGCGCATGGTTGTGGACGGAGTAGAGCACATGCACTTCCCGAATTGCTGGAAGCTATCAAAGCATTGGTGGACAGTTATACGCGAAAGCAACAAGTAGTCAAACGAGCATGATCGTTCATCCTCATTAAAAAATCCAGAGAAGAAGGTTGTTAGTATGTATGATTGCAACACGCTTATTATGTGAAAGCCTTGGTCAACAGGCTGTCCTTGCGCTGCTAACAGAGGTCTCCGCCAGTCCAAAGCCGGGACTGGTAGATCGGTTTAATCGTGGTGCTCACAAGGATATGGACTTCTTTACGTTTATGTCTAGTGCGGCCGCACTTTCCGGCTATTTTGAAAGATGTACAAAGGCGGGTGGTTCCTTTCATGGAGAGGATCTCCGTATACTATTTGCGAATCTACGCCCCTTGGGACAGGAAGCCGAACAGGCTATGTTTGCCGCAACAGGCGGGGTGAACACACATAAAGGTCTTATTTTTTCGCTAGGAATTATTTGTGCCGCCGCCGCGTATTGTTGTACGACACGAGCAGCTGCTAGCAGGCTGGATGAACAAGTCATTTGTGAGACCATTGCTCAGATGACCAAAGGTTTATGTGCGAGTGAGCTTGCATCCCTAAAAAAATCAACAGGCTTAACGGTCGGCGAACGGTTATATAAAGAGTGGGGCATGACGGGCATACGTGGCGAGGTGGAAGCAGGCTTTCCCACCGTGCGAGAGTATGCTCTGCCCGTCTATCGTGAGTTGAAGTCATCGCAACGATACCATGTGAATGATATCTGTGTTCAAACCCTGTTACAACTGATGGTTGTCAACGAAGATACGAATGTCGTTGGTAGACACGATAGGGAGATGCTAACCTATGTCCAGCAATATGCCAAGCAGGCGCTAGAGGCGGGCGGTGTCTTGTCAGAGAGAGGTGTCGCCATGATTCATCAAATGAACGATGACTTTGTGCAAAAAAATGTTAGTCCGGGTGGTTCCGCTGATTTACTGGCAGTCACAATCATGTTGGAATATTTATGTCTAACGCCACCTGCAACCCCAAAGTGATATGTCCCCCTCACAACAGACAGGTTAATTCGTAAAAACCTACTGCTGTAAGAGGGATTTTTTTATGAAAAGAGATAATTGTGAATGAAGCTGTGTAGAAGTGAGCCTTGAGGTCTTTCATATATGAAAACCTGCATATAAGGAAATAAGGTTGGATTTTTATGGTTAAATATGTTACGCTTACTTTCCTTTTTTGTGTCGGAGCAAGTGAATGCGGATGCAGAAATCGAGACTTGATATTCTTAGGAGGTAACTGAAATGGAGAATGAGTTTCAAAGTGCCTATCAAGAAGAACAGCACAGGCTGTCGCTTGCTATGGAGGAAATTGATCGGAGATTGGAACGGCTTCGCAATACGCCGGTGTACACCGGGCATGATTTTACGGAGCAAGTGCTGGAATCGGCACGGGAGGAAAAACGTCAGGCTTTGGCCAAAAGCTCGCAGGAGCCTTATTTTGGGCGTATGGATTTTGACGAGCGTGGTAGAGGGCAGCGAAAGCCACTTTATATCGGTAAAATTGGAGTGGAGCGTGAAGAAACGTCAGCGTATCCGCTGGTGATTGATTGGCGTGCACCGATTGCCAGTTTGTTCTATTCGTTTACAGGTGGTGAAGAAACCGCCTCCTACGAAGCTCCCGAGGGAACCATTGAGGGTTTGGTCTATCTGAAGCGCAACGTTGTCATTCGGAAAAGAATCCTGGAACGGGTAGCCGATACGTATAATCGTGAAAGCGACGAGCCGGCTGTTTCCGATGAGTTTCTCGTTTATCGTTTGGGAGAAAACAAGGATAACCGTTTACGGGATATCGTATCTACCATTCAGGTGGAGCAGGATCAGATCATCCGCGCGGCTAAAAATACAGCCCTCGTTATTCAGGGGGTAGCGGGTAGTGGCAAGACGACGGTAGCGCTGCATCGTCTCGCATTTTTGCTGTATCAATACAAGGATCAGGTATCAGCGGACAAAATGGTAATTTTCGCACCAAACCATATGTTTCTTGACTATATTTCAGATGTACTTCCAGAACTGGGAGTCGGAAATATTCAGCAAAGTACATTTGCTGACTGGGCACTGGACTTGTTGGGGTTGGATTTACCATTGGCTGATCCTGCCGAAACATTATCTTATTGGTTTGAGAGTGGTAGTCTGAGAAAGGAATCCATGGATGAGGCGCCGGGAAGATTCAAGGGTTCGGTTCATTTTATGGAGTTGCTTCAAGCTTTTGTTGAACGACTGGAGCCCATCTCCGTGCCCGAGGGGGATTTTTCACCATGGGATGGAGCGGTGCTGCCACAAGCTGAGATTTTGAATTGGTTTAATGAGGAATATAAGCCTTATCCGCTCGCGAAGCGGAAGGAGCGTGTGCTGGCAAGAGTGCACCGCTGGATTGAAATGGAGCTGAAAAAGTCGCCTTCGGCGGCAGCGCTCAAGGAACGCAAGAAAAAGGCAGGGGCAAGGGAAAAGGCATATGCTAAAAAATGGCCACAATACGACGCACTAACGCTCTACAAGCAGCTTTTTCAAGCAGCTAAAGGGTTGCCCGCAGATACGGCTACGGAGATGAAGACTTCTCTGCCGACTGCTATTTTTAAGACCACACAGTCGGACCTGCGAAAACAGATTATCCGTGAAGAAGATCTGACTGCGTTAGTGTATCTTCACGTGCTGATTCATGAGGTAGAGTCATCTCAACGTTTTGACCATGTGGTCATTGATGAAGCTCAGGATTTTTCACCTTTTCATATCGCATTGCTGGATTTGTTCGTGAAGGGGCATTCTTTTACGATATTGGGCGATTTATCGCAGGGCATTCATGAATACCGTGGTGTACATGCGTGGGAGGAAATGAGTTCTCTTTTTGCGCAGGAACATACCGGGTATTTTGCACTTACGCGGAGCTACAGATCAACCTTGGAAATTATAGAATTTGCAAACACAATTTTGGAGCAGGGAGTTCGCGGCGGAATTACGGCAGTTCCGGTATTTCGTAGTGGTGATCCGGTGCGTACGATATCTTATGACTCATCGGTGCGTGACCAGAGTTTGCTCACCGCTCTAAAAGAGCTGTCCTCCAAGGAGTATCGTACTGTTTCTGTGCTGACACGTACCTTAAAAGAGGCTGTGGAACTGCATGAGGTTTTCACAAGCGCGGGGTTGGACGTGAATTTGATTGACGGTGGTAAAAAGCAATATGAAGGCGGTTTGTCGGTACTGCCTGTGTACCTGTCCAAAGGTCTGGAGTTCGATGCAGTTATTGTGGCGGATGCTGACCATGAGCATTATGGAGAACGGGCATGGGATGCCAAGCTGCTGTATGTAGGATGTACCCGTGCGCTGCATGAGCTGTGGCTATTGCATGATGGCTCACTTCCTAGTTACGTACAAGCACAGACGGAGTAAGCAGAAAAAGCGTTGTAAAGTATCGCCTAAGTTGCTGTATTCCTTTTTGTTTACTGTTTATCTTAGTGATGGAAATTATGAAGTTATGCCAGTCGAAGAACAGCCACGAAATTTATCTTTCGTCTAAGGCTGTTCTTTCTTTTTTGTAGGCGACTGACTTGTAGATCTACAGCCGTGCCATGACCATGCTATCTGCAACTTGTTAACGGATATGATAGAATAAAAGGCGGTTTACACCGTATCAGATTATAGATGACTTGAATTTTCATGTTTTTCAACCGTATGAGCGAACCTAATATAGTATGTTTTCTAAGAAAAAGAGAAAGTGTTCGTTCATAAACCATAAGGAAGTGAATGAAATGGACTTATTTTCATATTCCCAAGAGTCAACGTCAAGCAATCGGTTGCTTGCGGATCGCTTGCGTCCGACTTCGCTGGATGAATATATTGGACAGGAGCATGTTGTGGGTCCGGGTAAGCTGCTGCGAAGAGCCATAGAGGCAGATCAGGTTTCTTCTATTTTGTTGTACGGACCACCGGGGTGCGGCAAAACAACGCTGGCACATATCATCTCGCAACACACGCAAGGCGATTTTGTACGTCTGAATGCTGTAGAAGCATCTGTGAAAGACGTAAGAGAAGTCATTGACCGTGCACAAACGAATAAATCGATGTATGGCAAAAAGACCATTCTGTTTCTCGACGAGGTACATCGTTTTAACAGTTCGCGTCAGGATGCACTGCTGCCTGCGGTGGAAAAGGGCACGATCGTGTTTATTGGCGCCACGACTGAAAATCCCTTTCACTACGTCAACGGCGCTTTAATGAGCCGTTCTACGTTGTTCCAGCTTGAAGCGCTAACGCAGGAGCATTCGCTGGCTGCTATGCGCCGCGCTTTGAGTGATGCGGACAAAGGGCTCGGTTACATGCAGCTTCAGGTAGATGAAGCTGCACTGGCTCACATCGCGTCCATGGCGAACGGCGATATCCGCCGCGCTTTGAACGCGCTGGAACTGGCGGCGCTCACGACGCCTCCGCTGGCAGACGGCACGATTCACGTGACACTGGAAGTCGCAGAGGAATCCATCCGCCGCCCAATTGTCAAGGCAGACGAGTCCACGCAGTATGACGTGCTGTCGGCCTTTCACAAAAGCATTCGCGGCTCCAGCGACGCGGCCCTGTTCTGGTTCCTATATGCCGTAGAAAAGCTCGGCATGGACCCGATGACCTTTATCCGCCGCCTCATCGCGGCGAGCAGTGAGGACATTGGCCTGGCGAACCCGCAGGCAATGGTACAAGCGGTGAGTGCGCTTGAAGCTTATCGCAATAACGGCTGGCCTGAGGCCAAGCTGAACATTGCACAGGCCATTTTGTTCGCTGTGGAAAGCCCCAAATCGAATGCCGTATATACGGCGATTTCACGGGCCATGTCGGCTATGGACGATATCAAATCGGCCGAGGTGCCACTCCATTTGCGTGACGCACACTACAAAGGCTCGGAAAAGCTCGGTCATGTTGGTTATCAATATCCGCATAATTATCCGAATCATTATGTGAAGCAGCAATATTTGCCCGATTCGATAGCAGACCAAACCTTCTATCAGGCCACTGAGCAGGGGAATGAGTCCAAAATCAGGCAAAACCAGCGCTGGCGGGATTCACAGTCTTAATATATGTGCGACTTCATATACAGAGTGTGTACGATATCGTCACGTTACACCATGATCGTGCAAGAGCGAAGAAGGGGATAAAAAGATGAAAGACGTGCTATTCGTTGCCGCGGGCGGAGCGCTTGGAACCTCTACCCGTTATGGCCTGCAATCGCTGTTGCCTGCGGCGGGTGCGGATTTTCCACTTGGTGTGCTGCTAATCAATTGGATCGGCTGCCTGTTTCTTGGCTGGTTCTTTACGGTAACCTTGCGATCATGGCGGATCAAGCCGCGATTGCGACTTGCCATCGGAACAGGCTTTACAGGGGGATTTACCACCTTTTCCACTTTTGCAGTAGATGCTGTACGCCTCACGGTTCATGATCGTATGCTGACGGCTATGTTGTACCTGCTTCTTAGCGTAGGCGGAGGGCTGTTTTTGACATGGACAGGTATCCGTCTAGGTACAAAAATGACGCAGGCTGCTCCCAAGGAGGAACGCTTATGATCTGGTGGGCGGCGGCAGGCGGGATTATAGGTACACTGGCGAGATACGGGCTCGGCATGTGGGCGGGAAAGAAGTTCAGTACCGTATTCCCGTGGGGGACGTGGATCATTAACATCAGCGGTTCATTACTGCTAGGCTGGCTATATGGCGAGTTTACGCAAAACCATTTGTCTCCTGCACTCTGGATGCTGCTAGGAACAGGTTTTTGTGGCGGCTACACCACCTTTTCCACATTCGGCTATGAATCTCTTCAACTGATGGAGCGTAAAGAATACCGACGCATGGCTACGTATGTACTGTCCTCTGTCGTGGTAGGAGTTGTAGCTGCGGCTATCGGGTACAGAGTCAGTTAAGCTTTATACATTTTCGAGATAACACGTAAAAATGCAATAAAAAGCTTCCAATCCCGACTCAAGGCATTTTCAGCCGTGATACGGTTTTGGAAGCTTAGTGCTGTACCTACAGCTATTTTTTATCTCGTTCTTTGTACAATTCAGGTAAAAGGGATTCAAGTTCAGGTCTTGGTTCAGGATCAGACAACTTCATTTCCTCCAGCGATTGAACGGCAATCCGTAGCACAGTATAATCCCTATACCAACGGTTGTCTGAAGGAACGACATACCAAGGAGCTTGTTTGGTAGCACTTAGCTCTAGTACATCCTCATAATACTGGGTATACTGCTTCCAAAATTTTCGTTCCTGCAAATCACTTGGATCAAGTTTCCAGTTTTTGTGAGGCTTTTCAATTCGGTCGATCAGCTTTTCTAACTGAAATTGCTTTGAAATATGTAAAAAGATTTTAACCACCTTTACACCATTATCCAGCAACAACTGTTCAAAATGCTTGATATGCTTAATATTCCGTTTGGCCTGCTTATCGGATATCTGTCCGTGAACACGTGTAATCAGCACATCCTCATAATAAGAACGGTTAAATGCTGCAATATATCCACGTCCTGGGGTAACGCTATGAGCACGCCACAAGAAATCATGACTTAATTCCTCAGCCGTAGGTGATTTAAAGCTGTGGACAGTTACCCCCGCAGGGTTAAGGTTGGAAAATACCTGTTTGATGACGCCATCTTTGCCGCTGCAATCCATACCCTGAAATACAAACAAAACGGATTGTTTTTTCTCTGTAAATAATTTGCTTTGTAATTCCGCGAAGCGTTCCTTCAATTGATCTGTTTCCTGTCGGATTTCTTCTTTATTTTTGATATTCTTCGTATCCTTGGGGTCCCATTCTTTCAAAGAAACTTTTTTACCCGGTGTCAGCATTCCTAATGAATCAGACATAAAGGCACGCTCCTTTTCAATTGAAGTATAATCTTGTCTACATCATATACCCAAATCAGGATGTTATCAAAAGTTCCTTATGTATCTTTGTTTTTCTTGGTCTAAACGGCTACATTTTCGACTTTCTGGTCACGCTTTTGGCCACAAAATTTTTCTTCAATTTCTAGTGGTTTTGCTTCTTCTTTTTTACTCAGTAAATTACTTAATCCTACTGCTGCATCTGACTGCATGTTTTTCAATAAATGTGAATAAGTATCCAAAGTTATAGTTACACTGCTATGTCCTAATCTTTCAGAAACAACTTTTGGATGAACCCCAATGGATAACGTTAATGAAGCCGATGTATGTCTAAGGTCATGGAATCTAATATACGGTAATTCTAATTCTTTTATCTTTTTTTTCATCAGCCTTGTAATTGTGTTTGGAAAAACTCTCTTTCCAATATTTGTGCAACACACCAGATCACTGTCTACATACATTTCTCCAGCCAGTTCTTTTTCCATAAAGACTCTTTCATGTTGTTTCTTCAATACTTCAATTACTTCATCTGATATATCAATTGAACGAACACTTGAGGTAGTCTTGGCTCCTTCCTTAATCCTTTTTGCATCGCTCTCTAATGTTTGAGTTACCATAATACATTTACTCCTGTTTATTGGGCTTTCTTTTATCAAATCATTTTAACTGCATAATTCAAACTGTACACCATAATATTGAAAATCCTTTGAACATATGAATCTGCATATGGCTTGCCATTCTCTCTTTCTTTTTTAAACGATTCATTACTCCATTTATGTCTGTAGAGGTCAATTCTCCAAGTGTTTATGAAGGGTGAGGGAAGAAGTGAAGGCTAAATTAAAATTTTTGGGGTTGGTTGCCCTTACTGTTACGTTTGCTGTAGTTATTAGTAATAGTGTTTTTGCTAGTGACGATACTTCTGAAGAAATGAAGGGCGTTACAAAAGCAAAAGTCCCTGATAATGTATTAGAAGAACTTTATCATCCTGATAAAATTTATACTAAAGATGGATTATTTATAAAAAAACCGCAAACTCTCCATGATGAAGATAAATTCAATCAAGATGAAGTAGTATACGATGTTTCAAAGACTACTGATGAAACTAAAGCAATCATTCAATATGACGCTACTTACATCAAGGAAGAAGACAGTAAATAAATTTGTGTACTAAAGCATTTGAAAAGTTAAGTTGTATAATTGGAATATCTAGGGCGACTTCGGTTGCCCTTTTTATTATGCTCAATTTAGCCAAGTCTTTTCTAACAGCACTTCCACTCCCATACTCAGGTCATTTTTTACTCGATACCATCCCGAATATCGTTAATGTTGCTTATATGTTATACATTGAATCTAGGGTAAATTCATAAATAAATTACAAGGGAATACGTACATGCTATTCAATGAGGTAACTTTGTATTGGATCAGTTGTATTATGATTTTCCAAATAAATTATACATCAACATAAAGACGATACCCTTAATCATAAAATCATTGCAAACTATCCTATAAGGTATTTTAAGCACATATATGAAAGGTATATGATTTTGTGCCAAAAGATGGTACAATCATGAGCGATAAAACGAAATAGTCTACTATTTGTTTCACAAGTACATAATTTATTTAACTATGCATCATATAGTGAGTTCACGCTGAAAGGGTGGTTTATCGATGAAAATTACACCCACGATTAGAGCAGAATTGGAACAATATCTAAAACAAGAAGGCTTAACCTTATCGCAATTTGGACAAATTACAGGGATGAATAGGGGAATAATAAGTAGCATAGTATCAGGCAATAAATCTATGTCTGTTAACCAGCTCGATCTAATGACTGAGGGTATGGGTTTACCAGAAGACCACTTTTATGATTTGTTTATAGAAAACTACATCATCGACACACCTCCGAATATGAGACGAATCGAGCCGTTTTTGTATCGTTGTGCGGAGTTGGACAAGTTGAATACGATCCGTCGAGTGGTGGAAGCCATCATGGACAATCTGCTCTATTCAACGAAACTATTTGAAATTGCCGAAACGTTATTCGCACAGGGACGACATGCTGCTGCGCAACTGCTCTATGAGAGTGTAGCTGAAGCGGAAAAGTACCAACATTCTGAACGCTTAGCCGTCTGTCAATATCGCATATTTAAAATTCAGATTGGAGACGATCAAAGCCGTAACCTCAGGGCATCTGCTATATTTGAAGCTTTTGTAGAGCGCCTAGATGAAATAGACCAGCTTGATGCATTGAAGGATTTAGCAAACGTGTATAGGTCTTTACGCAAATGGGACAAGGTTGATGAGATAGCGAGGAAAATGAGAGCTAAAGCTGAAATACAATATACACTGAAACATCAACAGAACAGCCGAGAACAGACCGAATCTAGCGATAAGCTAAGTCGTCCCCTATTTGTGTACATCGCTTATGCAGATTTGCTCTGTGCTAATGCATGTGAAGAACAGGGTGATTATGAGAGGGCATTACATTGTACAAATGCTTATTCCAATTTAGATTGGGTTAGAGAGACTGATGAGGATACCCAGCACTGGATTGGTTTGTTTAAACGCTGGTCACAAGCTAATATGCTTGCATATAGGCTTTTATCTGGTGATATAAGTGTGCTTCATGAATATTTAAACTACATTGATGAATCATCTGATGCAATTCAAGAAGATAGGGTCACTCAATTACTTAACATTATGACAGCAGCTAACCGTTATAAGCTAGATGTAAATGATATACTTAAACGATTTGAAACTGAGATTGCGTCTTTTTCTCAGCGACCATCATCAGATGACATGTATACCCAGCAAGTGATACCAGACTACTCGGCACTGTGCGGATATGAATTGGCTTATTATTATTTAAATCAAGGGATGTACAACGATGGTTTTAATCAGTTGTTTTGTGCAATGGTAAAAGCGCATATACTAAATAATGAAACGTATTTTATAAATTGTATGGGGTTGTTCGTGCGTTTCAAAGTCCATGCAGTAACTGAAACTAAAACAGAGTTTTACAATCTCATTGAAAAGGTGTGGTTAAACAATGTTGAAAAAAGTGGTAATGCTGATCGTAGCGAGTAGTTTTTTGTTTACTTTAACTGTACCTATTTATTTGGACAGTCATAATGGAGGATTTCAAATCTTTGCAACACATGGAGGAGCTTAAATGCTAATCAAAATTTAAATGAAAAAGTTTTTTTATTACTACACTTCTAAAAAGGGTCTAATTGCGAACCAACAGGTCACCGTGGGGGAATCTCAAAAATCTATTATTAAAAAATGTTCTATTCCAAGACCTACAACTAAAGTAGGTCTTTTTTATGATTCATTCAGCAATTCTTTCAAACTGTTTTTTGTGAACTTATCCACTATTAACTAAAATGAGGATTTGAATAAGGAGGTACATTACGATAAGGGACGAGGGTTTACGTCAAAGGATGGTGATACCTTCAACGTTGCGTAATTAAGGAAGCAGCAGGATACTGTTTTATTAAAATTGTTAATATTTTAACACTTACACAGATGGCTATAGAACATTTAGGTGGAAATAAAACTCAATCTCAAATCGTAAAATATATTAAAGGTAGCCTCGTAAATAAGGGAGGCTCGGATAAGGAAGTAAAAAGCGCGTTAGCATATGGGGGGTTGAGCTCTACAATCGATAAAGAGCCGATACCCTTTGGAACTATTATCTCTCAAATAAAAAGAAATCAACCGCAATTAGCACATATCGTGTGGAAGGACGACTCTGATCTTGGACATATGTATCTAATAAATGGATATTCGGATAATACAAATTTAGGATTTCAAAAAGTATATTACAAAGACCCTGCCGTTGGTGAGAAGATGGATAAAATAGATTACTATGATGGATTTGTTAATAATAGAGATTTTAGTTGGTATAGCACTATAAACGAAATTTATGTTGATTAAAAGCGAGAACTAAGGAGGACTGATAAAATGTATAAAAAAATAATTGGAATTGCGTTTTCTTGTATCTTATTGTTGTTTCCTATAACGGTCTTAGCGGCAAATGAGGTTCCGCAAGAAGTTGAGCAATCTATTGAAAAGGATTTGGGGAATTTCAAAGATGATATTAGAAAGAATACAGGATTTAAAATAACAACTACTAAAGAAGCGGAAAATTTAACTCTTGATGAAGGTTTTAAGGTTTACACTGTTAATTCTAAAGCTGTTAGATCAGGGAATACAGATAGAGCTAATGACATTTTAAAATCTAAAGGGTACTTATTTTCCATAAAAAGTGGACAACAAAATAACGGTATTGTTTTTTCAGAAGATGGGAAAAGAATACGATCAGCTTATAGTGATCTTGAGTTTCCGAGTCAATTCGAAGAAGCAAAGAAATTGATTGGCTACGATGAAAGCAGCAAACTGATATATGATGATCGACTGGCTACGGTTGTTCTAATTTCTGATATAGATGGGAAGGAAGTTGTGGTTCCTCTTAGAGAGAGCGTATACATGGACTTTAAGCCAATGAAAGTATACAATCTACAGGAGTTTGTAGAGTTTCTATCTGCCAATGAGAAGGCTCGACAAGAAGCTGCTGAAAAAAATGATTCAGATGAACAGATCTCTGGAGGTAGTCCATCTAATCTAAACTCGACTACTTCGCAGGTCATTACAAGCAAAATCAGCACAGAAAAAGTGTCACTATTTTCTATTGCCGGTTTAGCAATTATTGGTGGCATTATTTTCGTAATTAAGAGAAGAAAAAAGGTATAGATTAATCTTGTACACAATAAACCGTGTAATAGTTTTGACAGAATTAGACGGTTTGGTGGGCTGGAATCATCTATTTAAATTCAATTCAGATAATGAAGTTTTGTTGGTGGCTAGATAGGATTATCCGTCTAGCCTTTTTAGTATGTATGGCGAAAACTCGCTAAATGTATTGTCGAATTGGAGAGGATTTAAGGTATTGAAAATGGAGGTAACAGAGGGAATCAGTATGTATCAAAACAGGCAGACCAAAATTATTTTGCTCTGGCAAAAACACAGGAGGATATTGCACAAAAACTTTGTATCACGAAACTACAGCTACATAACTATAGAAATTCCCAACGCTCATTCCTACATGATATGATTGAGGATCATGGTACATTTTAAGCATTTAGACGTAGGCACAAAGGTGTCTTATTTCACATAACAATTAGGAATTAAGATGGTTTTCCATAAATTTGAATAGTGTTATTATGTCATAACGAACTCAAACAGAGGTAAACTATGACAACTATTAAAGTGACATCTGAGCAGCTTATGACTGTCTCCAAGCAGTTTGAGTTAGCACTGCAAACGGCAACTCAAATGAATAGTAACCTAGTACAACAAATTTCATCTATGGGGCAGTTGTGGGAGGGTATAACAAAGGAGCACTTTTACTATTCCTTCCAGACCTCTCAAAAGAATATGAATGACTTTGTTACACTTACGGACTCCATTGCTAAAGAACTACGCCATCATGCAGATAAATTTAGATTAGCCGATCTAATGGAAGCAGGTAATATTGACACAAGTTGTTTACCGCCTCCACCGAATTCATGTGCTGTTTCTGCTCCAGATACACGAAATGCATTCCAGAAATCAGTAGATAGCTTAACTGAACTAGGTCAGGATTTTGTAGACGCTAATTCAGTACGCTATGAGAAAAAGTTTGATTCGGTTTGGAGCTTCTTAGATTATATGTCGTATGGCATTCCAAAGGGAATGTATCAAGGGTATATGGAACGGGCAGCTAAACAAAACGATTCATGGAATGACATGCTTAATTTCGGTACATTTGGAGTAACGGGTATGATTCAGGGAACATTTAATCCAAACAATGCCTGGTCAAAGGAACACTGGGCTAATATGATCGGTACAGCTGGACTATTTGGAGGAGTTAGTTCAGTAATCAAGCCTAAAATTGGTTTGAAATCATCCATTAAGTATGAGATTCCGAAGAATAATACGAATTCGAAATTGCGTAATTCAATAGAATCTGAACCTAAAACAGAAGTACAAACAGGTGGAAGAAACGATCTTTCAATTGATGAATATTTTCGTAGAGAAGCTGAAGCAGATGAGATGTATGATCAAATCAGAGCGTCTGATAGTGATGTAAGAGCAATAGCTGAAAATTCTGGAATGAAGGAAAGTAGAGTTCAAAGAATCAAAGAACACGTTTTCATAAATGAACATATAAAGTCAAGTGGTTACGGCAGATTTCATTCTGATTACGAAATAGCTCAAGCATGGGATAGATTACAAAAAGGATTACAAACAGAAAAAGATATGGATTTGCTTAATCATGAATTGTTTGAATCCAGATTTGAGGGTATATTTAAAACAGACTATGAGACTGCTCATAAAGCTGCGGTAAGGTCGGGTCGTCCATGGGAAATAGAATAGAGGAGATTTTATAATGGGAGCATTTGTTTTACTTTTTAAAGAACATGAGGATGAGAATGTAGTTATTTATAGATATGGCCCAAATGAACACATTATGGGGAAAATTCAATTGAACAAAGAGACTAAGTTGTTCTCTGAAATTGAACCTTTACCAGATCTGAGTCATTCAAATAAATTTTATTTTGATAGGGCTGCACAACGGATGGCACGTTGTTTCGTTAAAGAAGGTGGTATATTTCCCGATAAAATGACATTCGAATCATAAAGTAGATTCAAAATACTTATTCTGAATTAAGCTTACTTCTCTAATGTGAAAAATGGGAGTGAGCTTTTCTCATAATATGTAATTTCGGACCAATATTGTATTGCTCCTTGTATCAGTTCTAATCTAAATCTAACGTATAAGGTTTCTGAAAACTGTTGTTAAAGTCAACAGTGATCATGATTTAATCTAGGTGCGAGTTGGAATCGCACGGCCAGCCTTTGCTATGTAGAGAATCCTCTAAAGTTAGAGAGGATTTGTGGATTCAAAGCGGTATATTACAACCCCCAAAATTTATACTTTATAATTGATGTCAGGAGCATGATCAATATCACTAACAACTTGGGCACCGAATCTTCTTAATTCTTCAGCACTAACCTTTAAAGTTGGAATCCAACCTGAAAGAAAAATAATTACCAAATACAAGTCAGTAGCTTGTTCATAATACCATTTCCACTCGAATGATTCATCATAATGAGAAAAATATCCATCATAAAGCTCCATGGGGAATTTATCAAGCATTTCTATGAATTTATTTAATGTTTCGTTAGTCCATCCAAACTCAACAGGCGTATTACTTCCCGTATCATCGAAAGTAACCAACAATTGACACCCTTGATCTAGTCTTTTATCGCGTGAAATAATTTGCAATTCTAAAAGTTTGTTATTGTTAAAGTGATCTCTCAAGATAGCCACTGTTTTTCCTCCTTTTTGATATAGAAACTCGGCGTAATAATAGTAAAATGCCGTTTTACATTTTATCGTATTACGCCAAGTTTAATAAGATGCTTATATACTGAGAGGTACTATTTCATTTTATTCAAACTTAAATAAAGAGCGAACCCACCGTCCGTCTTTTACACGCTGGTCTTTCGAATTAGCGGTATCATAATAGGTTGTTATAACAATGTTGCTAAATTTAGATAAAACCACTGTAAGTTTGCTGTTTGGGTCATACATAATTCTTGAGTTACCTATGTGATCGTCAAATTTTTCTATGGCATTCATACCAGAAGAAATTTCTGATAATAGATTATCTAATGCAACTTCTGTAACTCCGCGAGCTACGGCTTGTTTAATAGCATGATTTTTTAGAGTTGTTGTAACGTTCTTTTTCGTGGCAGTTACTACAACATCATCAGCACTTTGAGCAAGCACTCTGAAAACAGCTCTGATTAGTGGGCCAATGACGGTAGGTTGAACTCTATCAGTTTTGGGTGCTAAATTGTTTTGACTATTTTTAAACTCTCGCAAACCTTCTTCATAGGGATCGCTAGTTGTTGGTTGTTGGGTGTTGACTGTTTGGTCTTGAACGATTGATGTTGAGGCACTTGCAATTATTGGATTCAAACTGAGAGTTAAAACCATAGAAAGAGCAATAACTTTAATTGTCCTGATTTTATTGAACAAAAAAAACACCTCATCAATAAGTTAGTAGATTGGCCAATCTCATTGGTAATCATATCCTTAAAAATGAGATAAGTCAAATTTTAGATTAATAAGCAAATAATTGTATATATGATTATGAAAATTACAGAAAAATGGTTGTTAAATGCAAGTTTATCAAAGAGTATGAGAAATCAACCGTGGTTAAAACATTGTGAATTTTAGTTCAGTAAACCACTTTAAACAACAGGAGTATAGAGACATTACGGAGTCCTATTCATTAACGAACGAAGAAGTCAGAGGATTTTATGATATGCTTTGGTCTATGCTTACCTATGAAGATCGTACATATGAAGTTTGGAAATAAACGGGCATATCAACAAGAAAAAGTGGATTTTGAACTGTACAAAACTGATGGTATGAATGTTAGGGGGAGAGCGCTCTATCCGTACCTTTCAATCATAAATAATTCATATAAAAATCGAGATGATCATGACGCCAATATTGTAAATAAATTGATAGAAATAGTGGTAAAGTTAACTAATATCAAATTCCCAGTTGAAGGCGAACAAAGTCAATTAGTACATTAATTCTAAGAGATAAAAGGAGGTGATGTGCTTGATTGGTTAGCATGTTTGGATACAACAATCTATAGTATTCTTCTTTCTATGTAAAGTTGATTGGATTGTAGCCGACTTCTTCTACCTGTTTTATATTCTTTAATGAGGTGGTTATCATGGAAGGTAAAAAATTTGTTCTTATGCTTTTACTTTTTTGCTTGTTGGGCATTATAGGGCTAATGTCTTTAATCTACGGATTTATCTGGTTAATGTTCAATGGATAGTTTATAAAATTGGCATTAGAGTGTGGGTAGCAAGTTAGGAAGGCTTAGAACGAGAGATATAGATATGCAAATGAGCAGAGCTGAAACAGGAGGGAATTAATACATATGCAAGAAGAGGTGTTAAAAGCTTTAGTGTCATATCCACCATTACTAGATGTAACCGACATTCAGGAAATACTTATGGTAGGTCAGGCAGTGGCCTACAACGAATTGATTCAGGCAATTTTCCAGTTATGAAGATAGGTCGGCAATTGAGAGTAGCAAAACCGTTTTTCGCAAAATACATAATCTAATCATCCACTTATAGCAATGTATAAACCTTGTGCAATAAGGTTTTTTGATATTTAATGAGACTAGATGAGAAGTACTAATTGATCTTGTCTACATCATATACCCAAATCAGGATGTTATCAAAAGTTACTTATATATTATTAGGAGGAATTCACTTGGCGACGATAGCTGAGATTTCTGAAGATTTAGAAGGATGGATTGCATTTCTTGCTGCTTTATCTCCGTACTCAGATGAGTTACTTTGTGAACCCATAGCAGGTACATGATCGATTCAAGATATGGTCAGTCATATTATGGGCTGGGACAAAAGTTTTACCAAAACGCTTATACAGATAATCGATAAGGAACAAGTCACGCTCAAAGAACATCCCGATGTACAGGCATTCAACAACTCATCTGTAGCGTTCGGTAGAAATATGAAAACAAATGATTTGTTAAATGAAGCTATTGCAGAGCGTAGGCGAATGATTGTGAAACTCCAAATGGTGTCAGAATCGGCTTTTATGCGTCCAATTCCTAATAGCCTGTACACTTTGGAAACCTTTTTACAAGAAATGTTTGTCCAGCATGACAGACATCATAAAGAGCAGATCGTCAATTCCCTTCGAGTCATGGGCTAAAAACATGTAACAGAAAAAAAGTCGCTCTCCCAAATCAGGAGAGACGACTTTTTTATTACGGCTGTTCAATGCAAAATGGTCACTCATTTAAACTGTTTCAGGCTGAAGTTTTTCAACCTTATCAATGGTTCCGCCACCCAGACAGCGTTCCCCATCATAAAATACAACAGCTTGTCCAGGCGTAATGGCCTTCTGATGTACATCGAATATGACATGCACGGTTCCATCGGCAAGCCATTGTAAAGTTACCTGCTGATCAGGTTGGCGATAACGGAACTTGGCAGTGCAACGGAATTCGCCGGACGGACGAGTATCTGCGCCTTCGATCCAGTTCACGTCTGTTGCAATCAGGCTGGTAGAATACAGGCTGTGGTGACGATCACCCTGTACCACATACAGAATATTCTTCTCCAGATCCTTATCCGCTACGAACCATGGTTCGCCTGAACCCGAGCCGCCAATGCCCAAGCCTTGTCGTTGACCCAGTGTATAGTACATCAGACCATCGTGGCGTCCTTTGATTTCACCAGTAGCGATATCCACCATATCTCCACCTTTTGCAGGCAGATACCCACTCAGAAACTCCTTGAAATTACGCTCGCCGATAAAGCATACGCCTGTGCTGTCTTTCTTCTTGGCCGTATACAGTCCCGCAGCTTCCGCAATTTTACGCACTTCTGGTTTCGGCAGATGACCGATGGGAAACATTGCTCGGGACAACTGTGTTTGGCTTAATGCATTCAGGAAATAAGTCTGATCCTTGTTGCTATCCACACCTCGCAGCAAAGTAAAGTGGCCGTCTTCTTCCACAACCCGTGCATAATGTCCAGTAGCAACATAATCTGCTCCCAAATCCAGCGCTTTATTTAGAAACTCGCCGAATTTAATTTCACGGTTACACATGACATCCGGGTTGGGTGTGCGTCCAGCTTTATATTCATCAAGAAAATAGGAGAATACTTTATCGAAGTATTCTTTTTCAAAATTGACGGTATAGTAAGGAATGTCGATTTGTTCACAGACACGGCGCACATCCTCCGCATCCTCCTCAGCCGTACAACGGCCAAATTCATCCGTGTCATCCCAGTTTTTCATGAAGATGCCGATTACGTCATAGCCCTGCTCCTTCAGCAGCAGCGCGGTAACGGATGAGTCGACGCCACCGGACATCCCGACGACGACACGGGTTTCATGATTGGCTTTAGCCATGGTCATCACCCAATTCTTTCAATATTGTTGTAGAACCCACCTATTGTAACATAAACGATAATAAGATACGATGTTTGGACGATCAAACGACACGGCGAACGATGGAAGAAAGCTACATAAAATGGGCTAAAGCTGTTCCAAATCGCCCGAAAGCAACTTTTTTTAAGATTGTTACCGTAATGTTTCCCTTTACCTGCCCTAATATGTTAACATAAGCTGAGGGTTAGGATCGGAATAGAGAGGTTTACAACACCAGTTATTCCGCGTGTTTAACGGAATTGTTACTATAAGTGAGGTGGCACAATTGAAAATATCAACGAAAGGTCGTTACGGCCTGACCATTATGATGGAACTTGCAGCCAGGTTTGGCGAAGGTCCAACTTCTTTGAAAAGTATTGCCGAAAAAAATCAGCTGTCAGAGCATTATCTGGAACAGCTCATCGCGCCTTTGCGTAATGCAGGTTTGGTAAAAAGTATCCGTGGTGCTTACGGCGGTTATATTTTGGCGAATGAACCGGCAGGAGTAACAGCGGGAGACATCATTCGTGTACTGGAAGGTCCGATTTCTCCGGTCGATTTCACGGAAGAAGACGATCCGGCAAAACGTCAGCTCTGGCTGCGAATTCGTGACAGCATTGCTGAAGTGTTGGATTCTACTACACTTAAGGACTTGATCACATACCAAGAACATGATGAGTTGGATAATTACATGTTCTATATCTGAGGTGGATTAACATGAACAGAATTTATCTGGATCATGCCGCATCGACTCCTATGCATCCTGAGGTTGCGCAGACTATGATGGACATCATGACTGGCCAATTCGGCAACGCTTCGAGCGTTCATGCCTTTGGCCGCGATGCCAAGCGCACCGTCAGCGCTGCTCGGGATGCCGTTGCGGCCTCTTTGGGCTGCAAGCCTGAAGAAATTATTTTTACGAGCGGAGGGACAGAAAGTGATAATCTGGCCCTGTTTGGGACGGCTACGGCAGACGGCCGTACTTCCGGGCATGTGATTACAACCGCTATTGAACATCACGCAGTGCTTCATGCTTGTGATGAGCTGGAAAAAGCGGGGTATGAGGTAACTTATGTCCCGGTCAACGGTTTTGGACGCGTGAACCCTGCGGATATCGAGGCTGCCATTCGACCGGACACTTTTTTGATCAGTATGATGTATGCCAACAATGAGGTGGGCGTCATTCAGCCGATCTTAGAAGTAGGACAGATTGCGAGAGAACATGGCATTGTATTCCATGTAGATGCGGTTCAAGCTTTCGGTCATATATCCATCGACTGCCGGAACCTTCCGATTGACTTACTGAGTGTGTCGGGCCATAAGATTAACGGACCGCAAGGGGTTGGAGCATTGTATATCCGCCAAGGTACACGCATTCAGCCGCTAATGCATGGGGGACTTCAGGAAAAGAAACGCCGTGCCGGAACAGAAAACATCGCCGGTATTGCGGGTCTGGCTAAAGCCGCAACTCTTGCTAATGCTTCCATTGAGGAGCGTAGGGCGCACGATACGGTTCTTCGTCAGACGTTGCTTAAAGGGTTGGAAGACACTCTGGGTAGCCAAAATTTTGTAATTAACGGTGACCCTGACCATTCTTTACCTAATGTTCTCAATGTTAGCTTTCCGGCCATTGGTACAGAGACCATGCTGATGAACCTTGACATGGAAGGAATCGCAGCAGCAAGCGGATCAGCCTGTACTTCCGGATCTCTAGAGCTATCGCATGTATTGCAGGCGATGGATCTTCCTGAAGATGTTTTACATTCAGCGATTCGATTTAGCTTCGGTTTGGGTAATACTACGGAAGAAATGGAATACACGGCCAAGAAAATTGAAACCATATGGAAGCGGCTGCGTACTAGGTACTAGGGATTTCTCCGCATTTTAATAAGAAGGGAGGGGCGGTTTTCCATTTCATTGCATGAACGGAAGCAAGGTCTGACAGGCATGTAGGAAAAGGACCGCACCTTCGTTCAGATTGCAGAATGAGGAGGTACCCTATATATGAAGCTTCAAGATATGATCGGACTTGCCGTTTTCGATGTGGAGGACGGGAAGCAGATTGGTAAAATACATGACTTTATGGTGACAGCGGATTGGCGAATCTCAGGGATCGAGTTGGAAGGAAAAGGACTTTTTTCTTCTCACGTGAAAATGGTTGCTTGGGATGACATCGTTGCTTACGGTGAGGATGCGATCATGATTCGCAATCAGCAGGCTGTGCGTAAAACGGAGGCCCATGATATACAACATACGTACTTGCTTGGACCCGGTAAACTGAAGGATCTATCCGTGCTAACAGAGGAAGGGCTTATGCTCGGGCACATCTCGGATGTTTATTTTGACCAGGAAATGGGCAATAACATAATAGGCTTGGAAATCAGCGATGGTTTTGTATCGGATATTATAGAAGGGCGGAAATGGCTGCCCTGCACCGAAGATATGTCCATCGGGGAAAATGCTGTTATGGTTCCCCCGTTAAGCGAGCAGCGTCTGGAAAAAGCCATATATTCTGTTAATGGATAGGGTGAGTTTATTGAGATGTCCGAATTGTAATTCCAAAGATATCGGCAAAATCGGCTCCCATCAATTTTATTGCTGGGGATGCTTTATCGAACTTCAGGTGAATGGTGAAAAAATGTCTGTCTACCAAGTGGAAGAGGATGGAACGCTCAGTTCGCTGGACGACCTATTCTTTGGAGATGAGATGGCACAACAGGACTTGCCGCAAATTCATGCTTCTTCCTAAGCTTGACACTGAAAGTGGACAGGCTGCTTGCTAAGAGGTGTGATCTACATACGCTTAGTAGGTTGGATAATGCTTGATAAAAAACAACGAAGAGGGTGCCCAGAACGGCCATATTGGCTGGGGACACCCTCTTTTGTATACCGTTTTTGTGAAGATGGTTAGTTCTACAATTTAAAGCGTTTGACCTCTTCCAATAAAAGATCTGCATGAGAATCAAGTTTGGCAGAAAGGTCGGCAATATTGTTCATGGCATGACCTTGTTCTTGCACGGAAGAAGCTACTTCCTCTGTAGATGCTGCACTTTGCTCAGAAACAGCGACAACGCTGGAAATGACATCGGAAATATGTCCAGCATTCACACGGAGATGATCTGTAGCGGCGGTAACGTCCTCAATTTGGGCAAGCATATGCTGAGAAGCCCCACGAATGGATTCAAACGCCTGTCTTGTTGCAATGGCAGCATGCTCCTGTTCTACAGTTACAGCAAGAGCCTTCTTCATTTCCTCTGCGCTTTGTACTCCTGCAATTTTAATTTCTTCCAGCTTACTCATGATACTGTCACTGGAACTGCCCGCTTGCTCAGCCAGTTTTCTCACTTCTCCCGCGACGACGGCAAAACCTCGTCCGTGTTCCCCGGCCCGTGCTGCTTCGATAGATGCATTGAGGGCCAGCAGGTTTGTTTGTGCGGCGATATCGTGGATGGCCCCGGCCAGCCGCTCAATATCCTGAGTTTTCAGCGCGAGCGAATCTACGGCTTCTCCTGCCGCAGTCGTTGTTTGTCTGGACTCGGCGGCCAGTTTCGCTTGACGTTCTGCTGTTTCATACCCTGCAAGCACGGCAGAATCTGTTTCAAACACGGCAGTTTGGGTCCGTTTGACACTTTCGCCAATCTGGTCGATGGAGCCTGTCATGTGAGTCAGCTTCTCAGAGCCGGAATATACAGCCTCAGCTTGATCGCTCGCTCCTTGGGCAAGCTCCTGAACTGCACTGGAGATTTGTGACGCAATAGTTTCAGTATCCTTAGCATGCTGATGCATATCATGGGAAGCTGAGCTGACATCGCCCGCAGTATCTGATACCTTGCGCAGCAGGTGAGAGAGATTATCAGACATGATATTAAAATCTGTCCCCAGGCTGGCAATTTCATCTTTACCCTTAATATCCACACGAGCGGTCATATCGCCCTCAGCTATACGTTTGACATTCGCTTGGAGTCTGCGAATCGGCTTAATAAAGTTGTTTGCCGCCCAGATTGCTAGCAGCATAGCGACGACCAAGATGATAGCAACCGTAATAATCAACGTATTACGAGTGGAGTAATACTCCTGAAAAGCAATATCTTTGGAAATAGACAACCCTACAATCCAGCCTGTGCTAGGCATCTTTTTAAAATAAAGCTGACGGTCACTACCATTGTAGCTATAGTCTGTTTTTCCCGAAGCTGCGCTCAGTAAGGCCGCGGTTGATGAACCCAACTCGGGGTTGTCCTTGAGATCTTTACCAGCCAGTTTGTTGTCTGGGTGCGCGATCACGGCTCCATTTTGGTCAATCAAAAATGCGTAGCCTAATCCGTTCAGATCTATGCTTTTAATCATTTTTGTCATATCGTTGAGCATAATATCCTCACTGACTACCCCGGTGATAGAGCCGTTGGAATTCTTGAGAGGTTTAGCAATGGAAATGGTGAAGTCATTGCTGCCTGCATCAGTGTAAGGTGAGGAATAATACATTTCTCCCTTGGTTTTGGCGTCCTTGTACCACGGACGAGCGCGAGGATCATAACCTGCTTCAAACCAGCCGGATCCATCCCAGTAAGATCCATCTTCAAAGCCCGCATAAATATTAGAAATATTTTGATCTTTATAGTTTTGAAAAGCTGCTTTCAGAGATACGGCTTTGGCATCTGATGAAATATCGCTGGATTCCAGACCTGCAGCCAATGTTTCAATAATTTTGGCATTACCACCTATCCACCCGTCGAGCTGATTGACGGTTTCGGAGGTTTTGCTGTTCATAAGCTCTTGGATATCATGATTAGCCTGATTTTTAACGCTTGTCATGCTAATGATCGACAATGGCCCAGCTGCAACGATAACAATGCAAGTGAAAAGGAGAATAAGCTTGATTTTTAAGTTCATGTAACGACCCCCGATGTTTCAGAAATGTGAAAACTTAAAGTAGTGCTTTGTACTTATATCGTCAGATGGAATGACATTGTTAATTGTTTTCATCCGTTTTCATCAATTTTTTACAATGGTAATCTATGGGGCATTCCAGACTCGCGGGAAGGATTAAAGTAGAGGTACAGGCATATACTTAAAGGAGGCTAGTCCGGTAAGGGGGCACGAAATGGAGCAATTAACGAAAAGTAGACTGTTCCGGTACGGAATTTGGACGTTGCTGGGACTTGTCATTCTATATTTTATCTGGCTGCTGCGACCTTTGTTTATGCATTTGTATGAATTTCTGAAAACAATCATTGCTCCGTTTGCGGTAGCGATGATCATCTCCTATGTACTTAATCCCGTTGTCAGTATGCTGGGCGGTCGCAAGGTGCCTCGAAGTGTAGCTGTGCTGCTCATTTATGCTGTGTTTTTGGCCAGTCTCGTTGTGATTCTGATGAACCTGATTCCAATGTTCATTGAACAACTGGATGAGCTGAATGAGCATCTACCCGAGCTGACCATGCATGCACAGGGATTAATGACGAATATGGATAGTGGTATTTTGCCCCAAGGGGTGCGAACGGGTATGAATCAATGGTTTTTCCAATTAGAGAATCGGATGGCAACAGGGATTTCTACCTTTATGGATAACATCGGCGGGATGATCAACATGCTGTTCAATGTGTTCATTGTACCGTTCCTCATTTTTTATATTTTGAAGGATTTTGATGTGTTCGAGCGGACGATTGTGTCTTACCTCCCGCGTTCTCGTCGCAAGGCGATTGTAACGGTACTTAAGGAAATTGATCAGGCGCTTGGCAACTATGTCAGAGGACAATTACTGGTATGCGTCATTATTGGAGTGATGGCTTATCTCGGCTATATGCTCATTGGCATGCCTTATGCGCTGTTGCTGGCAGGAGTGGTTGCGGTTTTTAACATCGTTCCGTATTTGGGCCCCTTTTTGGGAGCCGCTCCGGCAGTAGTTATGGCTTCTACGGTCTCTTTAAAAATGGTGCTTTTGGTCGTGGTCGTTAACACCTGTATTCAAGTGTTGGAGAGCAATGTAATTTCTCCCCAGGTGGTGGGACGAACGTTGCATCTGCATCCGATAGCCATTATTTTCGCTCTGCTAGTAGGTGGGGAAATTGCGGGAATTACCGGCTTGATTTTAGCGGTTCCCGTAATGGCGGTTTTAAAGGTAGGACTCCAGCATTTTTTTGCTTATTACGTGAAGCGAAAAACAATCTGATTTTGTTCATATACCGTATGTATCTTGTCTGAAATCGCGTTGACACGGCTAAATGACACGGATATACTGAGTTGAGTATGTTTAAATGTGTTTATCCAGTAGGGAAAGCTCATTTCGAAGTGCGGGCTGAACCCGCCGGGATGCTCCCGTTACCAGTGAAAACAAGGCGATCGATCGTCCGTTAAGCAAATGTTGGTGTGCAGCTTGCGCATGGGCATTTCGTACAGAGGGGACGGCGTTAACCAGGGTGGTACCGCGATACAATCGTCCCTGATCCGTTCAGGGGCGTTTTTCTGTTTTTTTATGGCCTGTGCCAGGAACCAGTGACACCATAATTAGGAGGCTACTTATATGAAAGCTAGTGAAATCCGCTCCAAATGGCTGGAGTTTTTTGAAAGCAAGGGACATGTGATTGAACCAAGCGCGCCGCTTGTTCCACATAAAGATCCTTCCCTGCTATGGATTAATGCGGGTATGGCACCGCTTAAGCCTTATTTTGACGGACGTGTGAAGCCAGAAAACCCACGTATCGCCAATTCGCAAAAATGTATTCGGACGAACGACATTGAGAATGTCGGTAAAACGCGCCGCCATCACACCTTTTTCGAAATGCTCGGTAACTTTTCCATTGGTGACTATTTTAAGGAAGAAGCCATTACATGGGCATGGGAGTTTCTGACAGATCCAAAATGGATTGGTTTTGATCCGGAACGTCTGGCTGTAACTGTGTATCCTGAGGATGAGGAAGCGTACAAGCTGTGGAACGAAAAAGTTGGACTTCCTGCCGAACGTATCATCAAACTGGAAGATAACTTCTGGGATATCGGTGAAGGTCCTTGTGGACCTTGTACGGAAATCTTTTATGATCGTGGCGAAGCCTACGGCAGTGATATGACGGACCCTGAAATGTATCCGGGGGGAGAAAATGAGCGTTATCTGGAAGTGTGGAACCTCGTATTCTCACAATTCAACCATAACAAAGACGGTAGCTATACGCCGCTTCCAAACAAAAATATTGATACAGGGGCTGGATTGGAGCGTTTTGCATCCATTTTGCAAAATGTGGATTCCAACTTTGATACGGATATCTTCCAGCCACTAATCCAAAAAACAGCGGCGATGGCAGGAGTAAAATATAACGAACATGTTGACAGTGATGTGGCTCTTAAGGTTATTGCTGACCATGTTCGTACCGTAGCTTTTGCGATTGGTGACGGTGTGCTGCCTTCTAATGAAGGACGCGGTTACGTGATCCGCCGTTTGCTGCGCCGGGCTGTGCGCTATGGCAAAATGCTGGGCATGAACCGTCCATTTATGTTTGAGCTGGTGGATACCGTTGGGGATGTCATGGGTGTGTATTACCCTGAGGTGGTGGACAAGCGTGATTTCATCATCAAAGTGATCAAAACGGAAGAGGAACGCTTCCATGAAACACTGACAGATGGATTGGCAATTTTGTCCGATATTAGTGCTCAGGCGAAGGCAGAAGGTCGCAATGTCATTAGCGGAGCAGATGCCTTCAAACTGTATGATACGTACGGGTTCCCATTCGATCTCACAGAGGATTATGCAGACGAGCAGGGCTTGAAAGTAGACCGTGAAGGCTTTGATGAAGCGATGCAGGAGCAACGCAAACGCGCCCGTGATGCACATCAGGACAGCGCCAGCATGAAGATTCAGGGCGGAGCTTTGTCCGATCTGGCGGTTAAAAGTGAATTTGTTGGATATAATGACCTCGTAACTGAGTCTAAAATTGTGGCGATTGTATATGAAGATGTACTGGTGGACACTGTTAGTGAAGGGCAGTCTTGCCAGGTCGTGCTGGATGTGACTCCTTTCTATGCCGAAAGCGGAGGACAAGTCAGTGACCAAGGCTTGCTGCGTGGAGGTACGGTAACCGCGAAGGTTGAAGGACTGTTTAAGGCGCCACAAGGTCAGCATGTGCATCAGGTTGTTGTAGAAGCCGGTGAGCTGAACGTTGGCGATACGGTGAAAGCTGAAGTGGATCAAGCTTCACGTGGAGAAATTGAGAAAAACCATACGGCTACGCATTTGCTTCACAAAGCGCTTAAAGAAGTGCTGGGTGACCATGTCAATCAGGCGGGTTCTTTGGTAGAGCCTGGGCGTCTGCGTTTTGATTTCTCCCATTTTGGAAGCATTACACCAGAAGAGCTGGCGGATATTGAACTGCGTGTAAACCGTGCCATCTGGAGCCAACTGGACGTTAATATTGAACTGAAACCGATTGATGAAGCCAAGGCTCTCGGAGCAATGGCGCTGTTCGGTGAAAAATATGGAGATATCGTACGGGTCGTTAAAGTAGGCGATTACAGCATTGAACTGTGCGGTGGCTGTCATGTCAGCAATACTTCGCAAATTGGCCTGTTCAAGCTTGTCAGCGAGAGCGGCATTGGATCAGGTGTACGTCGTATTGAAGCGGTGACCGGACGTTTTGGCTTTGAATATATGGAAGGTCAATTAGAACTGTTGAAGGTGTCGGCTGGGCTTGTAAAATCCAAGCTGTCCGAGGTGCCAAAACGTATCGAATCTTTGCAGCAACAAATTAAAGACCTCAGTCGTGAAAATGAATCGCTGCAAAGCAAGCTGAGCGTTATTGAGGCGGGCCAGCTGACTGATCAGGTCGTGCAAGCAGGCGGGGTGCAGCTGTTGGCTGCACGCGTGCAGGCTTCCAGCATGGACGCGTTGCGTGCGATTGCCGATGAACTGAAAGGGAAGCTTCCGGCTGCTGTGCTGGTGCTCGGCGCTGCAATGGACGACAAAGTTAATTTTGTCGTAGCAGTTCCGGCAGAGCATACCAAGGCTGGACTTCATGCAGGCAAGCTCGTGAAAGAAATTGCTGCCGTATGCGGTGGCGGTGGTGGCGGACGACCTGACATGGCGCAAGCCGGTGGTAAGGATGCCAGCAAGCTGGACGAAGCACTTCAACGTGCGCATGAACTGGTGTCGGCAGCCTCACAAGGATAAAGTTCGATAATTTTTGCGGATTTTTGGGAAAAAACGGGCTTAGATATTTCCTTGTAGGGCTTTGCTTATGGTATGATGTAAAAGAATAAGCTGGCATAAACATGTACACATGTTTTGTGGAAGCGAGGTGTCAACAATGGATTCCATGGACAAAACGGTCAAATTTAATGTCAAGGCAGATGAGAAGGAAGCTTCTGCTCAGGAGATTTTGTTGACCGTATATGATGCGTTGGTAGAAAAAGAATACAATCCGATCAATCAAATCGTCGGCTATTTGCTATCCGGTGATCCGGCTTATGTGCCACGGCATAATAATGCCAGAAGCTTGGTACGTAAAAAAGAGCGCGATGAGTTGATTGAAGAGTTGGTTCGTTTCTATCTCGCCAAGCACCGTTAGGAGACAGGCATGAAAGTAATGGGATTGGATTACGGGGATCGCCGAATTGGGGTCGCCGTAAGTGATGCCTTCGGCTGGACCGCCCAAGGATTGGAAGTCATAGAACGACGCGGTGACGACAGCGAGTTCGGTAAAATTGCAAATTTGGTTCGTGACAATGAGGTCGGCGAGGTTGTTGTAGGCTTGCCGAAAAACATGAACGGAACCGTGGGTCCACGCGGTGAGATTTGTATCGAGTTTGCGAACCGACTCAAGGAGTTACTGGGTTTACCCGTTCACCTTTGGGATGAACGGCTGACGACGCGTTCGGCGGAGCGTACGCTTCTGGAGGCCGACGTCAGCCGAAAAAAACGCAAGCAGGTGGTAGATAAACTGGCCGCAAGCCTGATCTTGCAAAACTATTTGGACGCACACAGTACAAGGTGAGGGGGATTTCGTAATGGCTGAAAATCAAGTGGGTATGGAAGAAGAGCCGGAAATTATTTATATTGCCGATGACGAGGGCAACGAGGAAGAGTTCGAGGTCATTATGAAGTTTGAGGTAGATGGTTCCGAAGCGAAGTACATGATGGTTGCGCCAGTGGACCCTGAAGCTGATGAGTCCGATGTGTACGCCTTCCGTTACGAGGAAGAAGGCGATGATATTAAATTGTTTGTGATCCAAGACGATGCCGAATGGGAAATCGTCGAAGAGACCTTTAATACATTTGTAGAAGAAGATGAAGAGGAAGACGGGAAATGACGATCTATTCACGTGAAGACCTGAGTTGGACCTCTGATTTGAAGGAAACGTTCGACGGCGATGTAGAGCTGCAGGATGAACAGGGCCATGCGATGCGCATGGAATTGGAAGCAGAGTTCAAGGTAGGTGAGCAACGGTACGCCGTATTGCGCAGACCCGGGGCTGCTGTTGGCGAATATGAACTTTATCATGTAAGCTCATCCACAGACGGCGAAATCTCCATCACCACCATTGAAGATGATGATGAGTGGGAAGATATTTCCGAGCTGTACGACGAATGTACGTTGCCGGAAGAACTGTAAGTCTGGATAACGATGAGATCAAACCTGAAAGGGCGGACCAGTCCGCCCTTTTTGGCTGTGAAGGAGTTGGGTGGGTGTGAAGCGAAGGACGAGGATGTTTACGTTGTTTCTACTGCTTATCATTATAGCAGGAGGGGCAGCCCTCTATATTTGGAATGCCATGCAGCCTGTTCAGCCCCAAACACAACCCGTTGCTTTTACGGTGGTGCAGGGAACAGGAACATCGGCAATTGCAGATACGCTGGAGCAAAAGGGACTTATACGTAATGCGCTCGTGTTTAAGGCTTATGTAAAATTCAAACAGCAAGGAAGCGCATTTCAGGCCGGAAAATATGAGGCGCAGCCTGGCGCAACCTTTGATCAGTTGATTACTAAGTTATCGGCTGGAGATGTTGTCAAAGAGGAAATGATTCGTTTTACAATCCCGGAAGGTTTTACGATTAGGCAGATGGCTGATAAGCTGCAAAAAGAAGGACTGGCAGATCGGCAGCAATTTTTGCAGCTGGCCAACGATCCGTCCGCTTTTGACGTCGCGCTGGTGCGGGACATTCCAAAGCAGGCGGGGCTTCGCTATGCGCTGGAGGGTTATCTTTTCCCGGAAACCTATGAACTGAAAAAGGGTAGTACGGCCGAAGATATTATACAGGTGATGCTAGAACAGACACAAAAGCGGTTGGAAACTGTTTCCGATTTGGACGCCAAGCTGAAACAGCGGGGTGAAACACTGCATCAACTGCTGACAGTTGCTTCTCTCGTAGAGCGCGAAGTGGTTGTGGAAGATGAGCGGTCTGTAGTAGCTGGCGTCATTTATAACCGGCTCAAACAGGATAAGAAGCTGGAAATTGATGCTACGGTTCAATATATGCTGGACAAGCAAAAAGAACGGCTGTATTACAAGGATTTGGCTGTGGAAAGCCCTTATAATACGTATATGCATCAGGGACTTCCACCAGGACCGATTGCAAGTCCCAGTCTAAACTCAGTGATAGCGGCTTTGCAGCCGAAAGCTACAGATTATTTATTTTATGTGACCAAAAAAGACGGAACACATGGACATTTGTTTGCCAAAACGTATAAAGAACATTTGCATAACATTCAGTTAAGTAACCGTAAGACAAATTAGGAGGTGAGCCTATGGCTTACAAACCCGAACTACTGGCAACTGCCAGCTCGCCGGAGGATGCCCGCCATATGCTAGAGGCTGGAGCTACTGCACTACTTATTGGAGATGACCGCTTTGGAATGCGGCTACCGGGACATTTTACCCCTGACCAAATCCGTGAAGTGGTGGAAGAGGCACGCAAGCATACAGCGCAGGTATATGTATCCATGACGAATTTGATGACGAACGAGCTATTGCCGCTCCTTCCCGAATATGTGCAGACCCTAGCTGGATGCGGCATAGATGCCATTGAGTTTAATGATCCCGCAGTGCTCATGGCCGTGAAGGAGTATGCTCCGCATCTTAAGCTGTTCTGGAACGGTGAGATGATCTCTACCAACTTCGCAACCGCTAACTATTGGGGTGAAAAGGGGGCTTCCCGGGTCATTTTGGCTCGTGAGCTCAGTATGGATGAAATTACCGAAATGATACCAAAGTTGAACATAGAAGCACAGGTTCAGGTACATGGTATGACCAATATTTATCACTCCAAGCGTAAGCTTGTTCAAAGTTATATGCTGCACCAGGGACGTAATGTAGAAGGCGATTTGGGCAGAGGGCGCGGCTTGTTTCTGATTGAAGCAGAGCGGAAGGAAGAGAAGTTCCCTATTTACGAGGATATAAATGGGACACATATTATGAGTTCGGATGATTTTTGCATCATGGAGGACCTGCATATTCTAATGGAGGCGGGCGTGCATAGCTTTAAGATCGAGGGCTTATTGAAACCTACGGCTTACAATGAGGCGGTTGTTCGTGCTTATCGTAAAGCAATAGATAGTTATACAGCTGACCCGGATGCTTATGCTTATGATGAAAGCTGGCTGGATGAAGTTCGCCGTCTTCAAGATCCGGAACGGGAACTTTCCTTCGGATTTTTCTATAAAGAGCAGGTTTATTAATTTTAAAATGAATTCACAGAGGGGGGAACGTCGTGGGGACGATAACCAAAACGAGAAAATATATAGGTAAACGGAATCGTCTGGATAAGCCGGAGCTGTTGGCTCCTGCCGGAAATCTGGAAAAGTTGAAGTTTGCCGTTCACTATGGCGCGGATGCTGTATATATTGGTGGACAAAAATATGGTCTGCGATCTAACGCCGATAATTTCAGTTTTGAAGAAATGCGCGAAGGTGTAGAATTTGCCAATAAGTATGGTGCTAAGGTGCTTGTGGCCACCAATATTTATGCCCACAATGAAGATATTGCCGGAATCGAGGAATACTTGCGCAATCTGTACGAGGCAGGAATTCATGCCGTTATCGTCGCTGATCCGGCTATTGTATCCGTGGCATTGCGTGCTGTTCCTGGATTGGAAGTGCATTTGAGCACACAGCAGTCCACGCTGAACTGGCAAGCAGTAAAGTTTTGGAAAAACGAAGGACTACCGCGTGTAGTACTGGGGCGTGAGACCAGTCTGGAGGAAATCGAAGAAATTAAAAAGTATGTGGATATCGAAATCGAAGCTTTTGTCCATGGTGCGATGTGCTCTTCATTTTCTGGCCGCTGCGTGTTGTCCAATCACTTTACAGACCGTGATTCCAATCGTGGGGGATGTTGTCAGTCTTGCCGCTGGAAATACGATTTGTTTGAGGATGCACGCCCAGGTGAAGTTTGGATATCTGAGGAAGAGGCACAGGACAGCAATGCACTGAAACAGTTCCAGCTCGGTGTTAACCAGCTTCCACTGTTTGAAGAGAGCGATAATGCTTTTTCTATGGGTTCCAAGGATCTGTGTATGATTGAAAATGTCCCTGATCTGATTGATGTAGGGGTAGACAGTTTTAAAGTAGAGGGACGTATGAAGTCCATCCACTATGTGGCTACGGTCGTGAATGTCTATCGTCAAGCGATTGATTCCTATATGGCTGATCCTGAAAATTATGTGCTCAAACCAGAATGGATTGAAGAAATTAACAAGGCAGCCAATCGTCCGCTGAATACAGGATTTTTCTACGATACACCGGATCATGAGGATCATATTTATGAGCCGGAAGAAAAAGCAGTCCCTTATGATTTTGCTGGACTGGTCATGGACTACGATGCCGCGAGTGGCATCGCAACCATTCAACAACGGAACCATTTTAAACCCGGTCATGAAATTGAATTTTTCGGTCCGAACGGAACATTCTTTAAACAAACGGTCGGAACGATCTGGGATGAGGAAGGCAACGAATTAGATGCTGCTCGTCACCCGCTTCAACGAATTAGAATGAAGGTAGATCAGCCCGTATCGTATTTTGATATGATGCGTAAAAAGAAGTAAATAAGCCTTAAGTCACAGACGAAAAGAATCAAAAGCCTCTCCTATCGGTTGGAGGGGCTTTTTTTTGAATAGTTTTCTAGGAAAAAAGTTTCACAAAATTTAGTTGATACTCAAAGGAAAGCTACATTCCTTGTCGAATAGTTCCGATAGAAGTTATATAGATAATAGATACATAATGGATGACGTGGAATTAGAAACTAATTATATGGTGGTAGGTGAGAGAAATGGGTTTACGGAAAAAAGAGGGGAATACAGTAAAAAGGCAACCCAAGAAAACGGATCAAATGCAAGGTTTGAAAGGTAGTAAAGCAACGGATAAAGGGGAACAAACGGTTGCGGTGTCTTCGAAGGTTGCCCCCTGGTTAGCTAAGGCGATTCGTAAGGGTACACACAATTTAAAGCGTTTACTTAAGCCGGAAAGGTACAGTAAAGATTTCATGCATTTGGTCAAAAACTATAATCCGATACGTTCGGTTGGAATGAAGTTGTTTCTGATCTTTTTTGCGGCAATTATGTTATTTGTGGTCAGCTTGGGGATGCTCTCATACTACAAGGCTAAAAGCACGATTGAGCAAAATGCAGCTACGGCTTATCAGCAGACCGTTCAGCAAACTTCAGAAAAGCTTGACATTATTCTAGAGCGCTTTCAAGACACATCGACACAGGTATTTTTCGATACTGAATTAAGTGATCAGTTGCAAAAGGCTGTAAAGCAAGATAAAAATCCTTTTGCATCTTTTGTTGCTATGGGCGAAGTAAACAAGAAATTAACGAATATTGCTTTTACGAATAAAGCGATTGATTCATTGTACCTGTACCCGGAAGATACCAAGTTTGCTGCTATGGGCACCGGAACACAAAAGGATGTACGGCAGGAAGCATGGTTTAAGGATATTTTGAAAAACAAGGGAATTGTTTGGCAACCTACGCAGGTGAATGACAATGGCAGCAAGACCTTTCGCCTAGCACGCTCCATGAACAGTATGTCCGGGTTGGGAGGGACTTACGTTCTGGTTATGGATTTAAAGTCCAGTGCGGTGGAGGACGAGTTGAAAGGTGTTAATTTGGGCTCAGGCAGTATGATTAGCCTTGTGACAGACAAGGGTGAGTTTGTAGGTTCTAACAATGAGAGCTTGGCAGGAGGAAAGACAAAGCTGGATTACGTTTCCAAGCTTGAAGGGGTTGAAGGAAATCAAATTATGGAGCAGGTTGCAGATGGCAAAGAGCAAAATGTGCTTGCGGTTCATAATACGCTGGGAACTTCCAAATGGATTCTCGTGGGTGTAGTACCTGTATCTGAGCTGGTGAGAGACGCTAAGGGGATTCTAACCACGACCTGGATATTTGCTGCAGTGGCTGCACTCATTGCATTGTTCATTGGCCTGTGGATCGTGCGCCTCGTGGCTCGTCCATTGACACACCTGAAGGATTTAATGGTCGAAGGCGCCAAAGGCAACTTGCAAATTCGAACGAACTATAAGGCTCAGGATGAAATTGGGCAGTTGTCAGAAAGCTTTGATATCATGATGGAGCAAATTACATTGCTGGTAGAGCAGACGAATGCCTCAGCTCAGGAGGTTCTGAATACAGCGACGGAACTAGGCGATGCCTCGAAGAAGACAGCCATTTCAGCCAAAGAAATTGCAGCAGCAACGGAAGAAATTGCTCATGGCGCCGCCAGTTTGGCAACAGAGGCTGAACGTGGCAGCGGACTAACCGGAAATATATCTCAGCAAATGGATACGGTGATGGCTTCCAATCATGAAATGAGTCTGGTCGCACAAGAAGTTGAACAATCCAGTGAGCAAGGGACAGTTCAACTGAAAAATCTATTGAGCAAGACTAAGGTTACGGAAGAAACTACGCATGCTTTGGTAGGCAAAGTAGATGAACTGAAGAAGACAACTTCCGATGTCTTTAAGGTGCTGGACGTATTACAGGATATTGCTAAACAAACGAACATTCTATCACTGAATGCAACGATTGAAGCAGCACGAGCGGGGACGGCTGGGCGTGGTTTTATGGTGGTAGCAAATGAGGTTCGGCAGTTGGCTGAACAATCACGTCAAGCTATTCGCACAGCTACGGGTATTACTAATAACATTGTCAATGAGATGAATGAAACGGTACAGGCATTATCTGAGGTGTACCCGTTGTTCCGGGAGCAGATGGGAGCCGTGCAGGAAACAACGGACATTTTCCAATCGGTGCAGCAGCAAATGGGAGAGTTCGCGCTTCGGTTGGGAACGGTCACCGCCTCCATTCATCATCTGAGTGAATCGCAGACCACTTTGTCCGAGGCAATGACCAATGTAAGCGCGGTAGCTGAGCAATCCTCGGCCACTTCACAGGAAGTCGCTTCGCTCAGCACTGAACAGGCCAATATTGGTAATCAACTGGTAGGTTTGTCGGATAAGCTGGAAGGAGTATCAGTGAACTTGAAGGAACAGCTTTCGCGGTTTACGGTGTAGATATAACAAAACCATGGGAATCAGGGTTGTCACTGATCTCCGTGGTTTTGTACTTTTTATTAGTGGTTGTGCTTAAAAATCTCATTACGGTTTTTTATTCGTTAGACGAGATTTTAGATTGGGGCCCAGAAGTAGACATCACAAGATACAAATAAATTCGGAAACCCATTCACGTTAAAAGTTGAGTGGGTTTCTTTTTCAACTACAGGACATACTACTGGAAAAAAGATGAAAGGAGGATGGGTGTGCCGAGGCGTGGTAGCAGTTTCATTCGAAAACGTCGAATTGCATATATGGCCTTGGGGGTGATGGCACTACTGCTGATTTTATTATTCCGATTGGCTTGGATTCAGGGGACAGCGGGCATTCATATGTCCGTTTATGGGGGGCATTCGCTTAAGGAAATGTCAGCACGTCAGCGACAGGAGGGCATTTCTATCGACTCTGGACGTGGACAGTTTACGGACCGGCATGGGCAACCCTTGACTGGCGGAGTAGTATGGGCGCCAGTACTTTTTCCCGATGTAGATGGCAAAGCGGCTTTACACGGCGAAGAACTGGCCGAGCTACTGCGTACGAGTAAAAAGCAACTACTGACAAGATGGAAAGGGCTGCAATCCCCGCTCATATGGCGAGATGGGCGCGGAGAGCCCGTACAAATCAATCCGCATGAAGCAGGCAAGCTGCTGAAGTTAGCCCCTTCGCTTATTGAGCTTGTACCTTATGCGAAACGTTACAGGGATTTGCCCAATGGCAGGCAATGGCTTGGCTTTTTGTATGAACGTGCCGATCGAGCAAGTGGACTGCCGATGGGGGCCGCCGGGCTGGAAAGAACGCTGGAGCCGCTGCTGAGCGGCGTCGGTGAAACGTTCGTCTCCCGATTTGTAGATGCACAGCGTCGTCCATTGACTCATGTACCGCTGCGTGTCAATGCTCCATCCAATGGTCACTATCCTTTACAAGTGCAGACTACAATTGATCTACCTATACAGGAACAGATTGAAAAGCTGACGGAATCTAGTCATTTGGCAGAAGGGGCGGTGGTAGTGCTCGATGCAGGCAACGCGGATGTACTGGCGATGGTGTCTCGCCCTTTTTATAATCCCGGGCATGTTGATCCACAGAAAAAAACAGACTGGTCTAATCGTGCTCTCAAGGCGATAACGCCCGGTTCCATTTTTAAGTTGGTTACGGCTGCTGCTGCACTTGAATCAGGTGTTGTCCAACCGCAGGAACAATTCCATTGTCATGGAACTTATGGCAAGTACGGTTTGGCTTGCTGGAAAAAAGAAGGACACGGTACCCTGAACCTGGAGGAAGGGCTTGCCGTATCCTGTAATAGTGTGTTCGCTCATCTCGGCGAACGGCTTCATCCTGAGCAAATTCAGGCCACAGCCTCTGCACTGGGATTGAGCCGAACTGTGGGCTGGCAAGAGCAAAATCTTGCAGGGCTACCTCAATTCAGACCGCTGGATCATGAAGAAAAGGGAGCCGTATTCGGCTCCCATACGAACGCTTTTGATCCGGGCGTACGTGTACAGACAGCTATCGGTCAGCGCGATGTGCTGGTGACGCCTCTCCAAGCTGCCAATCTCATCGTCACCTTGCTGCATGATGGTCAAGTACATGCACCGCGCCTCGTCAAACGCATCAGTTATGCAGACGGTAGCACCTTACTGGAATTACCTACTCATGCTGCACCTTCACCCGAGGGCAGCCGCTCGATTCACACATCGACGGCTCGCACGCTTCGTGAAGCAATGGAAAAGGTTGTGACACAGGGAACTGGTGCCTCCTTGCGTAATAAATCATGGAATTTGGCCGGCAAATCGGGTACGGCCCAATCTTTAAAGAACGGTCACCCTATAAATCACCAGTGGTTTATAGGGTATGGTCCGATAGAGCGGCCTCGCTATGCGGTCGCCGTCCTTGTGCAAAATGCTTCAACACATTCTGCAAATCAAGCTACAGCACTGTTTGGTCAAGTGATGGATCTGTTAGCTCAATCCTCCTGAGTACCACGAGTAGCTTCACGATCCTCCTCCTGGATTTTAACGATAAATGGAGGCTCGTCAAATTCCTCTGTCGGAAACCGAATCCATTTCTGCAGATAGCCTTGCTGCCACAATTCCTTGAGCAAAATGATCAGAATTGGAGACAGGATTAAACCGGCCAGTCCAAAGATGGACAACGATATAATGGCAAAGGAAAGCATCAGATAGGCAGATGAAACACCGATGGAATTACCAGTGATTTTAGGCTCTGCCAGCTGGCGGACGATAACCGTGACAGCCATGACAATAAGCAGGCCTACAGCCAGGCCGGTATTGCCTGTGATGAACAGATACACTGCCCACGGAATAAAAATAACAGGCACACCCAACAAGGGCAGGATATCAAACAAAGCTGCCACGAGCGCCAATGAGAGGGCATTATCCACTTGCAAAATGAGTAAACCTATAAATACGAGAACAAAGGTAATCCCTACCAGTAGAGCTTGAGCCTTGAGAAAAGCGGAGATAGCTTTAAGTACGTGATTTTTTAGAAAAAGGTAAGCCGTTTTTAGTGTCTTGGGTGTTTTACTACGAGCAATGCCCTTCCAAAGATTAATTTCCATACTTAAAAAGAACGCTAAAATGATTGCAATGGCAAAGTTGCCCATAAAAACAGTGAAAGAACTGAGGAACTGTATGAAAAAGGTTAATCCTAGCTGTGCCCATTTCGTAGCAATGGTGGTGGCAGTCGCAAAATATTCATTCACACGTTCGGTAACACCTGGAGGTAAAGCAGCGATTTTATCTTGAGAAAGATGAAGATATCGCGTGAATTCCGCTTGGATAATCTGAGTATATTGTGGAAGGTTTTGCGCAACTTTCGTAAATTGCGTAACCAGAATCAGACCCAATCCGAAAAAAATAGCAAGTAAAAGGATGATAAATAGCAATACGGAGAGTGCGGAGGCAAAAGGTTTTTTCATTCCTTTCCGATGAAAATAACGGGCAGCAGGTTCAATACACCAGAACACGACGAACGAAAGAAACACAGGTGCGGCTAGTTGATACAGTTTGCTGGATACGAACATAATTAAATACACGGTTAATACGATCAAACCGATATCAAAAACGGTACGCCAATATTTTTTGTACAATGGAAGCATATGTATACAACGACTCCTTTTAGATTTTTATTTATTGTACACTAAATTTGACCTCGATGCTGACCATATGCAATAGCGAAATCTCGGCATGTTTACGTCATTGTGATAACATATAAGTAAGTGAGTTTTCCTCAGGAAGCCTGCTGGGGAGTTCAGAATAGAAAAGTGGGGATAAAACGTGCAGACTTTGCTGTTATGGATGTTTTACATTTCAACTTTTTATGCTTTTATTCCAGCGCTGGTTAGTCGTATATTTGGTTTCCGGGTGTTCAGGCGCGGCAAAAGTGAGCAAGAATATGCGCTCACCTTTGATGATGGTCCTGATCCAGTGTATACATCACAGTTGCTTGATTTACTGAAGCGTTTTGATGCCAAAGCTACTTTTTTTGTTGTTGGGATGAATGCAGAAAAACACCCTGAGCTTCTGAAACGCATGCATGATGAAGGTCATCTAATCGGTATTCATAATTATGTGCACAAATCGAATTGGCTTATGCGGCCTGTTACCGTCAGAAGACAAATTGCCCAGACAGAGTCAGTCATTCGTCGAGTAACTGGCGAGGGAACGACCTTTTATCGCCCACCTTGGGGGATAGTGAACTTTTTTGATATTTCCAACACCAATGGTCGTCGAATCGTATTATGGTCCTCCATGTTCGGGGACTGGAAGGCAAGCATAGGAGCGAAACAATTGGCGGAGAGAATGCTCAAAAAGCTAAGGGGTGGCGAGGTGATGCTGCTCCATGACTGTGGTACGACATTGGGGGCAGACGTGGAAGCGCCCCAGAATATGCTAATCGCACTGGAGAAGCTACTGAGGGTCGCCCAAGAACGAGAATTACGTAGTGTACGGGTGGATACATTGTTTTGCCGTCAGTCTGTCAATCAGCCTACCACCTCAGAGATGTCCACTACGGGTTGGTTTAAAAGAACGCTGGTATGTGGATGGCTTCAGTATGAGCGTCTATTTCATGTTTTGTTTCGTCTTCGTCCCGTAAGCCAGGAGGATACGATCTTTTATTATCGTCGCCGTATCTATCATGGGCCAAATGTAAATATGGAGAACAGCAGGTGGCTAGAAAAAGGGGACCTGGTAATCGAACTTCATTTTGATAATAAAAAGTTGTTTCAATTGGGTTCGACGGCAAAGTCGATGGTACATCTAGCTATTCAATTAATTCGGATTGTAAAAAAACAACTTCCTGATCTGACCCAACGCATTGTACATGATTCTGAAATGAAGGATGTAAAGGCGATCTATGCAGTAAGTATGATTCATCGGGGACCAGAGAAGTTGGGATTTCAAGTTCGAGAGCTTCCCAAAGGACTGTTTAAGCATGTGTCCACTGTATATCTAAAGCTGTTATTTCGTGTTATCCATCCTTCAGGTTCAGAGCAATTGAGTGAAAAAAAAGATGTAATGGTACCGAAACTGATTGTGATGCCAATGGATACCTTGTTTGATCGTTTTTATCAGGAAGACTCACCCCGCTTAGACAAAGCTCCTGAGCAAACAGCTCACAGATATGATGTCCATACACTCAACAGCGAAATGACTGAATAGACTAACCCCAATGACCAAATAAAAAATCCTCTCGATCCTTTGTTAGGGATCGAGAGGATTTTTAGCTGTTCATAAAGTAATCCTATCTTGGCAAAGCATTTAGATTTTCATAATTCCGCCGTTACTTGCGTTCGTCACCAGCTTGGAATAACGCGCCAGGTAGCCCGTTTTCACCTTCGGCTCAAAGCCTTTCCAGTTGGCGCGACGACGTTCGAATTCTTCGTCCGTAATCTGGAGCTCAATCTTACGATTGTTCAAGTCCAGCTCAATGATATCGCCGTCCTCAACAAAAGCGATAGGTCCGCCTTCTGCAGCTTCGGGGGAAATATGACCGATGGAGATACCACGAGAAGCACCTGAGAAGCGTCCGTCAGTAATCAGGCCCACCTTGGCACCAAGTCCCATACCCACGATTTGTGAAGTTGGAGCGAGCATTTCAGGCATACCAGGTCCACCCTTTGGACCTTCATAACGGATAACAACCACGTGTCCTTCATTAATTTTACCGTTGGCGATACCTGCCAGTGCATCTTCCTGTGAATCAAAGCAGATAGCAGGACCTTTGTGATAACCACCAACCGAAGGATCAACTGCACCGACTTTAATGATGGAGCCTTGCGGTGCCAGATTACCGAATAACACAGCCAGACCGCCACGTTCGGAATAAGGGTTGTCCAGTTTGTGGATGACGTTAGTATCCAGAATTTCCTGTCCCTCTACGTTTTCACGAATGGTTTTTCCGGTTACAGTTATACAGTCTCCATGCAGTGCGCCCGGTTTCTTCAACAATTCATTCAGCACTGCGCTTACGCCGCCTGCATTATGAACATCCTCAATATGATAGTCAGAAGCAGGTGCCAATTTGGACAAATGAGGTACGCGGTTTGCGACTTCATTAATACGTTCGATAGGGTAGTCAACTTCTGCTTCATGGGCAAGTGCCAATGTATGCAATACTGTATTTGTGGAACCGCCCATTGCCATATCCAATGCAAATGCATTATCAATAGCTTCTTTAGTTACGATATCACGTGGTTTAAGATCCAGCTTAATCAATTCCATCAATTGGCGCGCAGATTGTTTAACGAATTCTTTACGTTCTTCTGCTACTGCGAGAATGGTGCCGTTACCCGGCATAGCCAGACCCATCGCTTCCGCGAGACAGTTCATGGAATTCGCTGTGAACATCCCTGAACAGGAGCCACATGTCGGACAGCCATATTGTTCTAATTCAAGCAAGCTTTGATCGTCGATTTTACCAGCCTGATATGCACCTACGCCTTCGAAGACGGAGGTCAGGGAAATAGAGCGTCCGTTCTTGTCTTTACCAGCTTTCATAGGACCGCCACTGACGAAAATAGTTGGAATGTTAACGCGCAATGCGCCCATCATCATGCCAGGGGTAATTTTATCACAGTTAGGAATACAAACCATGCCGTCAAACCAGTGAGCGGACACGACAGTTTCCAGAGAGTCAGCTATAATTTCGCGGCTTGGCAGAGAATAACGCATACCGATGTGGCCCATGGCAATGCCGTCATCTACACCGATGGTGTTAAACTCAAAAGGTACACCGCCTGCGTCACGAATGGCTTGCTTGACAATTTTGCCAAATTCCTGCAGATGGACGTGGCCCGGTACGATATCAATATACGAGTTACATACCGCAATAAACGGTTTGTCAAAATCTTCTTCCTTGACACCCGCTGCGCGCAGCAAGCTGCGGTGAGGAGCGCGGTCAAAGCCTTTTTTAATCATATCGGAACGCATTTTCGTCTTAGCTGTCATGATGCTGGTTTCCCCCCAAAGTATAAAAATAGTATGGCGTTCAATGGACGCCGTAATAGCGCAGATGTTTTCTAAAGAGTCTATCATAGATGTGAGCTTTTTTCTACATATATGAAGATATTGAAAAAATACAAGAAGGGTTCTGTAATCAACAATATATAGACATGAGCAGTTTTATTTCTCTATATATTGCATTTAGAAGAGGTTTTAATTTGAATCTATTAGAAATATATACTGATAGGTTTGTGTATCAGGGAAAATATGAAAGAGCCCATACCGCAATAAAGCAGATGGGCTCAAGCTTGTTTTTTTATGTTAAAGGAGGGCGGAATATGACACTACACCTTAATTTTTGCCGCCTTTACGACCGATGTCTCTGTAGAAATTTTTGTCATGCGACTCAGCTGTAGCATCGCCGCCCTTTTTGCCGATTTCCTGATAAAATTCTTTATCATGAGAGTTTGCGGTTGCTTCCCCGCCTTTTTTACCGATCTCCTGATAAAATTCCTTATTGTGCTTCTTGGAAGTAGCTTCTCCACCCATACGACCTGCTTCTTCGCGACTCATTTTCTCCTGATTTTGATTACGTGCCATTACAAATCACTCCTTAATAAAAAAGTTGTTTTTTGTTGCGCGCATCCTTTACTTACCACATCACGCCTGTATGAAACAGGCTCCAAGTGGAGTAAAGAGGGGATAGACTCGCTTACATGTTCGTCTGTAATTGGGTTGTCGCGTATTCAATGTTAAATAAAAAATGGATAAAAAGATTACGCGGACCGTCTAAAAGGATAAGGAGCTGGCTTTAGCATCCACTCTACCTGCGGCTCAATCAGAGGTCGTGTTGCAGTTCGAACCCAAGGCATGGTCAACATACAGCACAAACCAGCAGCACACACTACAATTAACATGACTTCCACTGGAGTATCTATATACTCGTAGACTCCCTTCGCAACGACGGTACGGACGATCAAGCCATGGAGTAAAAAGACATATAGTGTCCGTCTTCCCATCTCGGTTATACGTCCTGTGACAGCTGGAACAAAGCTTAGGAACGCCATGGATGCTATCCATTGAACTCCATAAATGCCGATGCGATAAATTCCTGCGTACCATTCGGTATGGCCCAATTCACCGTAAGTCATGTTGCCATACAGCCAGCCTGCTGGGATGCCGAAATACGATGTTCCCGCCAGTACCATAAGCAGAAAAGATACAACGCCAGCGATTATGCGGACTGGAACTGTGAAGAACCGTCGAACGTCTGCATAATTCAAATGATAACCTGCTACAAAGTAAGGCAAATAAACAAAGGTTCTGCATACGCTCAGCCATATACCATCCACAGGGAGATACCCAACGAGGATACCCAGCAGCACGGATATACCCAATTGGAGGACAGGTGGTATTTTCTGAAAAGAGAGCATCAGCAGTCTCCAACAGATATGGCTGGCAAGGAACCAGAGTAGCAGATAAGGAGCAAAGAACGAATGATGGATATGAGGAACGTGGAAGAGTGCAACATCCAAGATTGAATAGAGCGATTGAAAAATAAGATATTGCATACCGATCTGAAGCAGAACTTTTCGGCCTGCAGATCCGGTCAAGGATGTTTGGGCAAAGTAGCCTGTAACGAGTACAAACAACGGCATATGAAACATGAATATCCAGCTGAACCATTGTTGGGCAATATGAAGGGAACCGACTAGAGGTTCCAAAGCATTCCCTGCAAATACGCATATGATCAACAGAAATCGCAAATTGAGAAAGAAGCTTTCCCCTTGTACATCATGGCTTGTCGTCATGTGATTCCCTCCGAACGGCTTCTGCCGACTAAACTATTTAAAAAATAATTCTTTACAAGGAACAAGGTACGATACTCTGGACTTTACCATTGTGATTTTATTCACAATAGTAAGCGTTATCATGTCCTTATTATGTGGCGAAAGCTTGAACACCGGACAAAGACGGGCTAATACCTGGAAATGTATGCTGATTTGACCCTGTATGTGCAACGATGTTACCCTAACAAGGCTATAGTTACGCTGAGAATACAGCGGCACATTTTATATTCAAAAACCGAATTACGAGGTACGAAAGGCGAAAGGAACGTTTACAATGAGAAGAAGAACAAGAAGATCATACAATTCATATGGGACACGTGGCCCTCGGAAAATATGGAAAATTCTCTTAGGCATCCTGATTGTTATTGTACTGATCGCAGGGTGGGGAGCATGGAAGGTATTTACGCCTTATCAGCCTGACGAGACGGCGACGGCTGCATTAGCCGAAGTAGCGGATGCTGTGAAAGTAAATGAACAAGAACATTGGGTTGGTTTTGAGCCTGTAAAAAGAAGCGGAGCTGGAGTCATTTTGTATCCAGGGGCGTTGGTGAAGCCCGAAAGTTATGCGCCTTTGGCACGCCGTCTGGCGGAAAAGGGTCATCATGTGATCATTGCAAAAATGCCACTCAACCTTGCATTGATCTCCCCGGATCTAGCGAATGAAGTGCTAAAGGCATATCCGAAAGAAGCGTTTGTTATTGGAGGCCATTCGTTAGGCGGTGTGATGGCGGCCCGATATGCAGCTGCACATCCTGATCAGGTCAAAGGTATATTTTTCCTTGCCTCCTACCCGGATAACAAAGGAAATTTAAAGGATAAAAATCTGCCCGTTATTTCTCTACTGGGAAGTGATGATGGAGTCGTCCAGATGGAAAATGTCCAAAGTGGAAGAACTTATTTACCAGCCAACACGCTGTATTTTACAGTCGAAGGGGGTAATCATGCCCAATTCGGCAGTTATGGTGCCCAAAAAGGGGATAATCCTGCGAAAATTAGCGCTGTCGAGCAATGGAATCAGACGGTAACGGCTTTACAGGACTGGATGAAAGAGAGCGTGGATGTGGCTCCTAAGAATCAGTAAGGGAGGTGTGCTGCATGTCTGAGCTGATCGTGCAGGGGGAGCGGTACCCATGCCGTGGTATTTTATTAGACAAAGATGGAACGTTGCTGGATTTTATTCAGTTGTGGGGCCCCTGGGCTCGTTCTATACTGGATATGATGGAGCAGCATCTTACCGTGGCGGGTGCCGGTTTTACGGTGGAAAAAGGTAGCGTTCTAGGTACTGTTCACGATCAGGAGGGACGTGTGATCGGTTACGATCCTTCTGGCCCGCTGGCCATGGGGACCGTGGACGAAAGTACGGGGGTACTGGCTTGGCAGCTTTATACTGCTGGTGTACCGTGGAATGAGGCTGTGCGACTTGTCCGCGACTTTAATAAAACGGCGATGGCTGATATTCGGCGACATCGGGCAGTGAAGGTGTTTCCAGGGTTGCGGACGTTGCTTGAGCAAAGCCGCCATGCCGGGCTGAAGTTGGCGGTTGTGACCTCTGACAGTACAGAGGCGGCACAGGAGCATTTGGAGTGGATGGGGCTGACATCCTATTTTGACGAGATTATCGGACATGATAGGGTTACATACGGTAAGCCTGACCCGGAAATGGCTGAAAAGGCCTGCGCGTTACTAGGATTGTCGCCGGTGGACGTGGTAGTCATCGGAGACAGCAATGGAGATATGCAGATGGGCAAGCGTGCCGGAGTGCGGCTCGCTATTGGATTTGCGCCAGAAGCAGAACGTTCTGGTCATTTGCTGGATGCGGATAAGGTTATTCGTGGTTATGAAGAGCTGGAGGTGCGTAGAGCATGAAGGTTAATACGTTAGCGGAATGGATACAGCAATCGCAGAATATTGTTTTTTTCGGCGGAGCAGGGACATCGACAGAAAGCGGTATTCCGGATTTTCGTTCGGCAGCAGGCCTGTATCAAAGTGAGGAGAAATTGCCTTATTCTCCTGAGGTTATGCTGAGCCGTTCATTTTTTGTGAAGCATCCTGAGGTGTTCTTCGACTTCTATCGCAGCAAAATGCTGCATCCCGATGCGGAGCCGAACGGTTGCCATCATTTCCTCGCGTTATTGGAAAAGCAAAGCCGTCTTAAAGCGGTTGTGACACAAAATATTGACGGATTACATCAGGCAGCAGGTAGTGTGAATGTACTAGAACTTCATGGCTCGGTGCATCGCAACCACTGTATGGAATGCGGACGCTTCTACAGTCTAGATGAAGTGATGAACAGCTCTGAAGTTGTACCCAAATGTCCGATAGATGGGGGAATTATCAAACCGGATGTCGTTTTATATGAGGAGGAGCTGGATCAGGATACCCTTATTCAATCCGTTCAGGCTATTTCGCAGGCTGACCTGCTGTTAATTGGAGGAACGTCGCTGACAGTACATCCTGCTGCGGGCTTGATTACTTATTTTCGTGGTAAACATACGGTGCTGCTGAATACAGATCCCACCTCGTATGATCATAAGGCAGATCTTTTGATCACTGATCCAATCGGTAAAGTTATGGAAAAACTTGCTCATCAATTAGGTCTGTAATCGTTTTCTTGTCAACGCCTGGATAAAAGCGCTATGATGATGTTGTGATGGACATTACAATGTTTCGAGAGAGGCTGGGATAGCATGGTTTATTTAGCTGGCGAAGATCGTTATGAAAGTATGAAATATAACCGTACAGGGAGATCAGGTCTAAAGCTGCCCGCTATTTCGCTGGGCTTGTGGCACAATTTTGGCGGGATTAACAACGCGGAGAATGGCCGTAGCATGATTACCCGCTCCTTTGATCTAGGAATTACGCATTTTGATTTAGCTAATAACTATGGCCCTCCTGCGGGATCAGCTGAGGAATTTTTTGGACAAGTATTAGCCAGTGATATGAAACCGTACCGGGATGAGTTGGTCATCTCCACCAAAGCGGGCTACAATATGTGGGCAGGGCCTTATGGTGACTGGGGATCTCGCAAGTATATGATATCTAGTCTGGATCAGAGCCTGAAGCGGATGGGGCTGGACTATGTCGATATATTCTACTCTCACCGATTTGATCCTAATACGCCGCTGGAAGAAACGATGGGAGCACTGGATCATATCGTACGTTCCGGCAAAGCGCTGTATGTGGGTGTGTCCAATTATAGTGCGGAGCAAACAGCAGAAGCAGCTCGCATTCTGAAGGAGCTGGGAACACCGCTTCTGATTCATCAGCCGAAATACTCCTTGCTCGACCGCTGGATTGAAAACGGATTACAAGATGTACTGGACGAAAACGGGGTAGGCAGCATTGCCTTTTGCCCGCTGGCGCAGGGACTGCTAACCAATAAATATTTGAACGGAATTCCCGAGGATTCACGTGCAGCGAGTACATCGGTTTTCCTGAATGAGAACCATGTGACGCCAGAGACACTTCGCAAGGTACGCGCTCTGAATCAGATGGCTGCTGCACGCGGACAAAGTTTGGCTCAATTCTCGCTGGCCTGGGCTCTGCGCGGCGAACGTCTGACCTCTGTCTTGATTGGGGCAAGTCGGGTAAGCCAAATTGAAGAAAATGTTGCTACCTTATCCAATCTGGACTTTTCTCAGGAGGAATTGGATCGGATTGATTCGATTCTGAATGCCGGGAACTGACAGGACGGCGGCATAGCCTAATGGCGAAAGTTAATTTGTAGTCATCGGTCTAATTTCGCATTCTCTTATACAATATATACTTAACAGCCCGCATCCGTTTGAAGGATGCGGGCTGTTAAGTATGGTAGGAATTTAGGGGGAACCATACTGCCCCTTACCCTCTCTGTGAAAGAAGATCAATCTTCGTCGAAGTAACAGGTCTGTTCCGCCTGTTAAAACCTACTTTACGACTGTGGGTAGTGCTTAACCTTGCTCCGGTACTCGGTTGGAGACTGACCACAGAAACGCTTGAATTGACGTGAGAAATATAAGGCATCGGTTAGTCCGACCGAAGCGGCCACTTGCTCTACCGATAGTTCAGGACGCTCACGCAGCAGTTGACGTGATTTGTCGATTCTTAGCTTAAGCAGATAGGTGACGGGGGAGATGCCCGTTTCCTTTTTAAATATCCGTGACAAATACGCACGATTATAACCAAGTCCTTCAGACATTTGCTCAATGGAAACGGGGTGTGCGTACTGAGTGGACATATATTGCACCATCTGCTTGACTGTACGTTGAATTTGCGAATCCGCCCCGGACGGATCAGTCCAGTCACTCAGGTAATTGCCTGCTTCCCCCATAATCAGATACAAATAGCCCAAGGCTGATAGATGAGAACTAGATTTTCTGCTGTAAAAGGCCAATTGCATTTGTTCCAAATAACCGGGGATGGGACTTTGATCGGAAGCATGGAAGACAGGCTGGTGAACACGCAGACCTGCCTTCTGCACCACCTGCTCAGTATGGTGTCCAGTAAACGCAGACCAACGATAACGCCACGGTTCCTCTTCATCAGAGGTATAGCTCACCAGCTGACCGGGATGGATAAGGAAAAAATCGTTTTCTTCAAGCTGATATGTGTGCTGTTCCGTTCGGAAGATGCCTTTGCCCGATTCTACAAAGTGAAGCAGATAGTAATCATAGATTTTCGGCCCTACGGCATGCCCGGATTTGGTTTGGCTCTCTCCTGCAAAAAGCACATGCAGTGGGCTATTTTCATAAAACACTGGATTAGAGGCGACAGCATAACTATATGAATGCGCTTGCAAAATAGGGTCATCCTTCCTGCATTTGTGAATAGTTTAGCGGATGCGGTATACTTACATTGTACATATCCAAGTCACATTTATCCATAGCTTAAACACATGGATGCATTACATTGTGTGACGCTTTCATTTATACTGAAATCATAAGAGATGTCAACCTGATTAAGATGTTACAGGGAAATCAGGGGGCCTTTACTAAAAGGTATATGAGGTGGATGCGGATATGAACTCTACTGAATTAAAGAAACATTTTATTGAAAAATATGGTGAAAGCAGCAATGAACTGCGGATATTTCATGCACCTGGACGTGTCAATCTGATTGGAGAGCATATCGACTATAACGGTGGTTATGTACTCCCGGCTGCGCTGGAATTCGGAACGACGCTACTCCTTCGTGCGCGCAATGATGATGAAATTCATTTCGCTTCGACAAACCTGTCGTATGAAGTATCTATCTCTCGCGGAGAAATAGGTAACAACAAAACGGATGAGTGGGTGGACTATCCGGTGGGTGTGCTGGTAGAGCTAGCTGATAAGGAAGTTTATCCGTCTAGCGGATATGACCTGCTCTATCACGGAGAAATACCGAACGGAGCTGGATTATCCTCCTCAGCTTCCATTGAGGTTGTCACAGGATACGCGTTCCTTACGATCGAAAAACAGAAAACAGATACGGTCGAAATCGCTTTGTTGTCCCAGCGGGCAGAAAACAATTACGTTGGCGTCAATTGCGGCATTATGGACCAGTTCGCTGTAGCGAACGGAGCAGCTGATCATGCAATTCTACTGATGTGCGATACGCTGGATTACCGCAAAGTTCCATTCGTTACGGGGGCTTATAAGCTCGTGATCGGCAACACAAACAAGCGTCGCGGTTTGGTGGACTCGGCCTACAACGAGCGTCGTAGTCAATGTGCGGAAGCACTGTCCATTTTGCAGCAGCAGGAGCCTTCACTGGAATACCTCGCTCAGCTGGACGAGAAGCGTTTCGAAGAGCTTCAGCATCACATCGCGGACGAAACGGTGCGTCGGCGGGCACAACATGTGGTGGAGGAAAACGCTCGTGTGTTGGCTTCTGTCGATGCTCTCGCGGCGAATGAACTTGCAGCTTTTGGTCAGTTAATGAATGCTTCTCATGATTCATTACGCGATTTGTATGAGGTCAGCTGCACGGAGCTGGACGTCATGGTTGAAGAAGCACGACGCATTCCTGGCACGTTGGGTGCTCGTATGACGGGAGCTGGATTTGGAGGTTGTACGGTTTCATTGGTTCATGAGGACGATGTGGAACGTTTTGTGAAGGAAGTCGGCGAAGCTTATCAGACCCGCACAGGGCTGGAAGCCAGCTTTTATGTATGCAAGGCAGGAGACGGAGTTAAAGAACTGAAGGAGGACGAATAACATGGCCATTTTAGTAACAGGTGGAGCTGGATTTATCGGTTCACATACCGTAGCAGAACTGTTGGATCTGGGAGAAGAGGTTGTGGTGCTGGATAATTTGCAAACCGGGCACAAAGCAGCGTTGCTTGGAGGCAAGTTGTATGAAGGGGATTTGAGAGATAAAGAATTACTGTCCAAACTGTTCTCTGAAAATAGTATCGATGCAGTTATCCATTTTGCAGCCAACTCGCTGGTTGGAGAAAGTATGCAAAATCCTGGTAAATATTACGACAACAATGTATTTGGCACGCTGAGCTTGCTGGAGGCGATGAAGGATGCTGGAGTGCGTCGAATCGTGTTTTCCTCTACTGCGGCTACCTACGGCGAACCGGAAAAGGTGCCGATTGAAGAGGGTGACCGTACAGAGCCAACCAACGTGTATGGTGAAACAAAGCTGATGATGGAGCGCATGATGTCGTGGTTTGATAAAGTTTTAGACATCAAATATGTGTCTTTACGGTATTTTAATGCGGCTGGGGCGCACGAGAGCGGCAAGATCGGTGAAGATCACCGACCAGAAAGCCATCTGATTCCATTGGTGCTTCAGACCGCCTTGAAACAGCGTCCACACATCGCTGTGTTTGGTGAGGATTATGCGACACCTGACGGCACATGTGTTCGGGATTACATTCACGTGAGTGATCTGGCGGATGCTCATGTGCGTGCAGTAAATTACTTGCGCGAAGGCAATGACAGCAACGTGTTCAATCTGGGCAACGGACAGGGCTTCTCCGTGAAAGAAGTAATTGAGACAGCACGCAAGGTCACTGGGCTCGAGATTCCAGTTGTGACAGAACCTCGCCGCGCAGGCGATCCAGCGATATTGGTGGCATCTTCTGACAAGGCTCGTTCGGTGTTGGGCTGGAGTCCAGCACGTACCCAACTGGAGGATATTATTAGCGGAGCATGGGGATGGCATCAGTCGCACCCTCACGGCTACGGCGACGAATAGACGGGAGACGATGACATATGAGCGAGCGCCAATCTGCAGATAAAGGCCAAGGCCGGGAACATTCCCGGCATCTGGCCCATGACATCGACGAAACTGTACAACAATCGGCTCTATATGCGGTGGAGCAACTGGTTGCATTCGCACAAAACAGGGGGTTGATCGGTCCGCAAGATACAGATTACAGCCGTAATCTGCTATTGGATCAGTTTGGTTTTTCGGAGCCTTATTCAGGTGGGGAAGCAGGGGGCATTATTGCCCCTGAAGCCCTCCAGCCTGTGCTTAATGTATTGATAGATTATGGTTTTGCCATAGACCTTATCCCTGAAAACACAGATACGTATCGTGATTTGCTGGATTCCAAAATTATGGGACTGTTGATGGCAAGACCGTCTGAAGTCATCCGTGACTTTCATCAAACGGAGACTGAACGTGGCATAGAGGCGGCGACAGATGCCTTTTATCAATTATCCATCGATTCGAACTATATCCGAATGGATCGGGTTGCCAGCAATGTGTACTGGAATCAGTCGACATCTTACGGAGATATGGAAATCACGATTAATTTGTCCAAGCCAGAAAAAAGTCCCAAGGAAATTGCGATGGCGAAGCTTTTGCCGCCGCCTGTTTATCCCAAGTGTCAATTATGCCGTGAAAACGTCGGATATGCAGGAAGAGTAAATCATCCGTCCCGTCAAAATTTGCGTATCATTCCGGTGGAGTTAAATGGAGAACCGTGGTTTTTTCAATATTCACCCTATGTGTATTACAACGAGCATTGCATTGTGTTCCATCATGATCATGTACCAATGAAGCTTACGAAGGATACACTGCGCCGATTGCTGGCCTTTACGAAAGCGTTTCCGCATTATTTTATTGGCTCCAATGCGGATCTGCCGATTGTCGGCGGATCGATCCTGACCCATGATCATTTTCAGGGTGGTCGTCATACATTCCCAATTGAAAAAGCGGGTGTGGACGGCGTATACCATAATGAAGCGTTCCCGCAGGTTACAGCAGGGATTGTAAACTGGCCGATGTCGGTCATCCGTTTTACGTCAACAGATGCCGAGGCGTTGTTGGAAGCGGGAAATGCTGCTTTTGAAGCATGGAAAGCTTATAGTGATCCTGTAGCTGATGTCCTCTCTCATACAGAGCAGGAAGGGGAAACGATTCCGCATAATACCGTGACGCCGATTGTGCGCCGTGATGCCGAAGGCAAGTATCAGATGGATCTCGTACTGCGCAACAACCGAACGAGTGAAGAGTATCCGGAAGGTATTTTCCATCCTCACCGCGAGATGCATCACATCAAGAAGGAAAATATCGGTCTGATCGAAGTTATGGGACTTGCCATATTACCGGGGCGGCTCAAGGATGAACTGGATGGAATTGCAGATATTTTGTGTGGGGATGAAAAACTGGCAGTGGCTATGCAGCAGGAAGGACATCCACTGTTTAAGCATGCAGACTGGATTTACCAGTTAAATACCCGGTTCGGTCGTTTGCCTGACAAGGAGACGGCTGTTCGTACCGTACAAAATGAGGTTGGACTGAAATTCAGTGAAATATTAGAGCATGCAGGAGTATATAAACGGAATCCGTCCGGTCAGCAGGCCTTTGCTCGTTTTATGAAACAATTAGGATATATTTTGGGAGAATAAAATTGCTTGCGAAGCACATACTACACTACGAGAACCCTCCCAAGATATGACATGGAACCATGCTCCTCAGGAGTGTGGTTTTTTTTTCTGAAAATAAAGCAAGATTTGTTTCCTGTAACCGAAAAGGTTATAATAGAGTAGTTTCTTAACATTAAACTTTAGAACTATTGGAGGCGAGCGTTTGCGATGAAAGCATTCGAATTTTATAATCCTACACAATTGATCTTCGGTAAAGGACAATTGGAGGCTCTCAAGCGTGAAGTTCCTAAATATGGTAAACGTGTACTGCTTGTATATGGCGGTGGCAGCATTAAGCGCAGCGGCTTGTATGATAATGTAATAAGTTTGCTTGGTGAAATCGGTGCAGAGGTAACGGAACTGGCTGGTGTAGAACCGAATCCTCGCTTATCTACAGTACATAAAGGCGTGGAATTGTGTAAAACACATCAAATCGACCTCGTTCTGGCTGTAGGCGGCGGTAGTGTGCTGGATTGTTCCAAAGCCATTGCTGTTGGTGCAAAATATGATGGCGACATGTGGGATTTTGCAGAGCGTAAAGCGGCACCACAGGCAGCATTGCCATTAGGTACGGTTTTAACCATGGCAGCCACTGGTTCTGAAATGAATGCGGGCTCTGTTATTACAAATGAAAAAACACAGGAAAAATTGGGCTGGGGCAGCGTATTTGCGTTCCCTGCGTTTTCTATTCTTGATCCTGTGAACACATACTCACTGCCACAAAATCAAACCGTTTACGGAATCGTAGATATGATGTCACATACGCTGGAACATTATTTCCATTTGGAATCCAATACTCCGGTCCAACTTGGCTGGTGTGAAACGATTTTGCGTACGGTCATGGATGCGGCTCCAGGTCTGGTCAACGATCTGGAAAACTACGAGCTGCGTGAAACGATTATGTATTGTGGTACGATGGCGCTGAACGGCTTCCTGAACATGGGGCTGACAGGCGACTGGGCTACTCACAATATCGAACATGCTGTGTCTGCTGTTTATGATATTCCACATGGTGGAGGATTGGCTATTCTGTTCCCGAACTGGATGAAACATAATCTGCATGTGAAGCCTGAACGCTTCAAACAACTGGCCGTCAATGTGTTCCATGTAAACCCAGAAGGCAAGAGTGATGAAGAAGTAGCGCTGGAAGGTATTCAGGCGTTGCGTGATTTCTGGAACTCGATTGGTGCACCAAGCCGTCTGGCTGATTACGATATTGATGCGTCCCAAATCGATGTAATGGCTGATAAAGCTGTGAAATTCGGATCTTTTGGTGGCTTTAACAAGCTTAATCGCGAAGATGTAGTCGAAATTTACAAAGCATCTCTGTAAACCGACATTTGTATCAATTTAAGCACGTTTGTGCGTCATTAGACGTACGAACGTGCTTTTTTGGGTTTGATTGGGATATTGGAGGAAAATTTTGAAACTTTTTAAGGTTGAATACGTAAACATAGTTATAGACTGGAAACCAGACTGAAAAGGTACATGGAAGGAGGAGTCGCATGGAAACCATATTTTGGTGGTTATTGGCAGGGGGCGCTATCTTTACCGTAGTCAGTGTGCTGATTGGAGATGTACTCGGTGGTTGGCTGGATGGTGCATTGGAACTGCCGGGCCTCGATTGGTTCAGACCTGTCGTTTTACTTGGAGCCATGACCGCTTTTGGCGGAGCTGGAGTACTGCTGACAAAGTATACCGGGCTATGCATGGGATGGGTCGTCGTGCTTGCTTTAGGGATTGCGTTTGTCATCGGAATACTCGTGTTCTTTGCGTTTATCAAACCCATGGCGAATTCGGAGGTATCCAGCGGCTTCTCCATGCGTGAGCTGACTGGCCGAATTGGTGAGGTCACTATTCCTGTACCTGAGGTTGGTTACGGGGAGGTTATGATCCGCTTGGGTGCAGGCAACACCATACATACAGCATCGAGCTTCGATCACAAACCGCTTGCTGCAGGAACCCGTATCGTCGTGGTTGAGGTCGCAGAGGGCGTCGTCCGCGTAGCGTACCTGGACACATAGACGGCGCATTCGCTTAACTTGAAGGGAGCGTGATCGGGAGTGTCAAATTTGCAAGATATTGTGTTGGTCCCAGGAATTGTTGTCATCGTTATCGTTATATTAGGGATCGCTTTTTGGGCCCGCTACAAAACGGTAGGGCCGGATGAAGGGATGATCGTGACGGGTTCTTTTCTGGGAAATAAAAATATTTCCGAGGATGACTCTGGACGTAAAATTAAAATTGTACGCGGCGGGGGTGCCTTCATTTGGCCTATTTTCCAGCAGTCCGAATTCATCTCTCTGTTGTCCCATAAACTGGACGTAACCACACCGGAAGTGTATACGGAGCAAGGAGTTCCCGTGATTGCGGATGGTGTGGCGATCATCAAGGTCGGCAGTTCTATTGAGGATGTGGCTACAGCAGCCGAGCAGTTCATCGGGAAGCCACTGGAAGCTCTTAGGGGAGAGGCTCAGGAAGTGTTGGAGGGGCATTTACGCGCAATCCTCGGTTCGATGACAGTGGAAGAGGTTTATCGTAATCGGGATCGGTTTGCGCAGGAAGTACAGGGTGTGGCTGCTCGTGATCTGAAAAAGATGGGCTTGCAAATCGTTTCATTCACCATCAAAGATGTGCGTGATAAGCACGGATATCTGGATGCGCTTGGTAAGCCGAGAATTGCCGCTGTGAAACGGGATGCTGAAATTGCAGAAGCTGAGGCTGTGCGGGATGCCCGGATTCAGAAGGCGCGTGCGGAACAGGAAGGCCAGAAGGCCGAATTGCTACGGGATACCAACATTGCCGAGGCAGCCAAGGAGAAGGAACTGAAAGTGGCTTCGTTTAAGAAAGAACAGGATACAGCGAAGGCAGAAGCCGATCAGGCTTATCACATTCAGGAGGCCCGTGCTAAGCAGACTGCTGTCGAGGAGCAGATGAAGGTCGAGCTAGTGCGCAAGGAACGGGAAATTGATCTTCAATCCAAGGAAATACAGGTACGTGAAAAGCAATATGATGCGGAAGTGAAAAAGAAGGCAGAAGCCGATCGGTATGCGGTCGAACAAGCGGCGGAAGCAGATAAATCGCGTAAAATGCGTGAGGCTGAATCGCTGCAATACTCGATTGAGACACAGGCTAAAGCGTCAGCTGAACAAAAACGTCTCAACGGGCAAGCAGAAGCGGATGCCGAACGCGCCAAAGGTACGGCAGACGCAGATGTCATCCGTTTGCGTGGACTTGCAGAAGCCGAGGCCAAGGAAAAACTGGCGGAGGCGTTCCAGAAGTTTGGAGAGGCTGCCGTGCTCGATATTATCGTAAAAATGCTGCCTGATTTGGCTGGACGTATTGCCGAACCGATTGCGTCCATTGATAAACTCACCGTTGTTGATACAGGAAAAGGAGAAGGGGCAGCGCGTGTCAGCAATTATGTCACCGAACTGATGGCTACGGCACCCGAGATGCTGAAGAGTGTATCCGGTATTGATGTGGAGCAGTTAATCAAGGGGCTGACCACGGGGAAAAAAGGCCTTCATTCCGTGCCGTCCTCCGGTGAAGCGAATAAGCAGTCTCTTCCAGCCTCGGTGGAGGCAACACTAACAGATAAAGAATAACGATAAGTCTTTGGGGACCATCTATCCCTAACCAAAAGACCGCTTTTCATCACAGCATTTCCCGGCAATGTGATGAAAAGCGTTTTCTTTTTATTGACCTTTAGCCGAATATTTGGTACTTTAACGTGGATTCCTCTGAGCTTCATGCTATAATTCTTAGGATCAAGGTTCTGATAAAAGAGGTGCGGATGTGAGCAGCCTAAAAGTGGCCAAAGCGCTGAATAACAATGTGATTATAGGGATGCATCCCGAGCATGATGAGGTTGTCGTGATTGGAAAAGGAATCGGTTTCAATCGCAGACCCGGCGATCTTATGCCGTTGGATTCAGTTGAAAAATTATTTATATTAAAAAGCCATGAAGAACAGGAGCAATACAAACGGTTGCTTCCTGAGCTGGATGAAAAGCTCATTGAGGTCATCGGTGAGGTGCTTCATCTTGTTCAGCTTCAAGCAAAGAAGCCTCTAAATGAGCACATTCTGATTGCTTTAACTGACCATATCGCTTTTTCCATCAACCGTCATAAACAGGGAATTACGATTCATAATCCGTTTTTGTATGAGACTAGGGAAATATATCCTCAGGAATACAAGATGGCTGAGCAGGCTGTTGCTTTAATCAGGGATAAGATGAATGTAGATCTGGGAGAAGATGAAATCGGATTCGTGGCCCTGCATATTTATAGCGCCATGACAAACCAGCATATCTCCGAGGTTAGGAAGGATTCTCGTCTGATTGCTGATATGGTTCAGGTTGTCGAGACGACACTGGATTATCGTATTCCTCTCCAATCTCTTGATTATTCTCGTCTGCTGACTCATCTGAGGTTTGCGATTGAACGTGTGCGCCGGGGAGAAATTGTGCAGGAGATTTATCGATTGGACAAGCTTTTGAATGAGGAGTATCCGGAAATGTATATGCTGGCCTGGAAGCTCACGAAAATTATGGAGAAAAGACTCCGTAAACCTGTTTATCCGGCTGAGGTTAGTTATTTGACAATGCATCTGCAGCGGTTGTCCCAACGCAAAGAGCAGGGGGAGCAACAAAAAGTGATAAAACCGGAATAAAAAAGTATTGCCTCGCATTTAGTGGGGTGCTATAATCAATTTTGCAATGAGGAAGACAACAACTGAACATTTAACGTGTTACTGATTCGATCAGGCATGAGTTGTTTTAAGTTATGATTGTTTACAGCCTACTGGGGCAAGCTATATCCCAAGGTTGTTTTCAAACATACTTAAATCGGCTCATGCCTTTTTTGTTGTTTTGCCTCTGTTCTAAATTTCAGAGAAGGATGTGGAAGGTATGTTTAAAAAGCTTTTCGGCGTTTTACAGCGTGTCGGTAAAGCATTAATGCTTCCTGTAGCGATTTTGCCAGCTGCGGGGCTTTTATTGGGTATCGGTAACATGCTGGTCAATCCTGATTTTCTCCAGTACATTCCGGCATTAAATGCGGGCTGGGTTCAATCGGTAGCGACGATCATGATGAATGCTGGACAAATCGTTTTTGATAATCTGGCACTGTTGTTCGCAGTCGGCGTAGCCGTCGGTCTGGCAGGCGGTGAAGGTGTAGCAGGTTTGGCTGCGATCATTGGTTACCTCGTAATGAATATTACACTGGGTACAGCCGTGGGTGTAACACCTGGTCTGATTGCTCAAAAAATTCCGGGTTATGCGAACGTGTTGGGGATTCCTACACTTCAAACCGGGGTGTTCGGCGGGATAATCATCGGTATACTGGCCGCGGCCATGTACAATCGCTTTTTCAAAATTGAGCTTCCTTCGTATCTAGGCTTTTTCGCGGGTAAGCGTTTCGTTCCAATTGCAACGGCGGTATCGTCACTGATTGTTGGACTTGCGCTGGTTCTGATCTGGCCTCCAGTTCAACAAGGACTTAACGCAGTATCTCACTTTATGGTGTATTCCAACCCGACTTTGTCGGCATTCCTGTTCGGGGTTATCGAACGCGCGCTGATTCCATTTGGTTTGCATCACATCTGGTATTCACCGTTCTGGTTTGAGTTTGGTGAATATGTTAACAAAGCAGGTCAAACCGTTCACGGTGACCAGCAGATCTTCTTCAGTCAGCTTCGCGACGGAGTGGCGTTGACAGCAAGTACGTTCCAAGTGGGTAAATTCCCATTCATGATGTTCGGTTTGCCAGCAGCAGCGCTTGCGATGTACCATGAAGCAAGACCAGAACACAAAAAATATGTAGCAGGTATCATGGGTTCAGCAGCATTGACTTCGTTCTTGACAGGTATTACGGAGCCACTGGAATTTTCCTTCCTATTCGTAGCTCCACTGCTGTTTGCAGTACACTGTATATTCGCAGGTCTGTCATTTATGACCATGCAAATTTTACATGTCAAAATCGGTATGACCTTCTCAGGCGGCTTTATTGACTTCCTGATTTTCGGGATTATTCCAACCCGTACGCCTTGGTGGTATGTAATTATCGTCGGTCTGATTTTGGCGGTTATTTACTACTTCGGATTCCGATTCATCATACGGAAGTTCAACTTGAAAACACCAGGACGTGAAGAAGCTACAGAAAATGTGGATGGTGCAGCAGTCGGCAGTAGTGACGAGCTTCCGCATAACATTTTGGCAGCTTTCGGCGGTTCCACGAATATCAAGCACCTGGATGCTTGTATTACACGTCTTCGGATCGAAGTTAATGAAAAATCGAACGTTGACAAAGCTCGTCTGAAACAACTTGGCGCATCGGGTGTCCTTGAAGTCGGTAACAACGTACAGGCAATTTTCGGTACACGTTCCGATACCATTAAATCTCAAATGGCTGATATCATGGCTGGACGTACACCTGCACCAACTCCGGCGCAACCTGCTCCACAAGAGGAGAAGGAAGCTGGAGAAGAACAACAAACCATTATTGTAGAAGATATTGTAATGCCTGTTAACGGAGAATTGGTTGATATCTCGACGGTTCCCGATCCGGTATTTGCAGAACGTATGACAGGTGACGGTTTTGCGGTCGTGCCAAATGATGGAACGATTGTGTCCCCTGTTTATGGTAAAGTATTCAATGTATTCCCAAGCAAGCATGCGATTGGTATTCAATCCGATGGCGGTAAAGAAGTGCTTGTTCATATCGGGGTGAATACAGTGAAGCTTAAAGGTCAAGGATTTGACGTTTTGGTGAACGAAGGCGATCTTGTGTCAGCTGGCCAGCCTATTATGAAAGTAGACCTGGAATACGTGAAGGCAAACGCTAAATCCATCATCTCACCTGTCATTTTTACTAACCTTCCAGAAGGTTCTTCGGTAACTTTAAACAAAACTGGAGTATTGAAGGCTGGCGAAGATGGTATAATTACGATAAAATAAACTCTATGTGTTTCGGATTAGTTGATTAGGCGGCTTAGGCCGTCTAATCAATGATCCGGTATGCTGCGTGTAAACAAATATTATCTTTAGGAAAGTGGGAGGAACAAATTATGCAAACAACTTTTAGAATTACGGATGAAGACGGTATCCATGCACGTCCTGCAACTGCGCTGGTAAATACAGCTAACAAATTCAGCGGTGCTGAATCTTTCGCCGAAGCTAACGGTAAAAAAGTAACTTTGAAATCCATTCTGGGTGTATTGTCTCTGGGTCTGGAACAAGGTGATACTATCAACATTATCTGTGAAGGCGCTGAAGCTGCCGAAGCATTGAAAGCTCTTGAAAATGTAATCGTTAACGAAGGGCTGGGCGAAATTCATGCTTAAAATTTCCGGGATTGCCGCTTCGGCAGGCATAGCCATTGCCCGGGCGTTTATCTTGGAGCATCCGAATTACGCTGTAGAGAGACGCGCGGTTGGTGATGTTGAAGCTGAAATCGCAAGATTGGATGCGGCTTTGGTACAATCTCAAACCGAATTGGAATCGATTAAGGAGAAAACGCTTCAGGAGCTGGGAGAGAAAAAAGCAGAAATTTTTGCATCTCACCTGCTCATCTTGAATGATCCTGAATTGATCGATCCGGTTAAAGCTAAAATCAGAGACGAACAGCTTAATGCTGACTATGCTTTGAATGAAGTAGCTACACAGTTCATTTCCATGTTTGAAAACATGAAAAGTGCCTATTTGCAAGAACGCGCATCGGACATGCGTGATGTAACCAAGCGGATCCTGAATCACCTGCTTGGTGTTCATTTTGTTAGTCCTGCAGAAATTGCCGAAGAAACGATTGTGCTTGCAGAAGATTTGACACCTTCCGACACAGCTCAGCTGAACCGTGAATTTGTTAAAGGTTTTGCAACGAATATCGGCGGACGTACTTCGCATTCGGCTATTATGGCTCGCTCACTTGAAATTCCTGCAGTTGTGGGAACGAAAAATATATTGTCTCAAGCTAAAAGCGGCGATTTGATTATCGTTGATGGTTTGGATGGTCACGTATTCGTGAACCCTACCGAAGAGATTGTTGCGGAATACCGTGCTAAACAGGTGGCATACGACAAGCAACGCGAAGAGTGGCGCAAGCTGCGCGGCGAAGCTACGGTTTCTGTCGATGGTGTCCATGTCGAACTGGCAGCCAATATTGGTACACCTAATGATGTAGCTGGTGTTCTGGACAACGGTGGTGAAGGCGTTGGCTTGTACCGTACGGAGTTCTTGTACATGGGACGCGATAAGCTTCCATCCGAAGAAGTACAGTATACGGCGTACAAAACCGTTCTGGAAAGAATGGAAGGTAAACCGGTCGTAGTCCGTACTTTGGATATCGGTGGTGACAAAGAACTTCCTTATCTGGATCTGCCGAAAGAAATGAATCCGTTCCTCGGATTCCGTGCTATTCGTCTGTGTCTGGATCGCCAGGATATTTTCCGCACTCAATTGCGTGCTTTGTTGCGTGCGAGTGTGCATGGTAACCTGCGCATCATGTTCCCAATGATTGCTACGCTGAACGAATTCCGTGAAGCCAAAGCTGTTTTGTTGGAAGAAAAGGAAAAGTTGGTAGCCGAGGGTGTATCCGTATCTGAAGAAATTCAGCTGGGCATCATGGTAGAAATTCCTTCTACAGCGGTATTGGCTGACCAATTCGCAAAAGAAGTGGATTTCTTCAGTATCGGTACAAACGATCTGATTCAATACACAATGGCAGCGGATCGCATGAACGAGCGTGTTTCTTACCTGTATCAACCATACAATCCATCCATTCTGCGTCTGGTGAAAATGGTTATTGATGCTGCTCACCGTGAAGGACGTTGGGTTGGTATGTGTGGCGAAATGGCAGGAGATACAACAGCAATTCCGTTGCTGCTGGGTCTGGGACTTGATGAGTTCAGTATGAGCGCAACTTCCATTCTGCCAGCACGTAGTCAAATTTCCAAGTTGTCCCGTGCGGACATGGAAAAACTGGCTACAAAAGCTCTGGACATGCAAACAGCAGAACAGGTTGTTGAATTGGTTCAAAGCATCGAAGGCTAAGGAAGGGTATTACATTTCAAAGGTTATATCTTTTTCCAACAAAAAATTGCTGTGTACATACAGCAGCCGGTATCTATTTAGATACCGGCTTTTTTGCATGCTTTAAGTAGAATTTGTTTTTAACTGCATGAGCAATTCAGTACAGGTTTGCGGGCTGCGGTAGTTTCGTCCAATCTTGTGACTGGAGTAGTATATGGTGCATTGAGCACCAGCTCAGGGTTTTCTTCTGCTTCCCGAGCAATATGAATCATAGTGTCGACAAAAGCATCAAGTGTTTCCTTACTTTCCGTTTCCGTGGGCTCGATCATGATGCACTCCTCTACATTCAGCGGGAAGTAAATTGTAGGCGGATGGTAGCCGAAATCAAGCAGCCGTTTGGCTACATCAAGCGTGCGCACTCCAAATTTTTTCAAGCCTCGCCCTGACATTACGAATTCGTGTTTGCAATGTCCAGGGTAGGGGAGGTCAAAATGTGGAGCGAGCCGATGCATCATGTAATTGGCATTGAGCACAGCGCATTCCGATACACGCTTTAAGCCATCAGGACCGTAGCTACGGATATAGGCATAGGCACGGACGAGAATACCGAAGTTGCCGTAAAAGGCTTTAACCCGTCCAATCGAATCTCCCTGTTCCCGGTCCCAGCGGTACTTACCCTGCGGATCCCGTGCGACAAGCGGCTTGGGCAAATAAGGGATGAGCCGTTGCTTTACGCCGACAGGCCCAGCGCCGGGGCCACCACCACCGTGCGGGGTACTCATCGTTTTGTGCAAATTGAGATGCACTACGTCGAAGCCCATATCTCCGGGACGGGTAATCCCCATGATGGCGTTGGAGTTCGCTCCGTCATAGTAGAGTAGCCCCCCCGCGTCATGCACGATGGCAGCAATGTCAGTGATTTGCTTCTCGAACAGCCCAAGCGTGTTCGGGTTGGTCAGCATGAGCGCAGCGGTGTCGCTGCCTACGGCTTGACGCAGCGCATCCAGATCCACCAGCCCCTCAGGGGTGGAAGGAAGGGTGACTGTTTCGAAGCCCGCGACGGTTGCGCTGGCGGGGTTCGTTCCGTGCGACGAATCCGGCACGAGCACCTTGGTACGTCGCTCACCACGTGCTTCGTGGTATGAGCGAATCATCATCAGCCCGGTCCATTCGCCATGGGCGCCCGCAGCGGGCTGAAGCGTGACGGCATCCATGCCCGTTAACGCAGCCAAATCATTTTGGAGCGTATGTAGTAGCTCCATGGCACCCTGGATGCTATCCTCGGGCTGGTATGGATGGATTTTGGCGAAGCCTGTATATCGGGCGATATCTTCATTCACCTTCGGATTGTATTTCATCGTACAGGAGCCGAGCGGATAAAATCCGTTGTCCACGCCAAAATTGCGCCGGGACAAGGCGGTATAATGCCGAATAACGTCTACTTCGTATACCTCGGGTAATGCCGCAGGTTCGCTGCGCAGCGCATAATCTGGCAAAAGCTCTGCCACCGGGCGACGGGGAACGTCGCACTCGGGAAGGGAATAGGCGATGCGACCCGGACGGCTCAATTCAAAAATGAGCGCTTGATCGTGTTCCTTCAACAGCCCTTGTTTCTGATCCTGTCCGGTGTGTGTCATAGCAATCCCCCCAAGGTGTGTACAAATTGGTCGATCTCTTCTTTGGTTCTTTGCTCCGTCACGGCAATCAACATGTGACCAGCAAGTTCCTCATAGTCCCGGCCCAAATCGTAGCCAGCGATAAATCCAGCACCTAGCAGCTCGGCCTGGAGTTTGCTCATATCCGTACCCTTAGGCAGTCTAATGGCAAATTCATTAAAGGTCGGTGCGTTAAACGAGGCAGTTACGCCCTTCAAGCTCAGCAATTGTTCTAAAGCATAACGGCTTTTATGCAAATTTAGCTCGGCTACTTCCTGAATCCCCTGTCTACCCATGACAGACAAGTATACAGATGCAGATAAAGCTAGCAACGCTTGATTGGAACAAATGTTAGAGGTGGCCTTTTCGCGGCGGATATGCTGTTCCCGCGCTTGCAAGGTCAGCACGAAGCCGCGTTTACCGTTGCGGTCTGTGGTCTGACCCACAATACGGCCGGGGATACGGCGCATATGTGCCTGAGAAACGGCAAAGTATCCACAAGTCGGACCGCCGAGAGAAGAGGAAATGCCAAGTGGCTGCGCGTCCCCTACCACAATATCCGCGCCCTGTTTGCCGGGTGTCTCCAGCAAGCCAAGTGCCAGTGGGTTGGCACTGACGACCAAAAGACCTTTGTGCGCATGGATGAGGTCAGCCATCGGCTTTAAATTTTCCACGGCTCCGAAAAAGTTGGGGCTTTGGACCAAAACAGCCGCGGTCTGTTCCGATACGGCCGCCGCTAACGCATCAGCATCCGTTACGCCGTCCGAACAGCCAATCTCTACGATGTCCAAATCCAATCCGCGTGCATAGGCTGCCAATACCTGGCGTGCCTCTGGATGGACGGACCTCGATACGATAAGCTGTTTACGGCGGGTAGCTGCGGCGGACAGTGAGCCCGCTTCCGCTAGTGCAGTCGCTCCGTCGTACATGCTGGCATTAGCTACAGCCATGCCCGTCAATTCGCAAATATACGACTGAAATTCGAAAATCGCTTGTAGCTCGCCTTGGCTTACTTCCGGTTGATAGGGGGTGTAGGCTGTGTAAAATTCCGAGCGTGAAGTGATGTGCTGGATGACGGACGGAATATGATGATCATAAATTCCTGCGCCAAGGAAGCTGGCATGTGTGTCTGTATTGGCATTGTGTCCGGCCAGCTCGGCCAAGTGGCGGGTTAAGGCTTTCTCATCGAGTCGAGAAGAAAGAGGGAGTTCCCCTTGATATCGAATGGCCTCTGGAATGTCACTGAATAATTCATCAATGGATGATACACCGACCACACGCAGCATTTCGGTTTGATCCTGTTCAGTCATAGGGAGATAACGATGCTGCTTCATAGGTTCTGGCTCCTTTCGAAAAGCAAAATTTAATCGTAAATGAGCTAATAAAAAGCGTGAGATGGAGAAACCCGGAAGTTCATATATGACATGTATGCTTTATGGAAATGAAGAGAGTTTAAAATCAGCGTGGGCGTTTATAAAAGGGTGCTGCCACCACCTCGGCACGTAGGCGTTTGCCACGAATCTCAACCTCCAACGGTGTGGAGAGGGTGCTAAAACGACTGTCCACCAAGGCGAGGCCCAAATTACGCTTCAAGGTGGGCGACTGAGTCCCCGTTGTGACCTCACCGATGTGTTGACCTTCTGCGAATACCGGATAATGGGCGCGTGGGATACCGCGGTCCATCATTTCCAGCCCGATCAATTTACGAGGAATCCCTTGTTCTTTTTGACGCTGAAGTGCTTCTCTACCGATAAAATCTCCTTTATTCAGCTTGACGAAGAAACCCAGACCGGCTTCGAGTGGTGAAATCGTGGCAGATAACTCCTGTCCGTACAGCGGCAACCGAGCCTCAAAGCGTAGTGTATCCCGGGCACCAAGTCCAGCGGGAACCAGCCCATACGACTCACCGGAACGAAGCAAACCCTCCCATACGGCTGGTGCTTCCGCAGCAGGTACATAAAATTCAAAACCGTCTTCGCCCGTATATCCGGTTCGTGAGACGAGAGCTTTTGCTCCGAACAATGGCACGTCCTCATGGAAGCGGAAAGATGCCAGATTCGTAATATCCGTATCTGCCACGGCTGCGGCAATACGTGCTGCTTCCGGTCCCTGCAACGCCAGCAATGCTATCGCATCAGACACATTCTCCATGTGAACGGATGCAGGTACATGACGAAGTAACCAATCCCAATCCTTATCAATGTTAGAGGCGTTCACAACGAGCATGTAGCGCTCCGGTCCTTTGCAGTAAACAAGCAGGTCGTCTACTACACCTCCATCGGGGTAACAAAGGAGTGAATATTGTGCCTGACCTGGTTCCAACTGGCTGACATCATTCGTGGTCACCCTTTGTAGAAAAGCCTCGGCCTCTTTGCCTTCAACCAAAAACTCACCCATATGCGATACATCGAATAAACCCGCACGTTGCCGGACGGCCTCATGCTCCTTTTGAATGCCGCTAAACTGAACGGGGAGCTCCCAGCCGCCAAAGTCAATACAACGAACCCCAGACTGCGTCCCGTAGGACAAATATAGCGGTGTTCTTCGCAAATTAGTCATTTTTCCACTCCTATCCGGTGTGATCGGCTAAACAAAAAAGACAGGCCGAAAAAGACGTATAGACGGCAGTCTACACTCTTTTTTCAGCTCTGTCCTTGATACCAGAAAGTTACCCCGGTATGTACCGGGTTTCCCCTTGGGTGATCCGCTCCAATAGCGAATGCTCTCCAGAGATGCGTCCGGCAGAGGTCCTTTTGCCTGAGAGATTCACCTGCAATGCAGGTTTACTCCTTCGGCGCTACCTTCGGGATCAACGGTATATTACCTGGCTTTGCAGATAATAACTTGATCCGATTCGCGTGCACAACTGTCTCACAAGCGGCAACAGCTATGCGAATCTTTTTGGCAGTCTCTCCCTCCGCGTTCATCCGCGTTTGCAGTTGTCGGGGTGTTTCCCAAAGCATTTGCTATAAACCATTAATACGCAAATTCATTCAAAATGTCAATAAAAATGTCATCAAAAACAATAGAAAAAACATTTAATATATAAATAAGGATATGTAAGCGTTTGTTATAAGCCATTATATTTTTATATAGTACGCTATATGAGGTGATATGAAGTATTTTTGTTAGTATTATTGACATGAGTGTTCTTGTTGTCATAATCTTAATCTGTCTAATACAGGTGAGCAAAAGCGATTTTATTCATATGGAAGTGAGGGGAACAGGATGGGTGAAGTAAAGCAGCAACTTTGGTATACAGACGAACATGAGTGGGTTCAGCGGACAGAGAATGGAACGGTGCGGATTGGTATTACAGACTTTGCACAGCATCAACTGGGTGATATTGTTTTTGTAGAATTACCTGAGGCGGGAGTAACGATTGAGCAGGGAGCGGAGATCGGTACGATTGAATCGGTGAAGACGGTATCCGACCTTTTTGCTCCGGTGACGGGAACCATATTAAAAGTGAATGAAGCGCTGAAAAGTACGCCTGAGCTAGTGAATGAATCTCCCTATGAAAAAGGTTGGATGATCGAAGTAGAGATGGATAAAGATGTGGAGGAAGCATTGGGCAAGCTACTGTCTGCGGATCAGTATGAGCAGTTGATTTCGGAGTAATAAATGGAGCAATGCAGCATGAAATAACAGCGTGTTATTCGGATGTTATATTGATTTTTAATTGAAAAAGAGCATCGTTAGTTTGCTCGATTTTTGTATAAAATGGTCGCTATGATTTGACGTAGCGGCTATTTTTTTGTCTTTTTTTGAAAACGTAATTACGTGTTTTATTCTGATGTAGAGGGTTGTCCCCATATAAGAATCATACATAATCCAGCACGGTTTTTCGACTAATTTCTATAGCTATAGGTCATATTAAGAAGAATTATGCAGGTATAATACCTTCCCGGATAATTTAAATTTAAATGTTGTCATCAACATTCATGACGAAAGTACGTTTTCATTTCGTTGATGAAGACAGCGCTGTCATTTAGTATGAATTTTAAGAAAAGGTAGTGATGCTTACCTACAAGGAGGATTTGAATATGAGTACATTGGACGCAAAGTCAAGTTCAAAAGGAGGCACTCGTGTCGCCGTACAGCGTTTTGGCCGTTTTCTTAGCGGTATGGTTATGCCCAATATGGGAGCCTTTATTGCGTGGGGGTTGATTACGGCACTCTTTATTCCGACCGGATGGTTCCCGAACGAGGGTTTTGCACAATTGGTTGACCCGATGAAAAATTATTTGTTGCCGCTGCTGATCGGTTATACAGGGGGCACGATGATTCACGGACAGCGTGGCGGTGTGATCGGTGCCATTATGACGATGGGTGTCATAGTGGGGGCCGATATCCCGATGTTCCTAGGCGCGATGGTAGCTGGTCCGCTGGCTGCGTGGATATTGAAGAAGTTCGACAAGGCCATTGAAGGCAAAGTCAGATCAGGCTTTGAAATGCTGGTCAATAATTTTTCGGCCGGGATTATCGGTGCCATTCTAGCACTGCTTGCCCATGTGGCGATCGGCCCGGTTGTACAAATGATCAGTCAAGTGTTGTCGGCAGGGGTACAGTTCCTCGTGAACGCAGGGCTATTGCCGCTTGTCAACCTCATTATTGAGCCCGGAAAAGTATTGTTTCTAAACAACGCGCTGAATCACGGAGTATTAAGTCCGATTGCGTTGGAGGAAGCTGCAAGAACAGGGAAATCCGTACTGTTCATGCTTGAATCGAATCCTGGGCCGGGGCTCGGTATTTTGCTGGCCTACTGTCTGTTCGGTAAAGGTTCTGCGAAGTCGTCGGCTCCTGGAGCGGTCATTATTCATTTTTTCGGCGGGATTCATGAAATTTATTTCCCTTATATTTTGATGAAGCCGATTCTGATTCTTGCAGCTATAGCTGGGGGCGTTGTGGGGACCTTCTGTTTCATGTTGACAGGTGCCGGACTGGTTGCTGCTCCTTCACCGGGCAGCATCATCGCCTATTTTCTAATGACGCCAAAAGGCGGATATTTGCCAATGCTGAGCGGGGTAATCGCTGCTGCGGTCGTATCCTTTGCTGTAGCCGCAGTGTTACTCAAGACTGGTAAGCAACAAGAAGAGGGGCTGGAGGAAGCTGCATCCCGCCTGCAAGATATGAAAAATCAAAGCAAGAGTGCAAGTGCTAACGCCACTGTAATGGAAGATAACCACGAGTCTGATCGTGCTGCCGAGATTGTCGCAGATCGAACACTCAAGGATAAATCCGAAGTGAACAAGATTGTCTTTTCCTGTGATGCAGGTATGGGTTCAAGTGCTATGGGAGCCTCAATTTTACGCAAAAAAATGAAGCAGGCGGGTGTAGGCGTGACAGTTACGAATACGGCAATCAGTGAAATTCCACAGGATGCGGATATTGTCATTACGCAAAAAACGTTGACAGACCGGGCTAAAACAGTAGCTCCGAATGCTGAGCACATTTCCATTGACAATTTTCTGAAGAGCCCTGAATACGAAGCGCTGGTTGAACGTCTGCAATCCGATTCTTAATCCCCGTCGTAGTCAGGCAGACTGTATGCAGTGTACGTCTCCTGCTGGAGGGATGAGCTTGGGAAGGAACGGTATGCGCTTATGAATATTACGAAACGACAACGTGACATCGTGGAATATCTTCTGGAGCAGTCCAAAGAGGTTACGGCCGGGGAAATTGCCACGAAGATCAATGTCAGCACAAGGACGGTTCATCGGGAACTGGGCGCAGTCGAGCATTGGCTGGCAGCTCATGAGGTGAAGCTGGAGAAAAAGTCAGGGATCGGTATTGGTATAGATGCTGACCCAGCTCAGCTTGCATGCCTGCGAAAGCAATTGTTGCATACGAAGTCAGACGAATATTCGGCTGAGGAGAGAAAGATCGTGGTTCTCTGCATGCTGCTGGATACACGGGAGCCGATCAAGCTGCTGGCGCTGGCTTCAGATCTGAAAGTCACGGTAACTACGGTCAGTCATGATCTGGACGAATTGCAAGGCTGGATTGGCGAACGTGGACTCATGCTTGTGCGCAGACGGGGGTACGGGGTCGAGATTACAGGGCGGGAGACAGACAAAAGACGGGCGATTTCCGAGCTGGCTCTCGAATATTTGGATGAATCCGATCTGTTTTCAGCCCGCGAAGAACTTCGTCCTGTAACCCGTGTTGCCGACAAGTTGCTGGAGATGATTGGCAGAGATAACCTGCTGATCGTGGAAAAGGCCCTCTGGCAACCCCATGAAAAATGGCTGGAAAACATGGTCGAAAGCAAGTATATGGAGCTGCTGATTCAAATTTGTGTTTCGCTGGCACGCCTACGACTCGGGTATGTTATGGATTCTCTTCTCTCGTATTTAAAAACAGATTCGGATGAAAATATCATGCTTCGCACAGCTATGGTGGAACGCATATGCACGGAGTTGTCAGAGGCGCTGGATATTGAATTTCCGGAGCCGGAACGATCTTATCTCAGGCTGCTGTTTCGTGATGCCGAGGATCACTCTACCCGACTACTACCGTTGGATGATCTTGTACTGTTGGAGTCGGTTCATGAGTTGATTCGCCGTGTGGAGGAAGAGACAGGCACACCATTGGAAGAGGACCGTGTTCTGCGTGAAGGACTGATTGCTCATATGGCTCCGGTATTCAAACGTTTGAAGGAAGGCAGGCCAATTCGTAACCCTCTCCTTCAGCAAATCCGCAAGGATTACAGCAGCTTATTCGAATCAGTGAAAAAGGCAGCGGCGAGCATGACAGAAATGAAAGTGCCTGATGAAGAGATCGGATTTCTCGTCATGCATTTCGGCGCTTCGCTGGAGCGGCTGCGACAATTACGGCGGGAGGTGCGGGCCATTGTAGTCTGCACGAGCGGCATTGGATCATCCAGACTTCTGGCAACAAGGCTCGCCAAAGAGCTGCCACAGATCAAAATTGTGGATAGGGCTTCATGGTACGAGGCGGCGCGGATTCCCAAGGAGGATTATGATCTGATCATTTCGACAGTAGAGCTACCGCTTGAACCAGATCGGTATCTTAAGATCAGCCCGCTGCTGACAGAAGAGGAGAGTGACCGTCTGCGTCATTTCATCCAGCATATTACACTCCATGATCTCAATGATCATCAGCAGGAACAGGCTGTTCTGCCCGGCCAGGACATGGAGTGGCTTACCGGTCTACGGAAAAGTCTCGAGGAAATTGTACACATTGTACAGCAATTTCAAGTGTATTCGCTGGAAAATCAGGGGATGGATATGGCGGCGACCGTAGAGGCGATATGCATGTTGGAGGCGGGGCGGGGGAATGTTACAGAGCCTTCTGCGGTTGCTGCACAGCTCATGGAAAGAGAGCGCCAAGGTAGTCAGGTGATTTCTGATACCTCCATTGCTTTAGTTCATACGCGCAGCCACTATATTCGCAAGCCTTCGCTTACCTTGTATAAGCTGGCAGAGCCGCTGTTGGCGGATACAGGCGAACAGGTAGAATGCGTGCTGCTCATGTTGGGACCTCGTGAGCTGCCGAGAGAAAGCTTGGAGGTATTGAGCGAGATTAGTGCATTACTCTTGCAGGAAGACATGGTTACGCTACTGGAACACGGTAGCAGGGATCATATTGTCAATTATATATCGAGTGAGCTGGCTGAATTTTTCCACAGTAAATTAGGGACAGGGAGGAACCTACCGTGAGTATTATGACGATAGACAAAGTAAAAATGAACGCAACCGCCAAAGACAAATATGAGGCGATTCGTATGGCTGGACAAATCCTGCTGGATGCAGGGCATATTTCAAGTGAGTACATTGACAAGATGCTGGAACGCGAGGAGATCGTGTCCACCTATATCGGGAACGGGCTGGCTATTCCACATGGCACCAAGGAATCCAAGATGCTTATTCAATCCACAGGCATCTCCATCGTTCAGTTCCCGCAAGGCATAGATTTTGGGGAAGAAAAAGCATACATGGTGATCGGCATTGCAGCACAAGGTGGCGATCATATGGAGATTTTGACGAGTATCGCTGTGGTGTGTGCGGAGGAAGAAAATATGGATATACTTCGCAACGCGGTGACCCCACAGGAAATTATAGATCTGTTCGAAAGTGAGCTGGAGCTATGAGAGCCGTCCACTTTGGAGCAGGAAATATCGGTCGCGGCTTTATCGGATTGATTCTGTCGCGTGCAGGCTATGAGGTTGTCTTTTCAGATGTTAACGACACCCTTGTATCCGAGTTACGTCGTCGTAAACAATACACCGTAGAGTTAGCCAATGATACAAAGGATACGGAGCTGGTCACGAATGTGACGGCAATTGACGGCAAGGATGCAGCGGCTGTAGCCGATGCAGTAGACCACGCTGAACTCGTAACGACCGCAGTAGGTGTCAGCATCCTCAAGCACATTGCAGCAGGCATTGCGGAGGGAATCAAGCGGCGGGTAGAGCGAGGAGCAAGGCCGCTGCATGTGATTGCCTGTGAAAATGCAATCGGAGGCAGCGCACAACTGAAAGAGCATGTTTTTGCGCTATTGGATGAGGCGACCCGTGCCAAGGCTGAGGCTGCGGTGTATTTTCCAAATGCTGCTGTAGACCGGATTGTGCCGATCCAGCACCACGAGGACCCGCTACATGTGCAGGTAGAACCATTTTACGAGTGGGTTGTGGATCGTTCGCAAATGGCACCTGAGCATGAAGAAATCGAAGGTATCCTGTACGTGCAGGATCTAGAGCCTTATATTGAACGAAAGCTGTTCACGGTGAATACGGGGCATTGCGTGGCAGCCTATCTTGGTTATACTGCAGGTTATGCTACCATTCAGGAGGCCATGAAGGATAGCAAGGTGGTGGATTCGATACAAGGGTCGCTGGAGGAAACGGGAGCGGTGCTTGTGAAGCGCTTCGGTTTGGATCAAGGGGAGCATAGGAAGTACATCTCTAAAATTTTGGATCGCTTCCGCAACCCTAATCTAATAGACGATGTTACTCGGGTCGGACGTTCGCCGTTGCGCAAGCTGTCTCCCAATGATCGTCTTGTACGTCCCGCGCTGCAAGCGCAGGAGTATGGCATCCCGACGGATCATCTGGCGTTAGGAATGGCTGCTGCCTGCAAATTTGATATTACGGAAGACCCCGAGGCAGTCGAGCTTCAGCAGGTGATTCGTAGCGAAGGACTGGGTGTGGCGCTGACGCGTTATACTTCCATAACCGCAGATCATCCGTTACATCGGCAGATATTGGAGCAATATGATATTATAAATTCATAAAACAACGTATAATTAACATCAACTTTCGATAATCCTCTTGAAGACAAAGCATCCACATCAACACTAACGTGTTCTGTAGAGATGTGATTCAAGAGGATTTTTATATGCGTGATTTACATCACATAACAACCTGCTTAAATTGTTTATATTGATAATGATTATCATTATCTATAAAATGAAATCATTACTATTATAACTATTAGGGAGGATTATAGTGAAACCGATCTATATTACCTTAGGGTTTTTATTTTTGGCGCTTGGAGTTATTGGTGTAGTGCTTCCGTTGCTACCGACTACACCGTTTCTGCTGCTAGCGACCTTTTTCTTTATGCGGGGGTCCGAAAGGATTCACCAATGGTTTTCGAATACCTCTCTGTACCAAAAGCATCTAGAGAGTTTTGTTCAAACTAGGTCGTTGAAGCTGTCTACGAAAATCACGACATTGGGCTTAGCCTCAGCGATGCTGATTACAGGTTTTATTTTCACCCCTAATGTGTGGGGCAAAGCGCTCATCGTCTTGGTCATCCTTTTTAAATATTATTACTTTATATTCCGAATCGGAACAGTGAGAAACGCTGCAGCAGAAATAACGCCATCATCTTCACCTGCACCTACTCCAAAAAAAAGATCTAAAATGGTCGACAGCCGTCTGCTCAGCCTAGTGGAACATTCTCGGAAATATATCGTGTTGGGTGTGCTAGTGCAGTGGATCGGTCTTTTGGGGAGTATAGCCGCTGTGTTGTCTATGGCCTTTGTTATGCAGCAGGCATGGGAAGGACAAGTGACTCGTAAGCTGATTCTATCTATGACGGTCATTGTTATTGCTGCTATTGCAGTTCGCTGCCTGAGCAATTATGCAGCCAGTATGTTATCCTATCGGGCTTCGGTAAATGCTAAAAAAACGCTGCGCTCGCAAATTTACGGCAAGTTGCTGAAGATGGGACCCGCATATACAGATCATACCTCCACCTCGGGGGTTATTCAGGTTGCTGTAGAAGGGGTCGAGCAGCTTGAAACCTATTTCGGTAGATACATGCCTCAGCTATTTTACAGTCTGCTTGCCCCCGTAACGTTGTTCATCACCCTCTCTTTTGTCAGCTTCAAAGCAGCCATTATACTATTGATCTGCGTTCCCTTAATTCCAGTGTCGATCATTGTCATTATGAGGATGGCTAAAAAGCTGTTTCGGAAATATTGGGGCAGTTATGTCAACCTGGGCCACAGCTTTTTAGAGAATGTACAAGGTCTGACTACGCTCAAAATGTACGGAACAGACCAGGATAAACATCAGGAAATGAACACAGCAGCTGAGGATTTTCGCAAAATGACGATGAAAGTGCTGACTATGCAGCTTAACTCCGTGGCTATTATGGATCTTATCGCATTTGGTGGTGCCGCTGCGGGTGTACTAGTCGCGGTAAGCGAATATTCTTCAGGCCATATTGGCTTGGCGGGAGCAATCATCATTGTTTTGCTGTCGGCAGAATTTTTCATTCCTCTACGTTTGTTGGGTTCTTATTTTCATATCGCCATGAACGGAATGGCAGCAAGTGACAAAATATTCCAGATGTTGAGTACAGAGGATCTTATACAAGGACAAAAAAGCATAGAAACCACAGATATTCGACTGGAACAGGTGAGTTTCGCCTACGACGAAAGAGATACCTTACGAAATATATCCATGGATATTCCCCAGGGCAGCTTGGTATCCATTGTTGGGGAATCAGGCTCTGGTAAAAGTACGGTAGCCGGATTGGTCGTTGGGCATCACGAGGGGTATCGAGGAAGCCTGATGATTGGAGGAACCGAGCTTACCGATATTTCGGAAGAAAGCCGCATGCGTCACATGACCTGGATCGGTTTTAACAGCTATATTTTTAAAGGTACAGTGGAATCAAATTTAAAAATGGGCAATGAGCTCGCGGATGAGCAACAAATGCTGGAAGCTTTGCGACAAGTGAAGCTGTATGATTTTATCCTCTCAGAAGGAGGACTGGAAGCAGAATTGGAAGAGCAGGGAGCGAATCTGTCAGGAGGACAGCGCCAACGGCTAGCACTAGCCAGAGCATTGCTGCATGATAGTCGTGTGTACATTTTTGACGAAGCCACCTCTAACATTGACAGTGAAAGTGAGGAAGGCATTATGGAGGTTATACATGCGCTGGCAGGTCAAAAAACAGTGATTCTTATCTCTCACAGACTGGAAAATGTAGTTCAATCTGACTGTATCTATGTGCTGCAAAACGGTTTGGTGGCAGAATCCGGAACGCATCATGAGCTGTTGAGCCAGCAGGGACATTATGCAGAGATGTATCTCAGTCAACACCGGGTAGAGCAGTTTGTAAAAGGAGGGGCTGTACATGCGTAGACACGGATTACGGATCATGGGCCAATTATTAGTATTGGCGGGACCTCTTTTACCTGTGCTGCTCATAACGATTGTTACAGGAGTGCTTGGTTTTGTTTGTGCTATTGGCATTATAGTGTTTGGAGCCCTAGCTCTGCTTACAGCAATGGGCATCACGACAGGCTACACCATGTCGTTTTTGCTGACGGCGATCGTGGTTTGTGCCGTACTGCGCGGCGTATTCCGTTATGGCGAGCAAATGAGTGGTCATTATCTCGCTTTCAAGCTACTGGCTGTACTGCGTGATAAGGTCCTTCAAGCTCTGCGAAGACTCGCTCCAGCCAAATTGGAAGGTAAGGACAAGGGGAATCTGATCTCACTCATTACAAGTGATATTGAGCTACTGGAAGTATTTTATGCGCATACGATAGCGCCTGTTATGATCGGCATCATCACTTCGCTGCTCATGGTATTTTTTATTGGTTCTTATGAGCCTCTATTAGGCTGGCTTGCTGCGCTTGCTTACCTAACTGTCGGTTTATTTATTCCCTTACTCACGTCACGTATGGGCAAACGTCAGGGGATGGAATACCGAAGCAGCTTTGGCAAGCTGAGCAGTTATTTTTTGGACAGCTTACGGGGGATGAAGGAAATTGTGCAATATGGGCAAGGAGAACAACGTTTGAATGAGATTAACCGTCGTACGGATCAATTGGATGCCAAGCAGAAGGACTTAAAGCATCACGAAGGTATCACAAGAGCGATCACAGATGCGGCTGTAGTTGGATTCTCATTCTTGATGCTGCTTGCTGGATTGTACGGTATGTCTAATGGTCAGGTTGACTTTACAGGTATGCTAATTTCTGTCATTGCGCTGTTTAGTTCATTTGGTCCGGTCGTTGCACTGAGCAATTTGTCCAACAATTTGCTTCAAACGCTGGCGAGTGGGGAACGCGTGTTGAGTCTACTGGAGGAAACCCCGGAGGTAGAGGAAAATATTGAAGGGATGAGCGTTGCCTTTACTGGGGCACGAGTAGACAAGGTGACTTTTGCATACGATGGTCAAACCGTGCTGAATGATGTAAGTCTCACGATACCGCATAAGCGGATTTTAGGCATTCAGGGTAAAAGCGGATCAGGCAAGTCTACGCTGCTGAAGTTGCTGATGCGATTTAGGGACCCGCAGCAAGGTGCAATTTTGCTATCCGGACACGATTTGAAGGAAATTGGGACCCGACATTTGAGAGGCTTACAGAGCTATGTCGACCAGCATACGTTCCTGTTTGATGATTCAATTGCAGCTAATATCAAAATCGGAAAGCCTGATGCTACACATGAGCAGGTTGTGGAAGCAGCGCGTAAGGCATCCGTGCACGATTTTATTATGACCTTGCCTCAAGGGTATGACAGCCGAGTTGGAGAATTGGGGGACAGGCTGTCTGGTGGAGAACGTCAACGCTTGGGGCTGGCCAGAGCCTTTGTCCATGATGCGCCTCTCTCACTGCTCGACGAACCAACCAGCAATTTGGACAGCCTGAACGAAGCGATTATTTTAAAATCCTTAAAGGAACAGCAGCAAGATAAAACGATTGTGCTTGTTTCGCACCGAAGTTCTACCATGCGGATTGCAGACGATATTTTTGAAATGGATAACCGTAGATTGTCCTGACTTTTCTAACGTGTTTTTTAACGTACTTATTTAGCGATAAGTGATGAAAGCTAGGAAATTATTGTTATACTCAGAGGGCAAAAGCTGTAGCCTGTTCATAGTTTTGTCATAAACTGGAGTGTGCGTTGAAATGGAAGCGTCATCCTTATTTAAATCATCCAGCTTTTCAAGCTTGTCTTATTTTGATAGCCTATTAGGTGAAGATTTTATAAAATCCTGAGGTATATTGACAAGTCATAAACATCATAAATGATGGATGAACAGAGGCTGTAAGCCGATGTACAGAAATGGGTGGTGAACAGGAATGTCAGATTTCAATCAGCTCAAGGAGCTTGAGCACACAACATATCCCATATATGAAGGCTATGATTTGGGTCTTACTTATACGCCTGCGGGCAGCAAGTTCAAGGTATGGGCACCGACTGCGCAGCAAGTCCATATAGCATTGTATAACGATGCGGGGATGTACGATCAGGAAGGGAACGTTCAGGAGCACGGCGGGGGTCAGGAATTTCTCATGAGCCGTGATGATCAAGGTGTATGGTCTATAGAGCTGGAAGGTGACTGGAACAAATATTATTACATGTACAGGCTGGAGTGGCCAGACAATACCATTCATTATGCTGCCGATCCATATGCCACAGGGGTATCAGCCAACGGGCAGCGTACAGCGATCATTGATTTGGCTCAAACCAACCCGGACGGATGGGAATTGGATGCGGGGCCTACACTTAAGCGGCCGACGGATGCCATTCTCTATGAGCTTCATGTGCGTGATTTCTCGATGAATCCCCATTTTAATACAGGGAAAAAAGATTTATCTGCTGCTCAGGGACGGTTTGAGGCCTTCACGTATACGGGATTGAAGGATACTGAGGGGAACAGCATCGGGCTGGATCATCTGCTGGAGCTGGGCATTACACATGTTCATTTGCTTCCAGTGGCTGATTTTCATACGGTGAATGACTTTGCGGAGTTAGAAACTGAATATAACTGGGGCTATGATCCGCAACATTATAATGTGCCGGAGGGGTCTTATTCTTCCAATCCGGCTGATCCGGAGATACGTATACGAGAGCTGAAACTGCTGGTACAGTCTTTGCATACTGCTGGCATCGGTGTCATTATGGACGTTGTGTACAACCATACTTATTCAGTGGAACAGGGCCCATTTGAGCCTGTTGTACCTGGATATTATTACCGCACGGATGAACATGGGCAGCTTACCAATGGCTCAGGTGTAGGTAATGAGGTGGCAACCGAACGTCCGATGGTGCGCAAGTATATCAAGGATTCATTACGCTATTGGGCAGAGGAATATCATATAGACGGCTTTCGATTTGATCTGATGGGTCTGATTGATACCCCAACCGTGGTGCAGCTTACGCAAGAACTTCGCTCTGAAGTGCGTTCGGATCTGCTTATCTATGGTGAGCCTTGGACGGGAGGAGAATCTCCGCAACCCTTGCTTACGCTAAAAGGAACGCAACGCGACAAAGGTTTTGCTGTTTTTAACGACAACTACCGTTCTGCTATTAAGGGGGATAGCGACGGTACTGGGAGCGGGTTTGCCACGGGGGCGGAACATCAGGAGGAACAGGTACTCAAAGGTGCTTTTGGGGCTATTCATGATTTCACAGCTCAGCCATCGGAGACCGTCAATTATGTAACTGCCCACGATAATCTCAATCTGTGGGATAAAATTTTGACGGTAAGACATTTGCGGGAGCACTGTCGTTTTCCACAATGGGAGCAGGGAAAGCCACAGGATGGGAGGACACCTGAACAAGCTGTTGCCGAAGCAGACCCGTATTGGGAACTGGATGAAAATAACCTGCTAGAGGACGAAACCGTACGAAAGTCCCTATTGGCTAACGGCATGGTACTCACATCTCAAGGTATTCCTTTTATTCATGCAGGGGATGAACTGCTGCGCTCCAAATATGGAGACCATAATAGCTACCGAAGCTCAGATGTGGTGAATGCCATCCATTGGGATAACAAGGCGAGGTTCCGCCCAGTGTTTGATTACTACCAAGGCTTAATTGCTTTGCGACGCAGCCACCCGGCATTCCGAATGGATCATCGTGAGCTGGTGGAGCAGCATATGGAGGTGCTGCAAAGCAGTGGGCATGTGGTGGCTTTTGCTTTGAGGCACCATGCTAACGGCGATGCTTGGAATCATATTGTGGTGATTTATAACGGCTCGGATATGGAGCAGACGATAGTATTGCCTGCCGAATCGGATCGTTGGCATGTGGTTGTGGACGCACATGGGGCTGGTAATGAGATACGCTATGAAGTAGTAGGACATCGTGTGACCGTATCGCGCTGGTCGATGATGGTGTTATATGATCAGGAAGAACCTGCACGAGTCTCTTTTGTGACTGAACAAGATCAGGCTAATCGTCAGGCGGAGAACGAATTAGAAGACTCGGATGAGGGAACAGATCAAGAAATTGCAGGTACAGCTATGACGTTGACAGGTGTGCAGCTTGGAAACGATAGTGAAGTCGCTCCATTTCGTACGATTGAACTGATCTACGAGCGTGCAGATCGGCAATACACTGGCTGGAACGTATGGGTATGGGGAACGGGGCACCGCGACGGACATGTCGAATTCCGTGATTTGGATGATGGTCGTGCAGTAGCGCGTATTCAGGTGGCTCCTGATATACAGCGAATCGGCTACATTGTCCGGCTTAATCACTGGGATGCCAAGGATGTTGATGCAGATCGATATATTGATATAGACCCGAACCAGTCTGTGATGCAGGTATTGATTCATAGTGGCAGAGAAGAATATCTGTTACTGGTAAATGATAATCGGGCCGGGTAGACTTGTATGCTTGGTCGCTATATACACACGAAAGTAGCATTTTTCGATCATTTCGAGAAATGCTATTTTTTTATGCAAACGTGTGTCAGTTTCAGAAAAAAGGGGTAAAATAGAATTATGGACTTGTTTAGTTTTGCCAGCTTGCTGGCTTATATCCTGTAGTACGACTGGTAAACAGGCAAGATTCTTGGAGGTAAATCATTTGTAAGGTAACCTGAAGGAGGTTGTATATCATGAGTTCTAATGGAGGAAGTATTCAACTGACCGCCCAGCCGAGAACAGAGAAGAAGGGTTCGGCCATCCGTGGATTGAGGTTAAAAGGACGGATTCCAGCTGTGGTTTACGGCTCTGAGCTTGAAGGAACCCCTGTACATGTCGATGCCAAGGAATTTAATAAAGTAGTCAGAACCGGACGTTCAGAGGTGTTCAACCTCACTGTAGAGGGTGGAGAAACCATCCCAGTTATTATTAAAGATTATCAACAGCGTGACAACCAATGGTTGCATGCCGATTTTCTGAAAATTTCCAAAAACAAACCGCTTCGCGTGCGTGTTTCTATTGATTATCAGGGTACACCTGTAGGTACAAAAACAGGCGGTATTCTGCAAGTTCAAGAAACAGAAGTCGAAGTCGAAGGTCTTCCGGCTGATTTGCCATCTACCATTGAGGTGGATGTATCCGCGCTGGATGTTGGCGATAAGCTGAGCGCTAGCGACTTGAAACTCCCTAAAGGAGTAACACTGCACGTCCCTGAAGAAGAAATGCTTGCTTCTATTATCGTTCCGCGGGCAGTTGAAGTAGAAAATGCTGCTGTGGAAGGTGATGCAGCGGCAACCGAAGGCGCAGAAAAGGCTTCCGAAAACAAGGAATCCTAATATTATCAGTTGGTACATGAACCTTTCCAATTGCGAATATCATCAAAAATGAATTCAAAATCGCTCCCTGTCAGGGGGGCGATTCTTTGCATTCCTTTATTTACAATTACATACTCTTTCCCTTTAAAGTACGACCATCATTCACTACGTGTTCTGATATGACGATATATATAGTATGGCTTTTACATTTTTATTTTATAAATACCTAATATATATCTAAGGAGCGCGTACACAATCATGGACAGAACGAATGAATTGTTGTGGCAAAGAAACAAATTGGTGATCATTATTTTTTGGATTATGGCTTTGAGCGGCATCGTCCCGGCATTATCTAATCCCTCGATGTGGGTATCTAATGGTGTAGGATTTGTAGTCGCGGCAGTTTTAACGATCCTGAATATGAAAAAGAAAGGAATTCGCCTTATTCCGTGGATTACTACGTTTTTTAGCGTATTAATGTGTATATTTTTGAACTTATCTAGCGTCGAGGTAGTGACCACCATATTAATTTGCTCTTTATTTTTGCTTTATCCGTCTTACCGATATTTCCTGGTAGCTATGACCTTAAATCTCTGTAATATTTTTGTGCAAATAACAATCGGTACGCCCGCAGTTCCCCCAGCTACCGGTTCTTTGCGCTATGTGCATGAGTTTATTATTGTTTTACTCATTGGTTTGCTACTGTTAGTGGTATCGGTGTTAAATCAAAAGCAGTTTAAGAAAAGTGAAGAGCAAAATAAAGATATCGATGCTACAAGGCAACGAATTGAATTTCTGTTTGAGCAAGTTAGACAAGCAGTGGCTGGATTGCATAGCTTTACAGAACGATTCAGGAATCAAGTAGATGCTACGGGTAGCGTGACGAATGAAGTCGCTATCGGGTTTCAGGAGGTTGCCAAAGGGGTAGAAATGCAAGCTTCAAATATCACCGAGGTTACGGATAACTTGGCCCAATCTGACCAGCATGTGCGAGAGGTAGCTGATCATTCCCGGGAACTGAAGCAACTTTCCGAAGATACGAAAAATGCCGGGGACAGAGGGAGCAGTCAACTGCTTGCATTAACGTCTCAAATTAAGGATTTGGGTCAGGTCATGAGTCGTACCAAAGAAGAACTGGACGAGTTTCAAGTACAAAGTGATAACATGTCTGCGATGCTTAAAGATATTACTCAAATCTCGAAACAAACTAATTTGCTGTCCTTGAATGCATCCATTGAGGCCGCCAGAGCGGGAGAGCATGGAAAAGGATTTGCCATCGTAGCTGGCGAAGTTCGTAATTTGGCTGAAATGGTAGGAAACACCTCGGTGGCGATGGAAGCTATCTTGACTCAACTGAGAACTCAGATGGATTCTGTCGTAAGCCAATTTGATATGGGACAGCAAAGGCTACAGCAAAGTATGGAATCGGCACATTCGACCGAAATTGTACTGGGGGATATCCTGCAAAATGCCAATAAAGTGCTGCAGCAGGCCGTGGATGTAGAAAATAGTACGAATAGCATGCAGCAATACTCATCTCAGGTTGTTCAAGAAATGACGGAATTTTCGAGTGTAACGGAACAAGCGAGCGCAGCGTCAGAACAAATTTTGGCTGGAGTAGAGGAGCAACGAAATATAACCTCCAATATGGTGACCGGGTTTAGTGAGCTGGAGGCGTTGATTATCCAATTAAAAGAACTGGTACATGATCAGAAGGAAGACAACATTCCTACCGAAATCAGCAAAAGCAAATAACCGAAATGCTTCATTATCGGACTAGAGATCCGGGGATTATCGCTATCAAGCGGTATTCTCCGGTTTTTTACTGCATTAGAAGAAGGGAAATGAAGAAGAGTCGATTTCTAGAAGCTATAATTAGATGGAAGTTGATGGTATAATTTGTGGCAGTTTAAATGCGTTGTAACTAAGGGGGGATGACCATGATCAAAGGAAAGCAAGCACCCAAATTAAAAGCTGGAGATGAGATACGCATTCTTTCGCCGTCCAGAAGCCTGTCTATCGTTTCTGAGGAAAATCGCTTGATTGCCCAGCAAAGACTAGAGGAGCTTGGGTTTAAAGTGAGCTTTTCGCAACATGTGCTGGAAAATGATGATTTTACATCTTCCTCGATAGAGTCCAGAGTCGCAGACTTGCACGAAGCTTTTGTCGATCCAAAGGTAAAGGGCATCCTGACTTCAATTGGGGGCTATAATGCCAATCAGCTCCTTACCCATCTTGACTATGAACTGATTGGAGCTCATCCTAAACGATTATGTGGTTATTCGGATATAACAGCGTTAAGCCATGCGATTTATGCCAAAACGGGGCTTATCACGTATGCAGGACCTCATTTTTTGACGTTTGCCATGTTGCGGGGAAATGATTATACGACGGCGTATTTTCAAAGGTTGATGTTGGAAGCGGGCAGCATTCAAATCCAGTCTTCGTCGGAGTGGAGTGACGATACCTGGTATCTAGATCAGGATCAAAGAAGCTTTCACCGCAATGCGGGTCCATATGCAATTCATGAAGGGGAAGCAGCGGGTACGATTGTGGGCGGAAACTTGTGTACCCTGAATTTGTTGCAGGGGACTCCGTATATGCCGAGTCTGGAAGGAAGCATTCTATTTGTTGAGGATGATTACGAAAGCTCTCCCGCTACGTTTGATCGGGATTTGCAATCACTGTTGCACCAGCCTGGATTTGATCAGGTTAAGGGGATCATCATAGGACGATTTCAGCAGGCGTCGCATATGACAGAAGAATTGCTGCGGCAAATCATTAGCTCGAAAAGGGAATTGGTCTCTATTCCAGTGATTGCGGATGCCGATTTTGGTCATACCACGCCGCAGTTTACATATCCGATTGGCGGGCAGGCTAGTATCCGTGCCCGTAATGGCAGGGTGAGTATTGAAATATGTGAATAATGTACACGACCTATGTAGGCATATCCGTTTTTATTTGGGAGGAACGCAGGTGAACGCCTTGTTGGAAATGCTGATGCAGCTATTTGAGCGCGCAGCGTTGTTACTGATTTGTTTATTTTTTATTACACGTATCCCACGGTTTAAGGAAACCTTGCAAAAGAACAGCCATTCTCCAGCAGAGCTGGCCATACTAACCTTGATTTTTTGCATGTTTGCGCTGTTCGGCACCTACACCGGTATTGAAGTCGAAGGTTCGCTTGTTAACGTTCGAATTATTGCAATTATGGCAGGCGGTATTTTGTTTGGACCCTGGGTTGGGATCGTTACAGGTATTGTATCAGGTATCCATCGTTATCTAATTGATATCGGGGGAGTGACCTCGATTCCGTGTCTGATTACGAGTATTCTGGCAGGTGTGGTGTCAGGATACATCGGCCGCCGGGTCAATCGTTCCAAGAGATGGCTGGTCGGTATCGCCGCAGGTATGGTCTGCGAAGCGTTGACGATGCTGCTCATTATGGTGATGGCACAACCCCATAGCCTTGGAGTGGACATCGTTTCCAAGATTGGTCTACCGATGATTATTGGAGAAGTCAGTATCGGTTTAATCGTTCTGTTGATCCAGAGTGTGGAGGGGGAAAAGGAGAATATCGCGGCCAGACAGGCCAAGCTGGCATTGGATATTGCCAATAAGACGTTGCCTTATTTTCGCTCCATTAATGCGGAATCCTTGCATACGATTTGTTCGATCATAAAAGAAGATATCAAAGCAGACGCTGTGGCGATTACGGATACCAGAGATGTGCTGGCCTATGTCGGTTTTGGCGAAGAGCGTTATCACATCGGAGATGAAATCATTAGCGATGTGACTAAATCGACGATCCGCAGCGGTAAAATCACGATCCGCAACCATATTGCAGACGATAAAACACCCCAAATTCAGTCTCTGCTCATTATCCCGTTAGAGGAGCGGGGAGAGGTAACTGGCACCTTGAAGATTTACTATCGCAAAGCTTATAAAATCACGTATCCGTTGCAGACAATGGCGATTGGTTTGTCTCAAATCATTTCCACGTTAATGGAAGTGTCGCGTGTGGAGCAAATTAAGGAAGCGGCGAATAAAGCCGAGCTAAAGGCGCTCCAAACGAAAATTAATCCCCATTTTCTGTTTAACGCGCTGAACGCCATTGCCTCTACGACACGCACCAAGCCGGATAAGGCACGAGAGCTGATCATTAATTTATCGGGCTATCTGCGTTATAATTTGGAGCTGAATGATGATTTGATCGAAATTCATAAAGAGCTTCAGCAGGTGTCTGATTACGTGGAGATTGAAAAAGCACGCTTCGGCAACCGGCTTCAGGTAGAGTATGTAATGGATGAGGTATCTGTGCGTATTCCAAGTCTTATTATCCAGCCCCTGGTTGAGAATGCGATTAATCATGGAATTCTCAAGAAAAAAGGATCAGGTACAGTAACCATTTCTGTAAAGGATCGTGGAGAAAAGGTGCGTATTTCTGTGGCAGATACCGGGGTAGGTATACGGGATGATGTCGTGAATAACCTGTATCATGATCGGGTTCCGGCTAAACAGATCGGTTTGTACAATGTGCACAGACGTCTCAAGCTTATGTACGGCGAAGGAGTTATTATTCTGAAGCATGAGCCAGGCACCGAAGTTTATTTTGACATACCAAAGGAGAAGTCATGAAAGCCATAATTGTAGAAGACGAACTTCCGGCGCGTGAAGAGCTGGAGTATCTTATTCAGACTCATAGCAACATTGAGGTGACCGATAGTTTCGAGGATGGGCTAGATGTGTTTCGGTTTCTGCAAGATCAGGAGACGGACGCGATCTTTCTGGACATTAACATTCCTTCATTGGACGGGATGCTGCTGGCACAGAACATTAGCAAATTTGCCAAAAAGCCCTATATTATTTTTACAACCGCCTATAAAGAACATGCGGCGCAGGCTTTTGAACTGGAGGCGTTCGACTATATCCTCAAACCATATGATGAAAAACGGATCGCATCTATGCTGCGTAAGCTGGAAAATGCTTATGAGCAGCAGAACGTTCCAATACAGGAGCCTGTCCAGACGGCGCAACCCCGAGCTACTGAAGCCAGCACCGTTGCTGCGCCAGGTCGTATTAATCTGCTGAAAAACGACAAAATCATCGTAACGGATGCGAACGATATTTACTATGCGTGTGCGCAGGAAAAGGTGACCCGTGTCTTTACAAGGCACGAAGAATATACGATGCCGATGAGCATTTCGGAATTTCATGCCCGGCTGCCGCAGCAGGACTTTTTCCGCTGTCATCGATCATACACGGTGAATCTGTCGCAGATCCGTGAAATTGTACCTTGGTTCAATCATACGTATCTCCTGCGTTTGCGTGGACTAGAAGCTGAAATTCCGGTAAGCCGTAGTAAGGCCAAGGAATTTCGGCAAATTATGCGCCTTTAAAGGCATTTCATTCCGCTATAAGTGCATTTCATTCCTCAAACGATTTCTGGCTGACATGCAGGGTTATAATAATCGATGTAGAGAGAATCCTTACAGACTTGCTCCTCCACAGGCGCAAAGCGTACTGGATTCCCGGTTATGAAGATCACAAATTGACGCTGTAGAGCCGGAATGAAAAGAGGAGATTGAAATGAAAACAAACAGCGGAAATCGTTGGCTTGTCGTACTTGGAACAATAATTGTCCAGATGGGATTAGGAACCATTTACACATGGAGTTTATTTAATCAACCGTTGGTGGACCGCTTTGGCTGGAACCTCAGCTCGGTTGCCATTACATTTTCAATTACCAGTTTTGCACTGGCGTTTGCTACATTATTCGCAGGCAAACTACAGGATAAATGGGGACTACGTCGTCTGATTTTGTGTGCAGGTGTCGTGTTAGGAGCAGGTCTCATGCTCAGTTCGCAGGTAACATCGCTGTCCCTGCTTTACATTTTGGCGGGTATTGTCGTAGGTTTTGCGGATGGAACGGCATATATTACATCACTGTCGAATCTAATTAAATGGTTTCCTGAGAAAAAAGGACTTATTTCCGGTATTTCAGTTGGGGCATATGGAACAGGCAGTCTTATATTCAAGTATATTAATGGTTCGTTGATTCAGTCCGTTGGCGTATCGCAAGCGTTTTTATATTGGGGAATAATCGTGCTGATTATGATTGTGGGTGGTTCTTTCCTGGTAAGAGAAGCTGTAGTCGTGAACAAGCCTTCGGTACAAAATGGGGTTGTACAGCGAGATTACACCGTTAAAGAAATGCTGCGCACCAAGCAGGCATACCTGCTGTTCGTTATGTTCTTTACTGCTTGTATGAGTGGTCTTTACCTGATTGGAGTAGTCAAAGATATCGGCGTACGGATGGCGGGTCTAGATGTAGCAACAGCCGCTAATGCGGTCGCTATGGTCGCCATTTTCAACACGGCGGGTCGGATCATACTGGGTGCGCTATCGGATAAAGTAGGTCGTCTGAAAGTAGTAGCGGGTGCTCTATTAACAACGGCGGTCGCAGTTACAGTGCTGAGTCTGGTACCGCTGAATTATGGTTTGTTCTTTGCCTGTGTAGCAGGAATTGCTTTTTGCTTCGGCGGCAACATTACAGTCTTTCCTGCCATCGTAGCTGATTTCTTTGGTCTGAAAAATCAAAGCAAAAACTATGGTATTGTGTATCAAGGCTTTGGCCTCGGTGCGCTGGCGGGGTCATTTATCGCAGCCTTGCTCGGCGGATTCATCCCGACCTTTACCACAATTGCTGTGCTATGTGTCGTATCGTTCCTGATTGCGCTCACCATTCGCACTCCAGAACAAGGTAAAGGCAAACTACGAAGTGAACGGAAGAAAAATACCAACAGTGTACGCAGCATGAAGCCCGGAACGAAACTGGGCTAAACGATTTGAGAAAAAAGAACCAGATGAATGCCAAAAGACCTGTCATCATTTCTCTGAGGGAGATTATGGCAGGTTATTTGTTTTTCCAATAATCTATTTTACGGTATAATAAAAAGATGTGTAATAAGCCGATATATACAAAAGACATAAGCTAAGAACCTGACAGGAGGACGAGTCATGATCGTGGATACAAGCGGGAATCTGCTTGCCCGTAATACGAAGCTGCGAAATACATATCAAATTCGAAGCGCCTTGTCCCGCAGTGAGCTGGCCATCGTGTATACGGCAAGACTGTTGGATAACCGAGAAAAGGTCATTGTGAAGGAATTTTTTCCGAATGCACTGGCTTTGCGGGGGATGGATCGAAAAACGGTCACTTGTGGTGCTTCTATGCAATCCAAATATGTGGAGTTTATGCATTATTTTTTGCGTGAAGGGCAAATGTTGAAGGAGTTAAGTCATCCGGGAATTGTCGGTTATATAGATCACTTTGAGGAAAATGGAACTGCTTATTTGGTCATGGAATACTGTGCAGGCAAGACACTGGATCGAATGATGAAAGAAGAAGCTGTGCCAACGTATGATCCCACTTTTTTGTACCATACGGTGCTACCTTTAATTGATGCCATGGAGTACATTCACGACAAAGGAATTATTCATCGGGATATTAAGCCGGGCAACATTATGATTGGGGAAAATGGCAACATCAAGCTGATTGATTTTGGTTCGGCTGTGCATTTTGAAGGCAAAGAGCATCCGATCTTCACCACGGCGGGCTATTCTCCACTGGAATTTTACTCTAATCGTTCGCAGCAGGGGCCTGTGTCTGATATCTATAGTTTGGCCGCCACGCTGTATTATTGCCGAAAAGGAGCACCTCCGCCAGATGTGCCAGGTCGATTGTTTGCAGATCATTCCGAGCGGATCCAGATTGAAAATGCCGGACTTTCTCTGCTGCCGTATGTCATTCGGCGTGGTCTGGAGGTACAGGCTAATAAGCGTTGCCGCTCACTTCGATGGTTTAAAGCCGCACTACGTGCGGAATATTGGATAAAAAAAGGGAAGCGCCCTACTCTTACGGTTCGTTAATCGTAAGAGAGGGTGCTTCTCTTTTTTTTACGTTGTGACGGACATTATCCTGTCGGAGCTTGGATATGGTCGGTGTACACTGAAGTATTTGGTTTAATCGCTTTGTATCGAAGCTCGATTTCAGTGACACCATCCTCGAACGTAATGTACAGTTTGTCACTGTACTCCATGACCGCTTTTTTGTTGCGGGCTAATCTGATCTTTCCATGCTGTAAGGCACAGCGTGTATCATGTTTCACGATCAGGCTCCCTTTTTTACCTGCGGAAAATACGATCCGTTCCGCTTCTGGCAACGGTTCGTGAACGTCAAGCGTACGGAACAATTCCTGCAAGCTGACCTTACGACCCGGAAAGGAGGTGAGCGGCCAAGATTTTACCGGAATCTCGTGTCCACTTGCTGTAGCGAGAAAATATCCTTCGATTCTTCCGGCAAACTGCGGCTTCGGCCGCAAGAACCAATACAGAAGAGCGGCTACCACGATACTGATGGCTACCGTCCATTTAATGGCTGTATACCGGGATTGTACGGAAACGGTTAGTGTAGCGCTACTGGATGCGCCTTCCGGATCGGTAGCGGTAATCTTTAGCTTCGTGTCACCTGTGTGGAGCTCGGATAGCAGCAGATCATTACCGTTAATCTCAGCACTGACCGTATCCCCAGAAGCTTCTGAATCCAGCTTATAGTTCAGCTTGTCATGATTCGGGTCAACAATAAAATCCGATAAACCTCGACGGGAATCACCGTCTTCTTTTACCAGCTGAATTGTCAGGTCTTTTAAGACCTGTGGCGCTGCATTGGCCGCGTGAACTTTATGTACAGTTCCCTTACGGTACCATTGCGGACTATCCAGAGATAGCTGCCATGTATAATCCCCGGTTTGAGGGAACGCATATTCGGTATGGAAGGCCCCTGACTTATAGGTCATAGGCACCTTTTTGGCTGTGCCCCCCTTTGGAGTAACTATAATATGGGCTTGGAGAGACGTATATACGGCTTCATCCGTAAGCTTTTGACCGTCCGGTAACAGGAGCTGAGCTTGAAACGGTGTGGCTTGACCTTTCAGCAACTGCACAGGCTTGTCGCCATGAGTTGCCGTTGCTTGCTTTCCTCCCATGGTAGCTTCGGCTTCCAGTCGATAGCTGCCAAGTAAATTGATTTTCACCAAATCCCCGCGTATGCCCCGTAGTTTCAACTTCACTTTACCTGCCTGTGGATGCTCGATTTTTAAAATCGCATATCGGCTCGACTTGTACCTGCGGACATTTTCTGAATTGGAATATAGCTGTGTTTCCAGAAGGGGATGCTCCGACAAAAGCACCAGATTGGCTTCCTCCATACTAGAGTCCGGTAGAGTTACAGTTAATTCTTGCATCTCTCCAGTGGTCGTAATTGCAGCAATTGGAACGAGCTTGGAGCGAATTTGACTGGCGAAAATACGGTTCAAAATTTCCGGCAGATCTTCGGCACTACTCGTAATAAAAGAAGCTCCACCCGTTTGAGAAGCGATCCGTTCGAGTTCTTGTCGATTCACTGTGCCATCATGGTTCAGACCAATCGTGTACACCGGATATCCCTTGGTCTGTGCAGATTTGATGACAGAGGACACATCGTTATTGGAGTCCCCTTTGGATCGAGAACCAGAGGAGGCACCAAAATCAGTTTCTCCATCTGACAATAGAATCATAAAAGGCTGACGCCCTTGGGATGCTCCTGCCGCTAACAGCTCCGAGCCTTTGCGCAACCCAAGTCCCAAATCCGTATAACCGGAACGGTTAAGTGTTCTGATTTCCTGCTGGATCTGGGATTTCTGTGCTGCCACGGCAATCGAAGTCAGTGGTTTCGAGGCGACCACATGGTGATTGTAGGCAACGAATCCTACGCGTGTGCGGTCTGCATCACTCAAATCCATAAACATATTGATGACTTCGGCGGCAATGCCCTCAGGATCTGTATCCCTCATGGAATAACTGGTATCCAATACAAAAACGGCATCATAACCCTCGATCGGGACAGCACCTAAAGATGCTGCATTAGCCTGATTTACAGTGCAAATGCCCCCATTTAAGCCCATTTGTAAAAATAGTACAAAAGTCATGAAAATGATAATCCCTAGTTTCCTTATTCTGAACATAAGCTCCTCCATCGCCGAGGCCAACGTGGGGGGATCAGCTCTCCTAATCCTTGGGATATAAGGGATAAAGGATCAAAACAGCTGATAACCCTCACATTAGCCATGAATTTGATTCTTTTACGCTTATCAGAAATATCCAATGGACTTCTATCGGTAATTGAGTTCCATTTGTGAATATTTCCCTGAAGAAACAGGTCTAACATATCATGAAAATTACGTATTCACGCATAAAATGAGTCAAAATACCCTGTTTCAATCTGAGACTACAGAAATTGACAAAACTGAAGGGTGCTTTGTATGATAGCTCTCGTATCAACGGCAAAAATTGGGATTGAAGTTAGGAATACGAAATCATAAATTTAAAATTTCTGTGTTATCTGACTTTTGAATTTGAAAAACATCTCATGTGTATGCTTTGCCGTTAAAAGCCGAATAACGCTTCGGACCGATTTTCGAGGTTACATGCCTGTACCGTAAATGTGGTATAAGCTCAATCCTTTGACGAATTTAAATGTTAAGTAGGGGGGAGGAGGCAAAAGAACTAAAAATGAGTTTCGTCCGTTTCAAATTGGACATCCCATGTCCGTATATGGAGCAATGGACCTATAACTCATACTTTATTCATTTGCCGACAGCGATGGAAATCATTTATCAAACCAACCGGACAATGCTTTTTGAAGAGATTAACCCGGAAAAGCTGGACCTGATCACCATTGTAGGTGATGTGAAGGGTATTGACAGCTTGAGCGATGAGAAGATCAAGGAGATTAATCAGCACCTTCTGGTGCGCAGCTTTGACGAATTTTTGGATAAGTTCTCGCCGACTGTGTATTCGTTTTTTAACGCAGCCAATCAAAAAGTCGTCTACACTCTTAAAAAGCCAGAAGGAATTGATGAGGATAGCATTTCTGAAATTCGTGTAAATCAAAGTAATGACTTTCTGAAAATGTTGTTTACGCTCATCGATACCAAGCGCAGTCAAGGAATCACCAATGTAGATTTCAAATTTGAAAATCTGCTGGATATGATTTCACCGAAAAAGGTCATGGATGATATTCGCCAAGTCCGCAAAGAAATTCACTATATGTACGGTGAATACGACAAGCTGGATGATGGCGATCCGAAGAAACTCGACATGGGTGACAAGCTGAATGGAATGTTCGAGGAAGCGAGTCAGAACTATAACAACGTCATGGCTATGCTCCCACTGGCAATTGAGGACATCAAAACCCGCCTTCTGCTCGGTGGCGCCCAAGAGGAAAACTCCGGCGAACTGATCCAGGTGGGTATGCTCTCCATTGGGGAAAGCGGCGAACTGAAAATTATTGAAGCGCCGAAGAGCGACAGCACTGAGCTGATGCTATTGGATGAGAACAGCACTGGTGATCTCTCCCAAGTATTCGAAGAAGATTATAACTCCATCACAGATACGCCTTCTGACTATGTGAAGGATTTGGTAGTTCGCACGTTTGTGCCACTGCCAGCTGTTCAGACCAAGGTGGATACAGCGGTTGAAGTTCAGAACTACAACACGTATCTGGAGTTCTATAAAAATGCCAAGGACGATTTCGTAAAAGCGGTTAAGCCGCTTGTGGAGAAAATCCTTGGTGTCAAAATGTTCTTCGATCAATATGCAACGAAGAGCAAAGGCATGCTGCCGACAATGCTGGTAGCGAACAACAAGCTGGACATGCTGGTGAAAAGCAGCAATATCCCTCGTCTGGAAACGTACCTGAACACCGTGAATGCTAAGAATGAATTCAGCGACACGATCTGGTTCGGTATCGTTCCATCCGTCGAGCTGGAAGCTGCCGGTAAGGTAAAGGTTTCACGTGAACGCTTCAAGGGGAACGAGAAGGTCGTTAAGCAGGGCGGAAATTCTATGGAATCGCTCTCGATGCTACTGCAAGTCGTGAAGGATTACAAAATTCAAATGTTCTTTAATTTTGAATCCGGTGAAGAAACGACTTTCAACAGTATGGCGACAGCAGGCATCGATAAATATGTCGATAAATGCGCCAGTCTCGTTCGCAGAGAATATAGCGAATTTGCCATTCCTTGTGTACCGAACTTTACGATTATTCCGAAGGACAAATCGGGTGTCATTATCGACAGCAAAATGCTACAGACCGAAGACGGTGTACAGCTCTCTAAGGAGAAAGAGGATATTCTCAAGCTGTGGATCGAGGGCGTATATGTAGGTGCAGCCTACGTTGCTGCTGGCTTGGTCGCTTCCTATCAGTGTCCTGAATACCTGCGTGAGACGTTCAAAACGGTCAATAAGAACTTCCCTGGCGTACGCTTCGACATCGAAGCAGGAGACAACAGCCTGCGCACGGTAACGACGATGGCCAAGGAAATCACCGGATTCACCAATACGATCAAGGATGCCATCAACCGTAAAAACTTCGGCTTTGTATTCTCGTCGGAGAATGCTCAGATCCAGGATAAGGATATCCGCCGGATTACCGTCTACAAGGCGAGAAGCATGGCGATGTCCGAGGACGGCTTTGACTCCATCTACAAGACGCTGGTCAGCACGTACATTGAACGTATTTTGCGCTACCAGACAGGGGACTTCAAACACGAAAATATCGTCCGCTTCTTCAGTAACAATCCGAGCAGTCAGAAGAGCAAGTGGCTGAGCAGCAGAGGATCTGTTAACTCGATCATTCAGGACGGAGACGATATGAGCTTCATTATTGATGAGAAAAGCAATATGTGCCATATCGATCTGGTCTTCAACGGTAATGTGAAGAACCTGGAAGTCATGATCACTAAGGGAACCAGCTCGGTCAAATCATGATCCGAGCACTACGAAAGATGTTAGAGGCGTTTCTATCCAGAACCGCCTTTATACATAAATCGCGGAGAAGCTCTGCATCTCCCGCCATTATATTACCTAATTTCAAGGAGGCAACACACATGGGATTCAGATTGAAAGTAGAAGGACAAGAAACAATCGAGCTGGGCTTGGATAACATCCAAACGGTTATTTATGACACCGATACACCGGACGATTCCAATGCACGCTCCACTGACGTAGGCTCCACGCTGCGCATCAGCGGCAAAATCATCACAGCAGTAGACGGTGACAGCGCGGATGACACGCTGAAACTGGCTTTGTGGTCTCTGGTTCCTGCTGAAAAAGCAGACAGCTACCGTAAAGTAACACTGGAAGTTATCGCAGCTGATCAAGTTGTGCGTAAAATCCACTTCCCGAATGCTTTCGTTGTAGACTACAACGAGCACTTCGGCGACACAGAAGGTGTAGGTGCATTTACACTCTACATCAAACAAAAGAAAGACAAAACCGAGCTGGCTACAATCGACGGCGGATATCCGGTTTAAGCTTAACGTCTTCACGTTAAGTGCAGCTTAAACACACACTCACCCGGCACACAAGTGCAGGGTGGATAAATATTAAGAGGCCTACGGGTCTCTTAATATTTATTTTTTTCGGAGAGGGGAACATCACACAATGACCAACTACTATGAGCTGCTCGGTGTCAGCCGGGATGCTTCGGAGGCAGAGATTAAGCAGGCTTACCGTAAACTGGCCAAAAAGTATCATCCTGATACCAACCAGGGAAGCGAGGAAGCAACGCGCAAGTTCAAGCTGATTCACGAGGCTTACAATACCTTGCGTGACGAAGCATTGCGGCAGGCATACGATGCCGAGCTCATCCGAAAAACTGAGGGAGCTGGCGGGGAACAGCAAGAGAGAGGGAGAGGGGCTGCGTCCTCCGGCGGTGCGCGTACGGCAGCCAAAGGATTCAATCCGGCTGATATAGGAACTGATTTTGAGCAATTTTTTGGTTTTCATCCGAAAACGAAGGAGGGCTCACCAGGGAAAAAAACGAAAAAACCCGGTGATCCAACTGATACCTCAGCGATGTTTAACCAATTTTTCGGTATTCGTAAAAAGTGATGATTTCAGGATAGAAATGGGGGAAGCAAGCAGTGAAAACGGCGCAGAACAGATGGGTTTTCATCATAGATGTTGCCATGTTCGGGCTGATGCTGGCGATCGCCTTTTATGTGTTTAATCGTACAGGCTACAGCGGTTTGAAAACCGTGGTCGCGATAGGTATTGGAATCAGCGTGCTTGTATACATACTGCGCAATCTGGTGTCCGTTGTACCTGTGGCCAAGTCAAAGGCACAACGTCATCGGATTGCCAAGCTGGTGTTGATTGATGAAGAGGGCGAGTCCATTAAAGAATGGTATATCGAAGGCGAAACGTCGCTCTTGATCGGTAAAACGACGTCACGTTCGGAGGCGGATATTGATTTGGCAGGTACAGATTATGCCTCCCTGGTAAGTGTGGAACATGCGGTACTCAACCGGGTGAACAGCGACTGGTTTGTGGAGGATGTGGATTCCGGTAATGGTACAGGCTTGCGGTCTGCCAACGAAAGTGTAACCAAGAAGTTGGAAAGCGGTGAGCCATACCGGATTTACTCAGGTGACTTATTATATATTGCCAATACGAGACTGCTCGTTAAATAAATGAGGATGCTGCAAAATCCTCAGATCGCTGAAAAGACAATCATGACAATGGGGGAAGGAACCGACTATGAGTTTGACAAGATGCCCGAACGGACACATGTTCAGTACACGAAAGCACGGAAATACGTGTCCTTATTGCAACACGGTAGTAAATATAGCTGCACCCAAGAGCGCGGAGCCAGCAGCGAAAACAAACGTCGCGGGAGATAACGACAAAACAATGCCGTATTTGGGTGAGACGGTGGGAATTCATCCGGTAACTGGATGGCTGGTATGCATCGAAGGAGCACAGGTGGGTCAGGACTATCGCATTATGGCGGAGAAGAACTTTATCGGGCGCGCAGAGGAAATGCATGTCCGCATTATCGGGGACAACACGATTTCTCGCAGAAACCATGCGGTCATTGTGTATGATCCGAAGAAACGTAACTTTTACTTGCTGCCAGGCGATTCATCAGGTTTGGCGTACCACAATAACGAGGCGGTATATTCACCAGCAGAGCTGGCTGCCTATGACGTGATTCAGCTGGGACACAGCAAATTTATCTTTATCCCGCTGTGTGGCGCCCATTTTGAGTGGGATAACGAAAACTAGGATGGAATTGGGCAATGGTGCAGGGAGGTAACGATATGCAGCCTTATTTTGTTGTAAGTGGAGCTGCGGTACTATTCGCTGTTCTTCTCATGATCCGTATACGACTGACGCGAAGTTCCGGCAGCCGTACCGTAAGTGGAATTGAAATCGGAAATGGTCAAACGATCGGGAGCCGGAGCGAGCAGGATGATTATTTCTCCAGTATGACGACACCTGTTGGTACGCTGGCTGTTGTCGCAGACGGTATTAGTGGACTGGCTAATGGACGTATGTCCAGTACCTTGGCTGTGACGACTTTTACGAAGTCATTTGCCAAGCTGGAAGATGCAACGAATTTGAACGGATATTTTGCAGAGGCGGCAACTCAAAGCAATCGCGGCATTTTGCAAAATTTGAATGGACAGGGCGGAGGAACGACGCTGGCTGCGGTCATTGTGTGCGGCTATCAGCTGTATTACGGAGCGGTGGGCGACAGCCTGATTACGATTTACCGTAATGGTCATTTCCAAACAGTCAATTCCAAGCATACAGCAGAAACACTGCTGGAGGAACGAGTGCTTGCTGGACAAATGACCTCGGAGGAAGCCAAAACGAGTCCAGTGCGCAATCAACTGGTCAACTACTTGGGCTATGAGGGCTTTGAGAGCATGGAACTGGGTAGTGCACCGATTCGTCTGTATTCGGGCGATCATGTGCTGCTGTGCAGCGATGGCATTCAGGAGGCGCTGACGGAGATTGAATTGGAAGAGATTATGCGCAAGGGTGGAACACCGCAGGAAACAGCGGATGCCATGATCGACGCCATTAATGATAAAGGCTTTAAAAGTCAGGATAATGCAACAGTGCTTATTTTGGCGATAGGATGAAACAAGAAAGACGGGGGTAGCGATGCGCAAGGACAACAGCGATTTTAGTACCGCCTTTGTGTCGGAAGCGGGCTCTTACATAGACAACCGGGACTATTTTGCATTCATGGAGACGGACGACATGGCCTGTTATGTCCTCGCAGACGGTCTGGATTCGGATCAGGAGCTGCGCAGCGCAGAAATGGTTGTCAAAACGGTGCTGAAAAATTTCATGGAGAAGCCTTCCATGTCCAAACGGCGCTTGATGAGAGATCTGCGTGAAGCGCAGGAATGGCTGCAATTTGAAAGCCGTCGTGTTCGGCTCAAAGCCAGTCTGCTGATGGTAGTGACCAACTATAACAAAATGGTGTATGTTTCGTGCGGTAATGTGCGGCTATATCATTTTCGCAATGGAAGGCTTAATTTTCGCAGTAAGGATCATAGCCTGGCTCAGTCATTGGCAGATGATGGACGCATTCCAGACGAAGCGACCAGCACACATGAGGAACGAGGTAATCTGCTGGAATACTTGGGAAATCCGAATGGGGTTCATGCCCATTACGCCAAAAAGACGCAGCTTGCAGATGGAGATGTAATCCTGCTCGCTACGTCAGGGATGTGGGAGGACGTCGAGCTGGCGGAAATGCTGGGGGCGCTGGAGGAAGCGAAGGACCCGGTCATGCTGACGGACACATTGGAAGAGGTTCTGCTAAGCAAACAGCACCGGACGGTGAATAATTACACGGCTGCGGCCATTTATGTAAATAAAGTTTTTCAGGAAAAGCCTAAAAACCGCCGCAAGCTGATCAAACGGATTTTGCTTGCGTTGCTTGTCTTTATTGTTGTGGGCGGGGGAGCATGGATTACGCTGGCTCGTATGGCTGCGAATAAGGCAGCTGCATTGGAAACGATGATCGAATCAGCCCAAGCCGCAGACGATTATGCAAGGACAGGGGATTATGCGAAGGCGCTCAAGTCCTACAGCGAAGCGAAAAATGCGGCAGTGAAAATTAACGATAAGATTCACAAGCGACTGTATACAGCCGAGCAGAAACTATCTCAATTGATGGTTGATGGAGACGGCTATGTGGAAAAGGCAGACTTCACCAAAGCTGAAGCCAGCTACGCTAAAGCGCGGAAAAGCGCTGGCCTGTACCCGCCGTTTAATGTGAAGGATATTGAGCATAAAATCGACCAATTGGACAGCTATGCCGAGACGGCGAGCTGGATGAAAGACGGAGATTTAAAATTTCAGGGCGGCGATTACACGAATGCGCTTAAGCTGTACAAGAAAGCAAATAAGGCTGCGATGGAATCCGGCTATACGTCCGCGCAAAAAGAGCTGGAGAAGAAGATTACAGAGGCCAACGATAAATTGACAGCTATTCAGCAGCAGCTCAAGGAGATTCAAGCTGGCAAACTTCAGGCTAAAGGGGATCGGATGATGAAGGATCTCGATTATGAAGGAGCCATTGATGCCTATAGCGGTGCACAGGAAATTTATCAGGAGATCGATAAGCTCGAAAGTGTTCTGGCATTGGAGCGGAGCATAGCCAAGGCGGAGGAAAAACAGAGCGCGGAGCAGCAGAAAAACGGTCAGCTTCCTGCTGGATTGGGATTGTCTGACGGAGCGTTGAACGACACGAACGCAGGAGACGCAGCGAGTGAAGCTTCATCTTCCGCTGCTGCAACCCCTGCTGCAGAATCGCAAACGAAGGCTGCGCCAACGGCTTCAGTGGGAACTACACCCGCGAAGAAGGAAGCCTCTTCGGCTGCAAAGAGCATGGGTACAGGCGATGGAACTGCCCCTTCGGCCAAGGTGGGTACCGACAAAGAGCAAGGAACTGCTGATTCCGCTTCTAAAGCAGCAGGGGCGTCTGATTCAGAGAACCAAGATCGGGCTGCTGCGAACGGAAGTTAAGTTTTTCATGTTCAAAGAAGCTGGAGCCGGAAAGGAGTGAGACGTCGTGAAAGAGCTGGTACAGGACCGTTTGAGCAAGATGGACGATTTAGAGCAGAGACGTTTACTGAAAAATATGATGGCGGGGGTATTTATGAACCTCGTCGAATATCAGGAAGAAATGACCCGCCAGCTAGAACGGCGGGTATTTGAGGAAATTGAGAATACGGAAGAAAAGATTGATGTGTACGTGTCATTGACATCGCGTGAGGATTATGACCCGATTCATGAATTTTTATATCCTGTGTTACCGTCTGATACGGAGGAAAAGCAGATGGACATCAGCCGTGTGGCAGAGGTGGTACGTGAAGGCGGAGCGATGCCGTTGTTTACGCTTTTCCTTGAGATGGAGACCGAACGAATCTCAGCGCTGGTGCGCAGCAAGCGAATTTTCTCAGGAATGTTGGTCACGGAAACCGGCAATTATCCGATTCGTTTTCGTCTGGAGCATAACCGTTCTTATATTTTAGAAATTGAGCAGTTATATCACACGTTTATGCAAAATGGCATGCCGTGGAAAACAATTAATCACCCGTACGCTTATAAGTTTGTGGACTGTGTATTGATTGGTGGAGACGGCGAGCCGGCCGCCCATGAAGAAATTCATGAAATTACAATTTCATTGGAGGAATTCGACGTTTTTAAGAAGGGTGACGTTTTTCCGCTTTGGAACATTGAAAGGCTATCTCTAAAGAACAGCGGCTTTCCTATACCCGCTATGGATCGCGTGAATTATGAGCATGTGCTGCCTTTGCGAAAAACAGGTCCTGAGCATGGTTACTTGATTGACGGGACTGAAGGCGATATCCGGTATATCAAACGTACAGAAGAGGAACTGACGATTGTCACACCACGTGATAAGTCTGGCGAATGGAATGTGTTGAAGGTTACGAAGCCTGTTACAACGAGACTTAGTCGTCAGACTTATCCGTTATTGTCCAATCGGCGACAGGACAGTTTTTTGGGCCGCTATGCAGGAAAACAGGCCGTGATTGTCCGTGCCAAGGTGGAAATCATGCGCATCGTAAACTCGTTTGAAGCAGCGCAGGGGCTGGAGCTGGAACGTGTGGACATTTGGGGAGGTGCAGGGAGAAATGATGTAAGCAACCTTGTAACCAAAACCCAGACGTATCCGTTAAATCCGTTTGTCAGCGATAACGTGCGGACAGAGGAAGGCAAGCAGATCATGCGTTTGGGGTTCAGACGTAGTTCTGACGATGTTTTGCCCACCGCGCCTGCTTATATTTTATCCGATTTAATGAGCTTTCTGGTATCAGAAGTGCAGATGTATTTTCCAGAGTACAAGTGTGAAGGAGAATGGGTGTGAATTACGTCTGGGATTTGCTCATGCGCGCGAGGGAACAGGGGCTGGATGTAGATAAATTCCGCTTCGTACCCGCTGTCAGCTACTCTCCGTATATGGAGCTTAGTCTGGCAGAGTTGAATACTTCCCATTTGGAGCAGGTAGTGGAAATCAATCCGTACTACCGCTTTTATTCTATTTTTCGGGATCTGTTTCCACCGGATGCTGAAGAGTATCTGGAGCTGAGAGAATCGCTATTTGATATTATGATGCATTTTCTGGCGGAAATGGACTTGTATCAAGGGATGAATCGGCGGGAGTACCATATCCAGTTTGTTCGGCGTGATATTGCAGAGGGCATTTTTGGCCCGAAGGTAAAGGAAGGCTTTGGACAATTAAACCGTGAGGATCAGGACGCGATTGCTGAAGGATTGCTGCGCCTGTATGAGACGGGAGAAGCCGTACATCTGCTAAAAGAAACGATGCGACGCGTCTTTCATCGCTCAATCATTTACACCAATTGTGAGGAAAAAGACGAATTACTCATCTATATCGGCCAAGAGGAAACGCCATTGTCACGGATTAAAGTGGATTTGATTCTGGATTTGTTTCTTCCGGCACGTTTTACGACGGAATTGTATTGGACAAGTCATTTCGGCATTTTAGAGGAAGATCCTACGATGAAAATAGACGCTATCGCCCTCTATTAAGGCTAAATGGCTAAGAAAGGACATGTGAACGATGAACGGACCCTATACATACAGGTTGCTAGACCCGCTCACCGATCGAAAAAGCATACGCTTCACGGCGAAATACACGCGGGCGGAATTGGAGCAAATGACGACCTTTCAGTTACGCGGAATATGCGATAAGGAACGACTGGTCGAGGGCTTTGCCAATCGTCTGGCACGTGAAGAGTTGATTCACGTGATTTTGCGATTTCGGAGCGCGGAAGAGCATTTACTCATCACAAGGCCGAATCCTGGCGGCTTTGAACGCATGGAATCGGCACTACAGCGAAACTGGAACGACCGTCGGCAGGAGAGCAGCGGTATCCGGGTTCCCGCCAAAATCACGCTGTATCAGGGTGTACGCACAGGTCGCATGGACAGCTACCGGATTGAATCCGATTTGCCTTGGCTGAGCTCATCTAATGTGCTGCTGGTGAATGCAACAGGAGAACTGTGCGGTGTTTTGAATTTGGTGAAGGATGAGGCACGAACAGGCGTATATTATCTTTCTCGTCATCGTGATGCTGAGCTGCGAGAGACGTCCAATCATAGTTATAGTCTGCTGTTTCTGCGAAGACAGGAATCAGAATATTTTTATAACCTCTACTATGGAGATAAGCCCATGCTGCCGCTGAAGCTTCAAGGTCACCGGGTTCCTGTGGCAGAGCTGATCATTCGGGGCACGGAAACAACAGATGCGGTGCTTGCGATTGATTTTGGCACCTCGAACACCACAGCAGGTGCTTATTTGGATAGTTCCTACGTTACGGCTCCTGATACAGGTATGAGCAGCACAGTAAGGCTGAACGCCATCAATTATGTGTCATTCCCCGGCCCTGAAGGGGCAGAGGGTGACTGGATCGAAGTATTGCCGACTGCTATTCGCGTCGCAGACTGCTCCAATCCGGAACATATCCTTTATGGATTTGGGGAGGATGCACTACGTGGATCTGACGTGGCAGGCAGCCGTGCAACAGTATTGCGGGGGATCAAGCGGTGGGTCAACGATTATAAGCGAATTGAGGAATTAATGGATTCCGAGGGGAATACAGCAACTGCTTCCCGCAGCGATATTTTAGCTGCTTTTATCCGTTATGTGATTGCTACAGCCGAGCAGCAATTTAAGTGTCGGTTCCGCAACCTGCACTTTTCTGCTCCCGTCAAGTTGCAATCCCAGTTTATAGAGATGTTTAGCGATATTTTACCTGATTACCGGATTGAAGCGGAGGATGCGCTGGACGAAGGGCTGGCTGTGCTGTACAACACGCTGGCAGACCAGATGGAACGAGGGACTTTTGCGGACGGTGAGGAGTATCAGGCACTTGTCATTGATTGTGGTGGAGGCACGACAGATTTGTCTTCCTGCCGATTCCGAATTGAGGACGGACGTATTGCTTACAAGCTGGATATTCACACAACGTATGAAAATGGGGATACCAATTTTGGTGGAAACAATCTGACGTATCGGATTATGCAGTTTATGAAAATTGTATTTGCAGGTTATTATGCTGCCGAGACTCGTTTGCCTGACACCGATATTGATGCCCTGATCGGCATTCCTTCGGGAGATTTGTACCGTCATGTGGATGAGTTTGGTGTAGATGCTGTATATGCGGGACTGGAGGAACGCTACCGAGAGGCAGAGGCCATCTTGCCTACCGCGTTCAAACAGTATGAGCATGCTACACGGGATGAATATCAGCGGGTACTGAGTAATTTTCATCTGTTGTGGAGCGCGGCAGAAAATATGAAAAAGGAGTTTTTTCTACGTACGGGAATCTTGCGTAGCCGCTTTGAATCCGAGCAGGTATTATCTGCTGAAAGCGACCTGAACATTGCAGTGATGGACCGTTGGCTGGTTTCAGTCATCGAGAACGGACGGTTCCGTGATGAATATGGTTTGCCTGATGTGGTGTTTAACATTCGGGAGATACAGCAGCTTCTTAAGGCAGACATCTACAATATTGTGCGCAAGTTTCTGGATGATTTTTATCAGGAGGGGCGCTTGCAGGATTATTCGATTATCAAGCTAACCGGGCAGTCCTGCCGGATTGACGTATTTCGCGAAGCACTCAAGGAATTTGTACCGGGGCGCAGTATTGAGTTCCGTCAAAAGGCAGAGGACCTCAGCCGGGTACCTGAGTTGAAAATGGCCTGTCTGCGCGGGGCTATCCGTTACCTGAACGCTAAAAAAATGGGCACGATTGAGCCTGTCATTACCAATCATATTCCGGCTATACCGTACACGGTCAGCGCATGGACGCATACGGGGCGCGAAAAGGAGCTGATTGCGAGTTTGGAGAGCAACCGGGTGCGCGGTTCTATTTCTCGGCCGTCTCATGCGGCTGAAGTGGAGTTCTTCCTGACGGCCGACGGCGGCAAGCTGCGTCAGCGTCATGTGTACCGTAGTCGGCCAGAAGCTTTTGAACCCATGCCGTATGAGGAAATTGCCGTACTGTACGGGCGGGATATCCCGCAGGATGATACGGACTCCATCCGTAATGGGGAAACGAAATATTTTGTTTTTGTCGGGGATAGCCGCTGGGGCTTTTATGTAGTCCCGATTACCCGTCGAGATGAATTGCTACATCTGGGACCCAAACGCTTTTTTGCCTTCGAAAATGATCTCTCCGAGCTGGATTTCTTTGACGGCACGAAATAGTAAATTAAGAGTTTCGCAAAATGCAGAAATCAGAAAAGTACACAACGCTTGGAGGGGATAACGTGCTGTATGCAGGTTTTTGGAAACGAACTTTGGCTTATATCATTGATAGCCTTATTTTAGGATTTGTATTTATGATTATTGGATTGATCTGGGGTGTAATTCAGCTTTTTGGGAACTGGGCGCCATCTCCGGCAGAAACCTCTATGCTGACAGACGGGCCGACTGCTATTTTCACCATGCAATTATTGGGGCAAACTCTGATGAATTTGGGGGCTTCATGGCTGTATTTTGCGATCATGGAATCGTCCAAATGCAGAGCTACGGTGGGCAAGCTGGCTCTTGGTATCGTTGTAGTAGATGAATTTAACCAAAAGCTGAGCTTTGGACGTGCGAGTGCCCGCTACTGGAGTAAAATTTTATCGAGTATCATTTTGTGGATCGGTTTTATCATGGCAGCCTTTACGGCTAAAAAACAGGCTCTCCACGATCTAATTGCCCGTACCTATGTTGTGGACAAACGTGAGCTGAATTATATCCTTCGTAAGCAGGCTGAACGCGGAACCGGGATGTAAAGGTAGATAAATAGATTCTAAGATTATTATGAACCGTAGTTTTCAATCAGGGGGAGCACGATGGATATACGCAGATTTTTAGAAAAGAATTTTCGCCTATTTACTGGATTACTTGGAGTAAGTAAAGCTCAACCTATCGATGATACAGTTCCTGTCCCACCTCCTGCACCCGGTGTGAATCGGCTATCTGTTCCCCTAAATAAAGAAGAATAGAGAAAGGAGGGGAGCACCATGTTAACGCATATCGTTCCGAAGTTTGAAAAAGGCCGTATTCTTAAAACCGAAATGCTTGAGAACCTGCGAGACTACCCTCGCAGTTTTCTGGATATCCAGTATCAGGATTTTTCAGATGGCATTATTACCGGAATGAACGTAACTGTCGGTGAGACCACGCTGACCATTGGTAGAGGCATCGTGAAGCACAAGGGCAGGCTATATCTGCTGGAGCAGGAGCAGGAAGTGCCGTATGCGGCCACGGGGCAACTGTCGGTGTTGAAGCTGCTCTTTTTGGAGCAAACAGATCGCCCGGATTTCACCGCCCATCATGCAGATATCGTGCTGGAGGATGAGGCAGAGATCGGTCTGGATGAGATGGAGTTGGGCCGATTCAAGCTCAAAGATGGAGCCGTGCTACGCTCGGATTATCAGGATTTTGCTGACATTGCTACTGAATTCAATACATGGAGCGATATTTATGCTCCTTTTGCGAGTTTGAAGCAGAGTACATTGCGCCCGGAAACGATGCGCTACTTTGCATCCGAGCTACTTAAAAGTGGCACATCCGATCCGATGGATTGTATGTTTGCCCTCATATGCCTGAACTCAGAAGCTGTAGATAGGGAGTCCATTCAGCATTACATCGCAAACCGGAATGGTGCGGAATACAGAGATTATTCTCATGCTCAGTTGCATAGACAGCTAGTTCTTATTCTAGAAGGCGCCGGACGTGGAAAACGAACAGCAGGACGTTGGCAGGGCGGCGGAGCCGGACGGATGATTGTGGATTAGAAAATCAGGTAGAGGAGTGTGCATTATGAAATATTTGGATGAAGAAATTGCTAAGCTGGAAAAAGAGCAACGGAACCTACAGATTCTGAATGAACCTTCTATTGATTCTGCAATGAATGATATAGAGCACAAGGAAGAGGAGAAGTGGAAGGCTGAAGATATCATTAAAGAAGTAAAGAGAGGGAGCTTAGACAATGCTGCCCTTCAATTGGAATTTGCAAGGTTGAAAGTAATGCAGACAGGTTTAAGTATAAACTTTCCAACAGATTTCTTTGTCTGCACTCTTGAAACTGATGAGCATATGGTTTTTAGCAATGAAGAACATGAAATTAACGTTATTTTTAATTGGATAGAGGTAAAAGAAAAATTTTCTATGAAGCATATGAAGGATTCTATGCTTCAACAATTTCATGCAATGGAGATGCCGATCAGTTGGATCGAGGATGATACGGTTAATCATGGCCTATTTGAGCCTCATTATTGTCTGTTCACCAATAACGTGGCTAATGGAGTCGTGTTCAATTATTTATGCTTTGTAGAAAAAGGCAACCATCAGCTCATTATTAATGTGAACGGTAGTGATCGGCAACGAAACTTATGGAAGTGGATTACCGAAGGTATGATTTCATCACTGGAGGTGGACAGCAAATGAGTACGTCTATTCTTGCTTATGACAACGTCAAAATAAGTCCTTTTGAGCAGGTGAAGTTAAAAGAGTTGAAAATTATTCATCAAGTGAATGAACACGGCAAGCTTTCCTTTACCGGTACGATCACCGAAGAACAAAAGGATAACTATGTTCACTCCATTCAAGCTCAGGCACCAGTGGAAGTATACCAGGTTTTGGATGGCGGTGGACGGAAAGAGCTGTTTTGCGGATTAATTAGCATAATGGAAATTCAGAAAGTGCTTGATGTGTATTACCTTAAAGTGGAGGCCTATACCTACTCTTATTTATTGGATATGCAAATTAAAACCAGATCCTATCAGAATGCATCAGTTACCTATTCACGTCTGGTTAAAGAAGTTGGTAGGGGATATGACGATTATGATGTTAAATATTCCGCTGACCGTGATGAGAGTATTGGAAATTTTGTTCTTCAATATCACGAAACAGACTGGACCTTTTTAAAACGGATGGCTGCCCGTGTGAACACGGTGCTAATGCCAGTGGGCAAATTTAAAAGCATAAAAACATTCTTTGGCATTCCTGATGATGAAGCAACTGAACGCCTGGAAAACTTTAATTATACCGTCAAAAAGAATTTGTCAGAATATTTGGTGCATTCCAAAAACTATCAGACAGACATTCATGAGACGGATTTTGTGTATTACGAGATTGAAACATATAAAATATTTAACCTGGGCGATGCTATTCGTTTTCAAGATAGGCCATATTTTATCCAGAAAAGTATATCAACGATGGAAAAGGGACTGCTCGTTCACCGCTATACGGTGGCAAGTCGCTTAGGCATTAATCGTGCCAAACCTTATAACGAACGGATACGTGGTGCTTCCATAGGGGGAAGGGTACTGGCGATCAAACGGGATACAGTAAAAGTGCACTTAGAAATTGATAATCATCAGGATGAAGGAACTGCCTACTGGTTTCCATATTCAACAGTGTATGCCTCAGAGGACGGAAGTGGTTGGTATTGTATGCCGGAAAAGGGAGACAGCGTACGAGTGAATTTACCGAGCCAATGGGAAGATGCGGCTTTTGCCCTCAGTTCAGTCAATTCGTACTCGGAGGATTCTGCCCAGCGCGGAAGCACTTCCGGTGTGGGAGGAAGTACATCGGGGGCAAGTAGCGATTCTTCAGGCGATCGAATGTCTGATCCAAATGTACGATATTTCCGAAATCCAGCAGGGATGGAAGTTAAGCTCACGCCAGATCATGTGGAGATTTCAGCTAACGGGGGACAGGCGCTTGTGAAGCTGGAGGCTAGTGGTGCAGTTACAATCATCGGGCAAAAAGAAGTATCACTGCACTCTAAAGAAAACGTAAAAATTAGAGCTGAAAAGACATTGATGATGACCGCGACAGATGAAATTGTAATTGGAAGTGATAAGGGTGGAAAGATCACTCTGGATCAGTCGGGAAATACTAAGCTTGCAGGTACCGAAGTATTCACGAACTAATTTTCTTGTCAGACTGAACTAGCAAGGGAGGTCAATATAAACGATGAAACGTCAGGAAGCTTTATTGCATTTAAGAGAAAATAGTGTCCTGAAATATCGTATAGAGCAGATTACAGCCTTACATGAATACTTGATAAATAATCGTGATGAACTTGCGAGGCAAATTCTTTCTGTTTTTAAGGATAGTTGTATACAAGCTCTGAACCTGCAGAAGAAATGTGATAAAGGAAAGATTCAACATATACATTTTACTTTTTTCAGACATCGCGTGATTAATCATGATGCACGCTGTCGGATATATTTTTATGATCATCAAGGCTATATGGACTCGGTAGAATGCGCGAAGGAATTTGATGCAAACTGGGTATTTAAATTTCTGGATATCTTTGAACGTCAGCTTACACAAGATAGTAAAAAGTATGTCAATAAAGTTTATTCTGCAGATATATCTCAAATAAAAAGAAAAGAAGCATCGTTTTATGTAAACTACATGGCTAACTTGATAAGACATGTCATGAAAGATGCAGTAGAGACAGATGAGTTTTTAGCGTTAGGCAAGGACAGCGAGGTGTATATTCGTGTGGGTGAGTATAAGGATTTTAATGAGCTTGTGTATAAATTTGACTCAAAAGAACAGCAAAGTGCTGAAGTTAGAAGCAGGCTGGACCCTAATGAAAATGATCAATATGCACACGAAAGTTTTAAGAATGTAGACCTCAGTCACATGTATTTCAAGTTAGTTAACTTATGCTACAGCCATTTTTCTAAAACTTCATTGGTAGGGAGTTATTTGGTAGGGTGTCCTCTCATCGGTGCAGATTTCCGTAGTGCTAATCTACAAGAGACCAGCTTGGATTACAGCTTAATCCATGGTGCGGATTTTAGAGGGGCCAATTTATGTAAAGCTCAACTAGAAGAGGTTCAGGGAAGTTTTGTTGTGCCCACAGAAAAGGAATTTCATATTCCCCCGTTTATGGAAACGAACTTTGCTGAAGCCAATTTAGAAGATGCGAGTTTCAAGGGAGCGGACTTGAGGGGTGCTAATTTTAGAGGGGCTTTGTTAAAACAGACGGATTTTTCCCAGGCCAATCTGGAAGGTGCATCGTTCTATCTGAAAGATATTCAATTGTTAAAGTTAAATGATCAGCAGCTTGACGGCATACAAGTATTTTCTAATGACTGATGTTCGCACTATTACTAGACAATGAATGGGTGTGTCAAGGAGGGAAATATGGAGTACTTTATCATTTCACAGGATAAAAGTCTTGAGGATCATCTGATCACATTCGAAGGACTAATAGCCGCCAACTCTACGTTGGAGGTAACAACGGATCAAGCAGACTCGATTAAAGACCTGACGGTTGTATTCGTAAATGGTGATGAAAACCGTGTTTGTCCGGATTTCATTGAACGTCCAGTACTACTCGTATCCGACACGCTAAAAAAAGTGATCTCTATGCATGACGAACATGTGATTTTTAAGTGTGCTGTATTAACAAATATAAAAATGGAAACCCAGAGCACCTACTGGTTGATGCTTGTTGACAGATTGGACTGTTTATCAGATCAAACTGTTTTTGATAAGGCAGGAAGAATACAACATATTGTTATTGATTCGGAGAAGACACGTAGACATGCTGCTTTTCGCATTAAAGGTATTGATGAGATGATGCTTGTGATCAACCTGGACATAACCGAAAGCATACTAAGGAGGGATTTGTTTGGCATGAAAATAGAAAAGGTAGAAACTTACAATGGGAGGTAGTCGCTATGAGTGGAGACCAGAGTTTTGTAGTGCACGGTGCCTTTGCATTTTGTGACCAGGGATCAAGACCAGCGAGAATCATCGTGCCTGCGAGTCATGGGGAATACATACATGAACAGCCTCAACTGAATATTCATGACTTTTTTCCTGAGCAAAATGTTCGTCCCTTTGGAGTGTGCAAGAGTCTCAGTAACCCGGCAGTACAAGCTGAAATGAAAAAGGTGGAAGAAGCCGTCAAGGCCCCTAAACAGGATGTTGGCTGGTTTAAATCATTATTTATGAAAGAAGAAGATATTCCTCTCGAGCAGCTTCCTCCACCAGAATGTGTGGCTATGTGTACTCCTAAAGTAGTAAGGCCTTGGGATTTTGGAAAAGAGGATGTCAAAGTGGGTCCGGCGGATGCGATGTTAAGCGGTTGCTGTAACTCCTGCTTGTTTGGTGGGAATATTTCCATTATTGATAATGGACAGCGCAAATAAGAAAGCCAATGAAGAGAGGAGGTAAGTCGTTATGGAAACCTTTTATGCGGGGTTAATACTGGATTTTCCTTATGACATTCAGAGGATTGAAGAAATAAATTTACTGCATAAAATGAATGAACATGCAGTTCTTCGTTTTAAAGCGATTATTCCTGATACTCAAAGTGAAAGCCTACAGAAAATGAATGTTGATGATAAGGTTTCACTTTTTAAAGCTCACCCGATAAATGCCGAAAAGGAAAATCCACTATTTAAAGGGATGATCAAGCGAGCAGCCGTAAAGTATGTGCAGGGAGTTCATTTTTTAGAGATTGAAGCTGTATCATTCACGTACCAGATGGATTTGGAGTGGAAGAAGCGATCGTTTCAAAACAAGCAAAAAACGTACGGGCAAATTGTAGATAACCTATTGGAAGATTACCCTGGAGCACATTGTTCAGATGAAACAATAGGGAATATTGAGACAGGGCAGTTACTACTACAATATGAAGAGACGGATTGGCAATTCATCAAGCGTATGGCCTCTCATTTAAATACTGTTGTGATCTCTGTTATGTCCGAAGAAACTCCGTCTCTTTTACTGGGCATACCAGAGGGGCAGGAAACTGGTAAGTTGGAAAATGACTCTTATACGATGCAAAGTCGGTTTGGATCAACAACTCAAATGGGATACGAGGCTAATCATACTTTGTTTAGTGTGGAGAGCAGAGTGGCATTAAGGCTGGGAGCACAAGTTGATTTTCAACATAAACCGTATGTTGTATGTGAAGTAGCAGCATCTGTTGTCAAAGGGGAACTGCTATATACATATACCTTAACTTCGCGAAGTACGATCAAAACCAATAAAATAATGAATACTGCTATACAAGGGCTTTCTTTGGAGGGGCGGATCACACAGATATCCCGTAATCAAATCAAACTGCATTTGGATATTGACGCCACAAATGACGATGCAGGTACTTGCTGGTTCCCCTATTCCACAGGTATGGACAATCAAAGTGCCTACATGATGCCTAAGTCAGGCTCTCCAGTCAAGCTTCATTTCCCAACAGCTTTGGAAACAGGAGCTATTGCGGTAAGCTCCGTTCGAAGAGGGGCTGAACAAAGCAAATATAGTCAGAAATCTTCCGATCCTGTTATCAAGTCATTAACCAATGACTCAGATAAAGAAATGAAGCTAACTGGGCAGGATATTGTATTTGCGGCTAATAGTCAGGAAAGCATTAAGTTCCAGCTTACAGGTGACGGAAAGGTAGAAATCCTCTCCGATACGGATATGTGTGTTAAGGCTGCCACGGATTTTAAAATTAATCTTGTTGGTGAATTGCCAGCTCCAAAACAAATTCAATTGACAGCTGGCGAACTCGTTGCAATCTCCCGTAGCCCGGTTGAAGGAGTAAATCCTGAACAGGTGATCTGGATTGAAGACACGACAAACGCTCAAGCCGCCACGATATATTATGAGGGAGAACCAGGTAAAGCACCAGCAGTACAATACGATGATAGTGCTCTAATTGCTCAGGATAAGCAGGTGATGGAACAGGTAAATAATAATGCGGCAGCTAAACGTCAAGCCCTCGTGAATAAGTTGGAGGCAGGCAAGCAAAAAGTAGGCTTTGGAAAAATAGCCATGATTATTGGAGCAGTGGCTGTGGGTGTTGCGGTAACTGTTTTAACAGCGGGTGCAGCCGCTCCTTTAGTTGTGGCTGCTGCCAGTGTCACACTCGCTGCAGGAGCTACAACGATGGTAGTCGCTGCCAGTGAGTCTAGTGAGGGACAGCAGGATATCGCCAAAGCGAGAGTAGGTGATCTCTCTCAATCGTATAACTTCATGCGAGATACCGTTCTGGGAGGAAATCAAGAGTTATATGATGTGGTTAAATATGGGGCCGTAACGGTTTCGGTGGCCGGAGTAGCGTTTCTCACTGGAGGTGCAAGTGCTCTCATTGTTCCTTCCATAGGTGGAGGAATTAATACAGGCATTACGGCTATATTTGATCCTAATGCCCATCCAGGCGAGACGCTCATTGGACACTATATGAACAGCTTTAGTAATGGATTTATCAGTGCAACTGTCGCCGGAAAATTTATGACAGGAGTAAAATGCGGTACAGGTGCTCTAAATATATATTCACGTCTAGTAGCAAGTGGAGTTGCAGCCGGAACGGTTCAAGACGTGATGAATACCGGACAAACAGATCTTAAATCTAACTTGACTCGAAGCGTTGTAGGAGGAGCATTTTCTTTTGCAGGTAATAACAAGATTAGCTCTTATCTATCCTCTGTGGTAGGCGATATGACAGGTTCTATGGCGGATGATTACCGAAAGCATGGGAATGTCAAAGAGTCGCTAACGATAGAAAACTTACAAAAGTCTCTAATATCCAGTATAGGGAATCTTGTTACACGCGGAGATCCGATTGATGTAGTGAAAGGTAGATTTTATTTTACGGCTACAGATATGGTGGTTCAGGATATTGGTCAGATTGAGATGGTCCGAAGTTATACTTCCACCAACTCCATGACAGGCAGCACAGGGCGTGGCTTTACCTTTACCTATGAGAGCTCCATTCGACGGGTGGAAGATCATATCCTGGTCATATGCACGGATGGACATTATGAACATTTTATTGAGCAAGACGGTCAGTGGATTAATGAGATCGGAGGAAAACAGGATTATAACCTCTCGGAGGATTCTGTTACCAAAGAGTATCGCTTAACCGATAAAGAGCGTCGAACTTATATCTATGATCAGTATGGAAGACTACTGAAAATCAAGGACCGCTCTAACAATGAAACGTTGCTGGAATACGATGTGGAAGGATTGTGCAAGTTAACGACCCCGGGTGGTAAGGAGATCACCTTCACCTATTCAGGTGGCAAACTTTATAGCATCACTGATAATATAGGCAGAACAGTGAAGTACGAATATGAAGAGGATTTTCTGACTCGTGTAACGTATCCGAATGCGGGTGTGACGTCATATGCTTATGATGCTGAGGGAAGAATTGAGGCGATCACGGACCAGAATGGACATAGGTATGTCCGAAATCAATATGACCATCATGGTCGGGTCATTAGGCAGTGGGACGCGGACGATCAGGTTACGGATATTGAATACGATGATGCGAAACGGAGAAGTACTTTTACGTATCATGCCACAGGAGTCGTCGAGAATTTTGAATACAATGCTGATGATCTGGTGACGGATACGATCTACAGTGATGGAACTCGTGAGTCTTTTACGTACGATGTGTATCAAAATAAATCAAGTCATACGGATACTATGGGTCACACCACAAAATGGGCATATAATATCTTTGGTAATCTTGCGGAAGAAATCCGTCCAGACGGAACTCGTACTGAGCGTCAATACGACCAGGATCAAAATCTGACTCAGATTGCTGTTAACGGAGTAACAGAGAAATGGTTCACGTATGATGCCGTGGGAAGGCTAATCGAAGAGAAGACCAGTATTGCGGATGGAACGCATGCGATCATTTCTTATATGTATGATCCGCAAGGACGGATATTGAGCAGCATGGATGCACTCGGTCACACCACGGTTTATTCGTACGGAACAGATCATACGGATGCACCGACTCAGGTGCAAGATGCGGAAGGTAATAAATACCTATATACATTTGATGATGCTGCGCGAATGATGAGCATTACCACGGCTTACGGCACGGTAGAGTTTGAATACAATCATTTGAATAAGCGTACACGCATCGTAGATTCTGAAGGCAACACTACATTAATGTTCTATGATAAGATGGGCAATTTGGTCAAAAAAGTGCTCCCTAACGATTATGTCGCCCGTATAGACAATGGCAAAGGCATCGAATATCGTTACGATGCGATGGATCGTCTGGTTCGGATGACGGATCTGGTTCAGAACGTATCCCGTACTCGGTATGACATTAACGGTAACATTTTAAAAGAGATTGAACCGAATTACTATAACCATGTTGAAGATGATGGACCCGGCACGGAGTATGAGTATGATCATCGGGGACGCAGGATCAAGGTAAGGTATCCAGATGGTGGCATCGCTCGCATGAAATACGATGCGAACGGAAATATGATCAAAATGATCTTACCAGAATATTATGATCCGATTATGGATGATGGACCTGGCACCGAGTATGCATATGATGTCATGAATCGTTTGGTTCAGATCACCGATGCAGAAGGTCATGTCAGTCGCCGATTCGTGTATGATCATGCAGGACGTATAATAAAAGCAATAGATGCCAAGGGTTATGTTAGTGGAACAAACGACAGTAAACGTTTCGGCACGCTTTATGTATACAATACGGCAGGTTGGTTAATTGAAAAGCGTGAGCCTGTGGAAGAAGCCGGGGAAGAAAACGTAGTAGAAGCTGTCAGCGCGGGTACCATTCAGTATCGCCTGACCTTGTACCGCTATGACCCAGCCGGAAACCTGCTGGAAGAGAAGCGGACTCAGGAGTATGTCAGCGAAACGTGTTATGCGGAGAACTATCAAAGTGTTCGTTACAGCTATGACCGGAATAACCGGGTGATCGTCATTGCGGATGATACTGGAGCGGAAATTCGCTATACGTACGATGGTCTGAACCAGAAAACGTCGGAAAGACAGAAACTGAACGAGCAAAAGGATCGGTTCATCCGCTACGAATATAACAAAATCGGATGGTTGCAACGGCGTGTAGAAGTATTAAATGCTAATGATCTGACTGATCGTGTACCGGGCTTGGTGAATGCCGTTACATCTTACGGATATGACCGTAACGGCAATGTGGTCGAGATCGTGACCCCGGAAGGGTATCAAACCCAGATCAGCTATGATGCAGTGGATCGAATGGTTCAGATCAGCCGCCGGGAGGGTAAAGACGCCCGGACCAGCAGCGTCTATTTGAAATACGACCGCACGGGTAACGTGATCGAAGAGACGGATACGAATGGCAGCAAGGTAACCTATACGTATGATCCGATGAACCGGCGTATCCGCATGATCGGAAAACGCGGGGGTACGACCCGTCTGTTCTATGACAAGATGGGGAATATTGTGAAACAAGTCACGCCGAATCAGTATGATCCGGCTACTGATGATGGACCGGGGATAACCTTCACCTATGACCGCCTGAACCGGTTAATTGAAGTGGCTGATCCGTATGGTCAGATCATGGAACGTAGCCGATATAATGAGTTTGGTGAACTGGTCAGCAAAATGGAGGGCGGCGTTGGAGTAGAATACACGTACACCCTTGGTGGCCGAGTGAAGCAAGTGCTGGCACCAGCGATGGCAGGACAAGGCATCGTAAAGCAAGAATATATATACGATGCGGCAGGTAACATTACTGGCATTCGAGATGGTGAAGGCCATCTGACCCACCATACCGTAGACGGCTGGGGCAAGATCACGGCCCTCCGCAAAGCAGACGGTAGCACGGAGCATTACCGCTACGACTATGCGGGGAATATCGTCAGCTCGACGGACGGAAACGGTCAAACGACGCAGTATGACTACAACAGCTTGGGCAAGCTGTCTGCTATACAAGATCCGGGCCAGCAGAAGATGCTGTATCAGTATGACACCGAAGGCCGCTTGGCCCGCCAAACGGACCGTAACGGCAAGGTCATAGAGTATGCGTATAACTTCAATGACCAGTTGATCAAGCGGCGTGAGATGTCGAGTGGCATGGAAGAATCCTATATGTACCGGGAAGACGGCCTGCTGCAAACAGCGGCAAACGAGCATACGCGATATGATTATACGTACAATGAAGATGGTTTGCTGACGGGCAAATATATGAGCAGCAGCAGTGGAAATATGAGCGCAGCGTTTGCCAGCCTGATGAATAACAACGCGGCAGAAGATCGTGGGTCAGGCCGTAAAATACTGGCTTATGAATATGATGCGGAAGGTCAAATGACGGCTCAGACCGATGCCGGAGGCAGAACAACCGAATATCGGTATGATTTGGTTGGGCGTGTCTCCGAAATCCGACAGGATCAAGAACTGCTGGCGAAGTATGGATACGTACACGGCAACCGTGTGGCTTCCATTCTATATGGTAACGGCATTGAGATGGCATATGACTATGGTACGGATGGAAATGTCTCGAAGCTGCAAGCGCAATCGCCGGACGGAAGTCCGCTTCTACAGCACCGTTATGAATATGATAACAACGGTCACCAGATCGCCCGGGACGAAAACGGAAAACGAACGAAGTATCGCTACGACGCCATAGGGCAACTGGTGGAAGCCGAATACCCGGGATGGGGGACGGAACGTTTATCCTATGATGCGGTGGGGAATCGGTTAAGTCGGATGTGGAACGACCACAAAGCGGGCTATACGTACGATTCACGGAACCGTCTGCTGTCGGTTTTGGAAGAGGCGCTGGGTGAAGGTTCGAATCAAGAAGCGGGATCGCGAGGGCAGCAGACGCGTTACGAATATGATGCGCAAGGGAACCTGCTGCGAGAGCGAAGCGGACAGGAAAGTATCTCATATGCCTACGATGCCTTTAACCGAACGGTGAAGGCAGAGAAGTCGGATGGCAGCTATATCCGTCATCTATATGATCCGGAAGGACTTCGTAATGGCGTAGAAGAGAATGGCACGCATCGTCGATTTGTGTATGACGGCTGGTATATGGTGAACGAGCTGGATGAGGAAGCCCGAGTCCAGGCCTCATTTGTGCGCGGACATGAGTGGTTGGCCCGGGTGGACGATGTAGGGAATCCGTCTTATTATGTAAATAACACACACGGGGATGTCCTGCATCTGACCGACCGTAAGGGCAGGGTACAGAACAGCTACGCATACGATGCGTTCGGGAATACACTGTCGATGGCAGAGCAGATCGAGAACCGCTTCCGCTATGCGGGAGAGGCGTGGGACACTGTAACGCAGCAGTATTATCTGCGAGCGCGTTTCTACAATCCGGCCATTGCCCGCTTTACGCAGGAAGATACGTATCGCGGAGATGGATTGAATCTCTATGCGTATGTGGGGAACAACCCGATCCACTACGTGGACCCGAGCGGGTACATGAAGGACTGTGGTGAAAAAGGGAATGTTTATGAAGGTAAGGACTCTTCAAATGAAATACTTTTCGGACAAAAGCGTGTATCTGACACTTTCAATATGAATAGTGGGGCCCCAGAATATATTGTGGGCAGAAAGCTTGCGGATGTTGCTGAAGATTTAAGAACAGGAGTATTGCATTCGGACCAATTTGAAGTCAAATACTTTATTGATCCAAAAACGGGGAAAAAGGTTGCTGAGAGCAATAGAACCCTCACTGTATTGAGTATGGCTGGTATAAAACCAACTAAAACAAAAGAAATAATACCGGATAAAGCCATATTAAATCGTTTGACAGAGGCTCCAATAAGACAACGCGGTCAAAAATTTGAGATGCCGGGTAGAAGTATTCCGATAACTCCTGGCCCTAAAAATCTCGAAATAATAGACATAGTCACACTTCCGGAGTAGTAATTGAAAGGAGCAAATTAATGGAAAAATCAATACTTCATGCAGTAGAAGTACCTTGGCAAATAAGCCCGTCTCACGATTTTATAGAATTTATAGGAGAGGAAACAGAAGTTAAAACAAAATTTTTAATTAATTATAACGCTAAAATAAGGGAGCGTGAAATTAAACATTTATGTAGACAGTATGGTAACGAAGAGAAAATACCAGATGAGATTTGGAATAGGGTTGGAAATGCAATTATAGAGATTAATTTTGCTCAGGTCCACTTTTTTAGCAAAACTGTATCACAGCAAGAATATGGACTGTTAGATTCAGAGAAATTTGATTTAAGTCAAATAGCAAATTTAGATGATGATCTGTGGAATGAAACAAATATTTGTCCGGATCCTAGCTTTTATGAAGTAATAAACTCAAATTTGAAAAGTAGATTAGGTATTGATTCTTTAAGTGTAAGACATTGGTTAATTTTAGGCCATGATGTTTTTTTTGATATATTAGCGCCATCATTTAACTGGGAAGTAGTTTAGTGAAGCAATTTATTCAATGTTTTATAATTGAATTTAAACCAATTAAGTTAATTGATTCTAAATAAAAAAATTAAAATAGCAAAACACCTTTTTATATAGTGATGATTGTTCTACACTGTCTTTTCACTAAAAAAGGGTGTTTTTCTTCTTTACAAATAGCGATTTATCCTATCATATCATGTAATTGAGTGGAATTTCTTTCTGCTGAATATGTCGGCAAACGAGCATACACGATACGATTATGTGTGAAGACGGTTTGGTGAACAGCAAATAATATTAGGTTAATAATAGTAGAAATATAAGCGTAGTATTTAGTAACAAAAATGCAGGAAATCGTAGGTCAGGCTGTAAAAATCCTAGCTTACGAATATGATACGCAAGGCCGAGCGACGGCTCAGACGATGCAGGAGACCGGACTATAGAATACAACTGATCTGGTCGGACGAGTGTCTGTAATCTTCAGGCTCAGGAGCTACTGGAGAAGTACGGATACGGCATGGTAACCGTATAGCTTCTCAGATTTATTCCAAAATATAGTAATTTCCTGATATGGAAACAGGACTCTCTAAAGTCCAAAAATCCGCTTTAGGGGATCTATTTTTTACTCTGGCTGCTCTCTTGGGGTGTGGCGGGGGCAGGTGGAGCAATTTCAACGGCGGCTCCGATAACATTCACAACACGGCTATTAACTGGTGTCGCTGCAATGATTGTTGCCACCAGCGAGTACAGTGAAGGAACTAGTGATATCGCTAAAGTCAGACAAGGTGATCTGTCCCAGTCTCGGAGCGGGCTTTGGCAAGCTGAATAAGTAGTATGGTGACACTATCAAATACTGGTGAATAACTCCTAGCCCCAAAAACAAGCAGTAAACTTGTATGGGAGCTTTTCAATAATTAGCTTATTTCTTAATCAATCGACCCTATGAAAGCCTATACATTCTTTTAAATAAAAAAGTTGACATATGTTTAAAAACAGGAAAAAGTCACTAAGGCTAAATTCGCTTGTTATATGAATTATGCATTCCTTAATCTGATGAAATTCGACATTTTTTATGCTAACGGATGTGTTCGAAATTAAGCTAAAAGTCACTGAAGTTGTCGTATCAAGGAATAAGCCCTTTTTAGGAATTCATAAGTAGGAAATTGGAACGGAGAAGTAGTGCTATTGCGCAATTGTGCTTAACATTTTTGAGTTTTTCTTATCGCTCATTCACATTTTATTAATTCAGTTCGATAAGATTAGAATATTTGCATATATATGTATAAAAATGAGTATTAAGTCACAGAAGCTCCCTTTTCTACTGCGAATTTACAAAATATAAAGCAGTGGCTAATATGATTGGGGACACGGGAGATATTGGAATTTATAAAGGGGTAATGAGTTTTGAACAAGAGACTAGATAACAGATGTAGTAACAAAATGAAATGGGGCCAAACGATTTTTGGAGCGCTGTTGGCGCTTAGTCTGGTGTTACTCAGTGGGGGTAACGCGTGGGCCTCATCCAATGAACAATTAAAATGGATTGAGGGCGGCCGAAAGATAGACTTGGGAAAAATGGCTACGGTTGAACTGGACTCATCTCTTCTTTTCTTGGATGCGGCTAACACTGCAAAAGTGAGTGAGATGAATCACGAGAAGCCAACTAGCAAGGAAATTGGGAGTATATTTCCGAAAGATGAAAATCAAAATTGGGAAGTTGTTTTTGAATACGATGAACTTGGACACATCAAGGATGATGAAAAAGAAGACATCGATGCGGATGCCATTCTAGATAGTTATAAAGAGGGTACGGAAGAGAGTAACAAGGAAAAAGCGGAAAGTGATCGCCTGTATGTTACGGGTTGGGATGTGGAGCCTTTTTATAATAAAACGACCCATAATCTAACCTGGTCTATGCTGGCGGAGGATGGGAACAAGGAAAAGCTGATCAATTATAATGTTCGTTTGCTCACTCGTCAGGGTTATATCTCTGCAATATTAGTGTCCGATCCTGCGCATTTGGACGCTGATAAGAAGTTTTTGAATGAGAATATATTACCCAAGCTGACAGTCAGATCAGGTGAGCGATACGAGGATTTTAATGCTTCAACGGACAAAATTTCCGAATACGGCCTAACCGGATTGATTTTGGGAGGAGCAGGCTTGGCAGTAGCTAAAAAAGTAGGCTTATTGGCATTACTCATTGCTTTTTTTAAGGGCGCGGGAATTAAGGTTATCATACTTATTGGTGCTGCTTGTGCAGGTATGTTTGGTGTGATCGGCAAGTTTTTCGCCAAATTATTTCGCAAGAAAAAATCGGAATCCATGCACAATGAAACGAACGCTCAGGATCAGTCAGAAACACTACAGTAACGATAAAGAAACACTCCATAAAATTGCTAATAAAAAGGGGATGGTGATTGAGCGCAAAACACAATCTCAGGCAGCCTAGAAGCACACCTGGATACGTAACTTGAGCAGAAAATTATGAACAGATGATCATGGAGACGTTAGACCCATGAATCATCTGTTTTTCGTTTTTTATCCCTTGTAATACTTTCGGTACACCGCGGGCGTTGTGCCTTCATACTTTTTGAATATTTTAATGAAATAGCCCGGCTCATTAAAGCCGAGCTCGCTACTGATCTGAGATACAGGAATATCTGTAGCTTCGAGCAACTGCTTCGCCCATCTCATCTTCAAGCGGGAAAGATAGCTGGAAAAGTTCTCACCCGTTTCCTTGGCAAACAGCCGACTAAAATAGCTTGGGCTAATGTGGCACAAGTCAGCCATGGCTTTAAGAGAAAAAGTTTCACCCTTGTGCTCAAAGATATATTCGAAGGCGGGTTTTAGTACGGGATTTCCGCACGGAATATCCACATCTCCTGAGGAATTCAGATAGGCATCTGCTAAGAAATTATTCATTTCTTTCTTAAGGTTTTCGATATGCTCCAGCGAGTAGCCAGGAAGGATCTCGGACAACTGCGGAGTGGACTGTGTGCCCGACGCTTTCTCGAACATTTCTGCGAGGAGATTTTTGTTCATCGCTTCTTCAACAATATAATTACACAATAAGGATAACATGTTGGAGATCGTCTGAATTTCCTGATAGGTCATGGAGGGCAGATCGGCGTAGTCATTCTTAAGTTCCTCCCATTTAGAACTGTACAGTTTTTCATTTTTTGATGTGAGGATTTGCTCCAGCTGTAAGGCGCTCGAAGGATCGGCTAAGCGGACCTGACCTGCCATGACGGCGCCGATATACTTATCGTCGATAATGATCGGTACCGCGATGTCGATGATGTCATAATGACAGAGATAAATATAAGGTTTGTTGGAACGCACCGCTTCAAGTCCACCGCGAGAGTCACATTTTTGGCAGTAGGGAAGGAGATTCTCATCCTGACGAACCTTCTTGCAGAACGATTGGCATTGGCTGTGGCTAGTTACGGGATTCCCTTTATAATCGACGGTGAGAATGGCTAATTGGGTAACGGATGCTAATGAATCCTGCAATTGCTCCCACTTTTTCAAATCAAAGATTTTCTGGATGCTCAAATGTTCACGTATCAAGATCTCATCCCTTAATGGTAAATTATCCTGTAAGCAATAACAAAAAAGTACAATTTGTGATCTTCAGTGCAAAAAAATACGATTATAAATTATAATATATTCCTTGATTCCTCCAATGTAAAGTTTACATGGTTCAGTTATAGTTTTAATCAGAACGAAGCCAACACAATCATAAGGAGGAATTATAGATGAGAAAAGCTTTTATCAGCCCAAGCAAATATGTACAAGGTGAAAACGAATTGTTGAATTTGGGTTACTATGTGAGCACCTTCGGCAAATCCGCTTTACTGATTGCGCATCCTGCCGATGTGGCGCGGGTAAAAGATAAACTTGATTCCACTTTGGGTAAATATAACGTGACCTTTATTGAAAGCGGTTTTATGGGTGAGTGTTCCAGACAGGAAGTGTCTAGACTTCAGGAAATTGCTACTGCAAATGGATGCGATTGTATCATAGGTCTCGGCGGCGGGAAAGCGATCGACGCGGCGAAATGCGTGGCTCAAGGGGAAGCGCTTATCATTTGTCCGACCATTGCTGCGACGGATGCACCGACAAGTCACTCGGCCGTTCTTTACACCCCGGAAGGCGCTTTCGACGATTACGCCTATTTTAAGCAAAGTCCGAGTGTCGTATTAGTCGACACCACCGTAATCGCTAATGCACCAACCCGATTCCTTGTATCAGGTATGGGTGATGCACTGTCGACTTACTTTGAAGCCCGTGCGACCTCCCGTTCTTACTCCAGGGTCAATGCCGGACTGCCTAACGGAGTACGCGAAGGACAGTGTGCGCCAGCAGTAGGTACAAATGCGGCGATTGCACTTGCAACGCTATGCTATGAAATGCTGTTGAAAGACGGTGCCAAAGCAAAAGCGGCATGTGATGAAAACCAGGTTACGCAAGCACTCGAAAATATCATTGAAACTAATATTTTACTCTCAGGCCTCGGCTTCGAAAGCGGTGGACTTGCGGCGGCCCATGCGATTCATGACGGACTCACGATTTTGGAAGGCACGCATCATTATTATCATGGAGAGAAAGTTGCATTCGGCACGATCGCACAGCTGGTGCTCGAAAACGCACCGACGGAAGAATTAGATCAGGTACTCGATTTCTGTTTAGCCGTCGGTTTACCGGTCTGCTTGGCTGATATCGGCGTCGATCATATCAGCCAGGAAGAACTCATGGAAGTAGCAGCAAAGGCCTGCATTCTGGAGGAATCGATTCATTCCATGCCGTTTCCGGTCACAGTGGAGCAGGTTGCTGCGGCAATCGCTGCGGCCAACCGTATCGGGAGCCAGTACAAAGCGGAGGTAGAATAGCATGAAAAAGGTCATCAACCGTGCGGAAAATTTGGTCCTTGAGATGTGCAGTGGTATTGCGCTCGCGCATCCCGAGTTGGAATTTCTGCCGAAATACAAAGTGCTCAAGAAAAAGGAATTGAACGCGGAGAAAGTAACACTCATCAGCGGCGGTGGCAGCGGGCATGAACCCGCCCACGCTGGCTTCGTTGGCAAAGGGATGCTCGATGCCGCGGTCTGCGGTGATGTCTTCGCCTCTCCCTCACAAATTCAAGTATATCAGGCCATCCGAGCGACAACCGGGAGAAAAGGTGCGCTGCTGATTATTAAAAATTACAGCGGCGATATTATGAACTTTAGAAACGGCGCCCATCTGGCCACTGAAGACGGTCTGGAAGTGGACTATGTAAAGGTTGAAGATGACATCGCTGTAGAAGACAGCCTATATACAGTCGGACGGCGCGGGGTGGCGGGAACGATACTCGTCCATAAAATCGCGGGCGCAGCGGCGGAAGAGGGCCGGAGTCTGGCGGAAGTTAAAGCAGTGGCGGAGAAAGCCGCTGCAAATGTACGCAGTATCGGATTCGCATTGACTTCGTGTACCGTGCCGGCGAAGGGCACGCCAACATTAGAGCTCGAGGATGATGAAATCGAGTACGGTGTCGGCATTCACGGCGAGCCTGGGACCAGCCGCGAGAAGCTGACGGATGCGGATACGCTGGCAGGCAGAATGGTAACCGATCTCCTTCGAGACATGCAGATCGAAACTGGATTCAGCGGAGAAATCGCTCTGTTGATCAATGGTTTCGGTGGTACGCCTCTGCAAGAACTGTACCTCTTCAACCATTCGGTCACTCGCGAACTAGCAGCGAAGGGGATCACGATCGATCGCACTTTTGTCAACAATTATATGACGAGTATCGATATGGCAGGTATCTCGGTTTCCATCATGAAGCTGGACAACGAACTGAAAACGCTTCTTTCCCATGAAAGCAACGCGCCTGCGTTCAAGGTGGCTGGACCTGTTGATCATGTCGTATTCACGGATATTTCAACTGTAGCAGACGAAAAGCGGCAAGTATCCTTTGAAGTAGAAACGGACCCTGCCTTTGCGGTTATTGAGAACAACAAGATTACGTTGAACAATCTTATCTACCTAGTCGATAAGATGAGTGAGGTTATCATCAAGAATGAGGTACCTTTCTGCGATCTTGACTCTCATGCAGGTGACGGCGACTTTGGCATGAGCGTTGCAAAGGGATTTCGTCAGCTGAAACGGGAATGGCGAGACATCCTGAATCAAGACTCTTTGACGATGGGAGCCTTTCTTCATTCATGCTCGCTCGTCATCATGGAATACTGTGGTGGCGCTTCGGGTCCGATCTGGGGCTCAGCATTTCGCGCAGCGGCACGATCTGCGGGCGAACGAAGCGAACTCACCGTTTCCGAATTTGCAGATATGATGCAGGCTGGGGTGCAAGGCATACAATCGACAGGCGAACGTTCCTTCGGCAGAGGAGCCGTTGTTGGCGATAAGACGCTTATTGACGCATTAGTGCCATGTGCGGATAGCTGGTTGGAGAGCGCAAAATTAGATTTTGACGTGAAGACAGCCTTTGTAAGAGGTGGTCAAGCCGCTGTATTAGGGGCCAAAAAGACGGAAGACATCGTGGCGCGCATGGGCCGTGCTGGAACGGTAGGAGAGAGAAGCCTTGGTTATCCTGACGCGGGAGCCTATGCGCTTGGAGTGATTTTTACGGAGCTTGCTGAATGTTTGAACTGATTCTCTATAAATCCAAAATTACTGGCCGCGAACACTTCGTTTAGATAGCTATTCCTGCCTGTAACACTCGCTAATTATTAAATTCAAGATTTGTTCATTGCAATTGATGGGTATTAGGTTTATAATTTCAAACGGATTCAAAGGGCTTATCCCGGAATCCATGGGAGTTCATCCCATCTGAGCTAGCTTACTGCATGCTCAAATAAGAATTAAGCGAGGGATTTACAATGAAAACCTGCTGCACTATCCAAGTTGACGAAGACAGTTTAGTTATTGATTTGCCAGAAGAAGGAACCACGCTAGAGTCCCTGCTCGGTGATATTGAGAGCTGTGGAGGTAGTGAAGAACCTTGGTTGCAACTTATAGACAAGGTAATAGGTAACTCATCTGAGACTGTACTGACAGATCAAGCGACGGATGGCGGCGATATGAAGGAAGATCAGACGACCAAAGAACCTCAAGCAACTGCTCAGGGGTAATAGGGAGATCCTACGTTAAGACGATATTTGTAACATTATTCGATCACATATAAGATCATCTATAAGACTGCTATACCGAGCTAAAGCATCGGGAAGCAGTCTTTTTTTATTAAACAACTGAAGTTCGAACCAAAACCCGCCAAATTTTGCAATGGGTAAATGAGTCTTTTGTCCCTTTAGTACTCTATAGTAGTCAACTAAGCAAAACACATCCCAAAACCGTGACTTCCTGTTCATTTTCTATCATAAAGTCGAAATGTAACATGAAACTAACTATAATAGTAGTATCATCCATATACAGGTAAGTGACATCTATGTTTGGACCTGATCCTCTTGTTGTATAAAGGGGGGACGAAAGAGCGGAGAACAACGTACTGATAAGTCTTATCTACTTTATAAAAAGGAAGGAATGTGTAAATGATGAATGGGCAATGGATCCTGCCAAGGATCGCAAAAAGAGTAGCGGTAATGCTAACAGCAGTATTACTATTAACGTTAACGAACGGATTCAACTGGAATACGCAAACAGCAGAGGCTGCTGGGACGACCCCTGTGGAACGTTACGGACAACTTTCAGTAAAGAATGGTAAACTGGTGGATAAAAACGGTAAACCTGTACAACTCAAAGGTATTAGCTCTCACGGCGTCCAATGGTTTGGGGATCTGGTAAATCAGGACTCTATGAAATGGTTACGGGACGATTGGGGCATTTCCGTATTTCGGGTTGCGCTGTACACTGAAGAAGATGGTTATATCGCCAATCCTTCTTTGAAGAATAAAGTGAAGGAAGCGATTGAGGCAGCACAGAAACTGGGCTTGTACGTCATTATCGACTGGCACATTCTTTCAGATGGCGATCCGAACATTCATAAAAATGAAGCCAAAGCTTTCTTTAATGAATTTTCAACTCAGTACGGCCATTTGCCTAACGTAATCTATGAGCTTGCCAATGAGCCGAATGGGAATGTGAACTGGAACAATCAAATCCGACCTTATGCGTCTGAGGTATCTCAGGTTATTCGCGCTAAGGACCCGGACAATATTATTATTGTAGGAACAGGCACATGGAGTCAGGATGTACATGATGCAGCAGACCATCCACTTCCAGACAAGAATACAATGTATACCGTACATTTCTATGCGGGTACGCATGGACAGTACTTGCGCGATCGGGTCGATTATGCGCTGAACAAAGGCGTGGGCATATTTGCTACCGAGTGGGGTACAAGCGATGCTTCGGGTAACGGTGGACCGTTCCTGAATGAATCCAAAGTATGGACCGATTTTCTGGCCAGCCGTGGAATCAGCTGGGCTAACTGGTCGCTGGCAGATAAAAATGAGACCTCTGCTGCGCTGTTGCCTGGTGCTGACCGTAAGGGCGGATGGCCTGATTCACAATTGTCCGCTTCTGGCAAATTCGTAAAACAGGCGATTCTGGAAGGCTCCAGCAACAATGGTGGAGGCGGAAACAACGGTGGGGATAACGGCGGAGATGGCAACACTGGCGGTAATAACGGTGGTGGCAACAACGGCGGCGATAACGGCAACGGAGGAAGTACACCGGGTAGTAACGATCAAGGGATTGTGCTTCAGTATCGCACCGGTGACACGAACGCCAAGGATAACGCAATCCGTCCTGAATTTAATATCAAAAACACAGGAAAAACAGCTGTGAAGCTGAGTGATCTAAAAATTCGCTACTATTACACAGATGAAAGCAAACAAGCTCAGCAGTTTTTTGTAGACTGGGCCAGGATTGGCAATGAAAAGGTAAAAGCAACTTTTGTAACATTGCCAAATCCAAAGGCCAAGGCTGATAAATATGTGGAGATTTCTTTCACAGATGGAGCGGGAACGATTCAGCCCGGTGGGGAAAGCGGAGAAATTCAACCCCGTATTCATGCTGCAAATTGGAGCAATTTTGATGAGACCAACGATTACTCCTATGGTGCTACCCAAAAAGCATTTGCAGACTGGGACCATGGCACTGTATATCAGCAGGGTAAGCTGGTTTGGGGTATAGAACCTTAGGAACCTTAGAATCCAACCGGTACTAACTTTATCGGAACGAGTAAAGATATGGGACTTTAGGGTGCGATCTTTCCAAGCTTTGGAGTATAAAATATGCGCCTTTGGTATATGTGGACTGGAACTTTAGGAGGTAACGACTGACACTTTAGTTTCGGTGTATATACTACTAAAGTACCATATGATGTTCGACTTTTGCAGTGCTTGAATTACTTCCATAGTGCAGAGGGGTTGGTTCGAATGGACCCTTCTCTACAACAAACCCCCGCTGTTGCCATCATAGGCACGCGGGGGTTTTAATGTTTCAGAAGCTCTTCCTCTGTTCAACTACGTTTATACCAGATCAAAAGCTTTGGCCAGCAGACGGTAGGACTGAACACGTTTATCAAAGTCATGAATGGATGAAACGACCAGCAACTCATCGGTACGATACTGCTCAGCCAGTCTTAGCAGCTGTTCCTTACACTGTTCAGGGGTACCAACAACGCGCCAGGCTGCAGACTGACGCAGCCGCTCACGATCTAACTCCGTGTACGGATAGGACATTGCTGTTTTCACCGACGGAAGAGAACTCATTTCTTTACCTTGCATGAGCAAAAGGAAATACAAACTAGCACTGGACGCCAGCTGCTCAGCTTCCTCTTCAGTTTCCGCGCAGGCCACCGTAACTGCCGCCATGGAATGGGGCTTATCACCCAGGATCGAGGGCTGGAATTGCTCGTGGTAACGTGCGGTAGCTTCTACACCACCTGGAGTCCCGAAAAATTGGGCAAAGGCATAGGAGGCACCCATCATCGCGGCCAATCTGGCGCTCTCCCCGCTGGAGCCCAGCAACCATAATTCAGGGACGGTCGATATCATCGGGGAGGCATGAAGACCGGCAAACCGATGATTGTCAGGCACTGAATCATGGAAGTAGTCGATTAAATCGAGAATCTGCTGTGGATATTGTTCGACAGATGAGTACTTGCCTTCCTGCAGGGCACGAGTAGCAAGCGGTAAACCACCGGGAGCACGTCCTATTCCCAGGTCAATGCGTCCTGGATGGAGTGCCTCCAGTAAGCGGAAGTTTTCGGCGACTTTATACGCGCTGTAGTGTGGCAACATAATACCGCCTGAACCTACACGAATGCGTGATGTGTGAGCAGCCAAATGCGCAATCAGCACCTCAGGGCTGGAGTGCGCTAGTGTTTTGGACGCATGATGTTCGGATACCCAATAACGGCTGTACCCCAGTTGGTCAGCTTCGCGCGCTAAATCTGTTGTATTGGATAATGCATCCTGAGCAGTACCGCCTTCAGGAATATGAGACTGGTCCAGTATACCCAGTTTAAGCATTTATAATCACCTCTTACACAACTGTATCAGACACAACTCATTAGGTCAAAACTCATAAATGGATAGGTTGGAGTTTGGGGACCTTTTCGTTATAATAAAGGATGTGTAGAGGATGAGAGAACATCCTTGCTTATGGAGAGGGGATTGAAATTGTGTTAAGAACACCTTTGGGGCGTGTCCGACTCATGCTCTGGATTCAAGCTATAGCTTATTTGGCAATACTATTCACCCACCAGCCGCTGCAAGCTGCGGGCATGACCCAGGCGGTTATGGTGATTGGTAACATATACCGGGTGAGCTTTTTGTTGCTCCTCGTTGCTTTAATCTATGGAAAAACAGCACTGCATTGGTCTATACGGCGGCCTCTTTTTATTATGTTTGCCTCCTTTATCCCGTTTGGTCTGATGATTATGGATTTTGTTTGGGTGCGAAAATGGACAGGGGATTCGGCAGCAGAACAGCGAGCTACATCGTAATCTTAGAAGATTTGCTTCATGTGAAGTGTCGAGGAGTTTGTCTGGCGTAAGCGGGACTGGCCCCGATGCAGTAGAAAAGAACATTACGCAGGTTGATGCGTGGTGTTCTTTTTTTGTGCACCGGAGGAATTATGAAAAATGCTGCACTAAAAATTCAGCTGCCTTGCGTCTTTGAAAGCCTTCAACCCAGTGTCCGGTAAACGGATAAATTTCAATCGTTTTCGGTGATTCAATACGGTTATAAGCGGCGAAAATCGTCTCTGGCATACACACCGTATCCTTGAACCCTACCGATACCATGATCGGGATACGAATACGATGAGCAAGATTCATCACGTCAAAATAACTTAATGTATGTAGTACCTGCTCCAAATGCTCCGGAAATCGGTTAGCAAATTCAGCTGCTTCCGTCAGTGAACTGGTAGAATTCATCATACCAAAATCCATATGACACATATTGGGAATATCCGCTACCGTAATGGCAGCTTTATCGCTGAGTGCAGCCACCATTAATGAAAGTCCGCCGCCCTGACTGGCGCCACTGATTGCGATTTTAGCCGAATCGACATCCGGCTGCTCCGCTACCCAATCTAGGGCTCTAAGGGCATCGGTTGTAATCGTTTTGTAGTAGCAGGTATCCTTATCCAATATTCCTTTCGTTACCCAGCCTTTAACCGTACCATGAGGATCACCCAGACGGTCTCCCGTTTCTCCCCCCTGACCACGGACATCTACCGCCAATACTGCAAAACCAAGCATGAGCCAGGAGGAATAATCTTCAGGATAGCCTTTTCCGCCTGTATAGCCATGAAACAGAACGATACAAGGCAGTTTTTGATCTCCGACAAATCGGGGGCGTACATACCAAGCATGCAGAGGCGTATCATCGACACCCTCAAAAGTAACCCGGTAAGCAAGAATATGAGGATATGGTGTTTCTACGAGAGTTTTGAACGCATGTACAGGTTTGGTGTGGACTTCTTCCAGTGTCTTGGCCCAGAATAAATCTATATCCTTCGGGGCGGTAAGATCGGGCTGATACTGCTTCAATTCGGCAATTCTTTTTTCAATAACATTCATAATCAAAATTCTCCTTCATATAGAATGAACTTCTCCTTAAGCTTTACCCGGTAAAGTTGACTCCTCCAGCTCTCTCAGCAGCTCAAATGCTCTTTCATTAGTGCTTCCGCACGTATCCTCATCAGCATGGAATCCACTGCATACAACGGGGCGTTCAGGTTTGCCAAACAACCGGCAATGGTAATCGGGCGTTAGCTGAGGGCAAGGAACACCAGCAGGTTTTCCATCTGGCATGCCGGGAATAGGGGAAGAAATCGTAATGGCAATACAGCACGCAGCGCATCCTACTCGACACTCCAGTTGGGGTCACTCCTTAATAATCTGTTATTTTTGTAACTTATGCATGAAGTTACATTAATGAAGCCATAATGTGAGGATGGCACAAAAAAAGCAGGAATACAAGGATAAACGCATTGGAGACACACTTATCACACAAAGAGCATAAATAGCCGGGGAGGCACGTAGGATGGTATCAAGCCCCTAAATCAGTGTTCCATTCTGTGGTAATATTAACCAGTTGAATTCTGTGTGTTCAAAAAGAGTTCGAGTGGTTAATAATAGAACACAACGATAAAAACTTAAACGAGGTGACGTAAAATGAGTTGGTTATGGGCATTGATTGTTGGTGGTATTATTGGTTGGCTGGCAGGAATTATCGCAGGTCGTGATGTTCCGGGTGGCGTGATAGGTAACATTATCGCTGGTTTTATCGGTGCATGGTTGGGTAGCTTGATTCTGGGAGACTGGGGTCCTGAAATCGGATCGTTCTACATCGTTCCTGCATTAATCGGTGCGATTGTGCTGGTCGTGATTGTAAGCTTGATCTTCCGTTCCGTTGGACGGAGCAGAGGCTAACTTTACGAATCATTGAATAGACTGGCCCTTTGGGGCACAAGGCTAAAATGGAAAAAAAGCTGCTTCCGCAAGGTTCGAAATTGAACCTGTGGGAGCAGCTTTTTTTGAGGAAAAGTGACAAATTTGTCCTATTGAAAACGCCTGATATGAGGAACACTTAGAACGCCCAGCACGATACACATGCCGATGGTTGCAAACATGCCAATGGTGAACATACCACCCAGCTTATCCGCCACAGCACCTACTGCCAGATAGCCGACAGGAAGCAGGGCAAAGGAAAACATTAGATCCAGACTAGCTACACGTCCAAAAGACTCGGCTGGGACTAATTCCTGAAGGCTTGTCTCCCAGATAATTGCAAATATCATAATGCCAAATCCTTCGAGCATCATGCTCATAATCAGTCCTGGCATCCAAGTGACTACAGACAACAGTAGTAAAGCAAGACCGCTGACAAAAGCTCCTAAGTAAGCGAGCAGACCGCGATGCTTCCAATGCTTGCGTGATCCATACACAAAGGCCCCCAGCATGGCGCCAATACCGCTACTTGCCATCGCAATGCCGTATACGACTGGATTGTAGCCATGATGAACCTTGAACAGCCACGGAATGAGTACAGCGATAATGCCTGAATAACAAATATTAATGAAGGAAAAGGCAAGGATCGTAATCCATAGCCAAGGATGGCTTTTGAGAATGGTAAAGCCTGCGATAAAATCCTTGAGAAAATGCTGTCCACCCTGATCTTGCTGTTCTGGATCTACCTGACCTTTGCCGATGATGGAGGCCAAATGAGCACTCAGCATCCAAAAACAGGCAAAAGATATCAGATAAGCGATAGAATCCAGCCCAAAGCCGATACCTGGTGAGGAAAAGGATACAATGAAGCCTCCTAACGGAGGGCCAAGTAGACGGACGGCTTGTATACTGATCTGACTAAGCGCGTTGGCTGCATTGCGTATGTCCGGTGTGAACACCTGTGCACGTAAGGCAGAATAAGCGGGATTAAAGATACCGTCCATCAATCCGTACAACGCAAGGCCAACGAATAGAAGCGGCAATTTCATCCCGCCCGTAAACATCAATACAGCCGCAAGGAACATCAGCCCAAACCGGGCGATATTCGTAAACAGAAGGAGACGGATTCGGTCAATTCTGTCCACGATCATGCCTGCGAAAGGCAGAATAAGTACGTTTGGCAGCATATAAACAGTCATCGCCAGTCCCATGATAGTAGTCGAGCCTGTTAGGGAATAGATAACCAGTGGCAAAATGACTGTGGTGACTGAGCTCCCCAACATTGCGATCCAATGTCCAAGCCACAACAAGGTGAACGCTTTGGATTGTTTTAAAGGTGAAGTGAAGGTAGCCCAGGCCGAGTGACTTCCTTCAGGTGATGTAGAGGATAAGGTTGAATTTTGGGTATCCATAATCACACTCCGGTACATATTTCTAAATTGCATATTAAAACCTAATTATACGAAATCTCTAACGTAAGGGTACAGAAAAAGTTTCTGTGAGGGGAGTTGTAATGAATAGCCTGCCAATGAAAGAGTCAACCTAGAATAACTTTTGGCCACAAAAATATATAACTTACCTTTTACATAGGGATTATTGGATAAAAGCATTGACGCGTGAAAATGAATGATGTACTATTCAATGACCAGCCGCGTGCTAGGTTATCAAGAAAAAGGGAAAGAGTGTGGATACCATGAAAAAATTTAGTTTTTTGCCGATTGTACTCATCGTGATGGCATTGCTGGTTTCGGCCTGCGGTAACAACGATAAAGGCGCCAGTACCAATAATGCATCTACCGGAGATAACGGATCTAATAATGGAAAAGCAGATACTACTGCTACTGATACTACTGCTACAGCTACTCTTGAATCTGTAAAAGCAAGCGGCAAGCTAAGAATTGGCACGGAAGGCACCTATGCTCCGTTTACCTACCATGATGCGGATGGTAAACTGACAGGCTTCGATGTCGATATTGCGACTGAAGTGAGCAAACGCCTGGGGGTACAACCGGAGTTTATCGAGACGCAATGGGACGGTATATTCGCAGGGTTGAACTCCAAGCGGTTTGACACGGTGTTCAATGAAGTATCCATTACAGATGATCGCAAGCAAAAATATGATTTTTCCGATCCGTACATTGTCTCCAAGGCAGTTCTGATCGTAAGCGAAGACAATACAGACATCCATAAATTTGCTGATCTAAAAGGGAAAAAGGCAGGGCAGTCCTTGACCAGTAACCTGACTCAAATCGCGAAAAGCAACGGTGCGGAAATTGTGGCAACAGAGGGATTCAACCAAGCCATTGACCTCCTCACTTCCAAACGGGTGGATGCGACCGTCAATGATGGATTATCCTATCTTGATCTGAAAAAGCAAAAGCCTGACGCACCCATCAAAAAGGTGGACGAATCTTCAGATGCTTCACACAGCGCAGCTGTATTCAATAAAGGCAGCGAAGATTTGATCAAGGAAGTAAACAAAGCGCTGGCAGATATGAAGGCTGACGGTACGTACCTGAAAATCTCCGAGAAATATTTTGGAGCCGACGTATCCAAATAATAAATGAAGACCAAACGTTCGCCAAGTTGAACCGAATCTTCTCAAACCTATCTTTTCAAAGGATGTCTATACAATGGATGATCGCCAAATACAAATCATTATGGATTCATTATTGCCTCTGCTAAAAGCAGGGGTTTCTTTTACGATTCCGCTCACGCTTATCTCCTTTGCTCTGGGACTCGCGCTGGCGCTGATTACAGCGTTGGCCCGGCTGTCCAAATGGAGAATACTCAAGCTGATTTTCGGCTTCTATGTTTGGGTGATTCGAGGAACTCCTTTGCTGGTGCAATTGTATATTATTTTTTATGGTTTACCTTCTGTGGGTATTACACTGGACCCGTTTATTGCTTCAGTGATCGGCTTTACCCTCAGCGTAGGGGCTTATAGCTCTGAAATTATGCGTGCGGCTATCATATCTATTCAGGAAGGCCAATGGGAGGCGGGATACTCCCTGGGGATGACGCGCTGGCAAGTATTGCGGCGTATCGTGCTTCCGCAAGCATCCCGTGTGTCCGTACCTCCGTTGGCCAATTCATTCATCAGCTTGGTGAAGGATACCTCACTGGCTGCGACTATCACTTATGTGGAAATGTTCAGAACGGCTAACCAGATTGTAGCTACCACATACGAACCACTATTGGTATATACCGAGGCGGGAGTTATTTACCTGCTGTTTAGCACTATTTTGACTGTGCTGCAAAATTACCTGGAGAAGCGACTAGGCCGTTTTTCCGTCAGATAAAGGAGATTGTACCGGTGATCCAAATTCGGAATATACACAAATCGTTCGGCTCGCTGGAAGTACTTAAGGGTGTTGACGTAACGTTGGGTAAAGGAAAAGTGCTTGTTATCATCGGTCCTTCCGGTTCTGGTAAAACAACGCTTTTACGCTGTTTGAATTTGCTGGAGGTTCCTGACCAGGGAGAAATCCAAGTAGGGGATATTGCACTGAATTTTGCGAAAGGAACGAAGCTCCGGCAAGAAAACATTTTGGCGCTGCGCAAGCGGACAGGAATGGTGTTTCAATCCTATAACCTCTTCCCGCATATGACAGCCGTACAAAATGTGATGGAGGGACAAGTCACGGTTCAGAAAAAGAGCAAGGACGAAGCGCGCAAACGTGCATTGGAGTTGCTTAACAAGGTGGGACTGGCTGATAAAGCGGAATCCTATCCGCATCAGTTATCAGGAGGACAGCAGCAACGGGTCGGTATTGCCCGGGCAATGGCGGTCGAACCTGAGGTACTCTTGTTCGACGAGCCGACCTCCGCGCTTGATCCCGAGTTGGTAGGTGAGGTGCTTAAGGTCATGAAGCAACTGGCTGCCGAAGGAATGACCATGGTCATTGTCACCCATGAAATGAAATTTGCAGCCGAGGTTGCAGACCATGTGATTTTGATGGATCAGGGTGTAATCGTTGAGCAGGGTACGCCGCATGAGGTTCTGAAGCAGCCTACCAGTTCACGGGCTATTCAGTTTTTGAATCGTCTAAGCGGGGAAGCGGAATAAAGGGAATTGAAATATTTGTTAAAATAAGCGTTTAGACTGAATAAAAAGGCAGCTACAGCCGGGCATTGAAAAAATAAAGCCTCGCACCCGTAGCTGCCTTTTGCTCATCAGTTGTCCTCTTTTATTTCAATTTTAATGTAAGCAAAAAAGTAATCAATAGAATACAGCAGCCTGCTATGAACGGAGCGAACAGATTTGCATCCAATAAAAATCCCGCTAGAGTAGGGCCTAAAATATTCCCAACACTCATATAGGCATTATTCATACCAGCTACATATCCTTGCTCATTCCCGGCCATCTTCGATAATTGTGTATTAAGGGCTGGACGAAGCATAGCTGTGGCAAAGAAAATAAGGGAAGTGACAAGGAAGATACTCCAAAAATCTTTGGCGAAGAGAAATAAAATATACGCAACCGAGGTGAAAAGAAGCGATCCTTTGATCACCCTTTGTTCACCAAACTTATTGATTATTTTAGCAACAACTAATGCTTGCATGCCGACTCCAATCACAGCACCTGCGGTCAGAATGACAGCAATATTTTGCGGTGAAAATTGGAAACGATTCGTTACATATAAACCAAGAACAGATTCAAAATTAGCGAGTCCAAAGGTCATCACCAGGATAAGTACAAAGAGCATTGTATATTTTGACTTCAACGATCTCGCGTATTGTTTGTAAATGGATTCCTTCTGAATCATTCTTGCCCGCGCTGCTTTCATTTGCTCTTTCGATAAACTTTCTGGCAAACAAAACACTGAAAAAATAACAGCAGCTATAGCAGCACCTGTTGCTGTATACAGCGGCACTCTCGTTCCATATCCTGCAAGAAGCCCCCCCAGTCCAGGTCCAATAACAAATCCGAATGACATGGCTGCGGCGAGCAGGCTGTTCCCTTTGGCGCGTTCTTCGGTTGTTGTAATATCCGCTACATATGCCATCATCGGTGGAACAATCAGGGCTGCTGCCATTCCTTCCAGAAGTCTTGAGGTATACAGCATCCATAGCTCATCTCCGATAGCAAAGATAAATTTAGCTACAGCAAAAACAATAACACCTACGACGATAAAAACTTTTCTCCCATATCGATCAGACAGCTGTCCGGTCAGGGGAGAGAGCAGGAATTGCGTTATGCCATAGGCTGCTACCAATAAACCGATTGCTCGCCCACTGGCACCAAATTCAATGATCAATTCCGGCAGAATAGGGGTAATTAAACCAACGCCCACCATAACGATGAAGATATTAATCATTAGAATTCCAAGTATTCTTTTCATGCAAAAAACCTCCTTATCCATTGGTTTCTGGATAGGAGGTAGACATACGAACAAGAAGATACACTGCTCCCGTCATAGAAGCAATGCTCTTACCGTTAATGCCCAAAGCCTACACTAATCCTATCCAGAAAATTCGTAAGATTACGATTTTTTTCTTTGTGGAATAGGATTAGTAGATCATTGGCTTAAGGTCACCCTTTCGATACTTTATTGTTTCTCAACGTAACATAAATTTCTTGATAAGGCAATGAGTGGATAACTTAAAAGAATCCAACTCGTCCTTCGGCTACATTTTTTAACCAGTCCTGTTTGCGACTCTTATCGAGTTCGCCTCGCATACCTTTAATAATCAGCTCAATATCGGCTTTTCCCTGCTCGTGCCACTCCAGAGCAGTGCTGACATACAGTTCTCCGAGCTGAGCCAAGGAAAAACCGTCAGTCATGGCTGCCGCCTTTTGTGTACCTGTTTCCCCTGCAAAAACAAGGAAGTTGCGCAGCTTGAGATACGCCAGTCGCAGCGCTTCGTCAGGCAAACTGATTTCATAGGCCCGGTCGAAACGTCCTGCCCGGTTCATCAGACCCGGGTCAATTTTTTCGGGATAATTGGTCGTTCCGATCAGGAAGATGCCCTCCTTGGATGTAGCGCCGTCGAGGGTATTCAGGAAAAAGGAACGAACCTCCTGAGGCATGGAATCAATGTCCTCAATAACCAGCACCATCGGAGCCAGGCGAGTAGCCGCCTCGAACACCTCTTTGACCGATTCACTAGTTGTATATTCTGTAATTTGCCAGTAAGCTGCCGGACCCGGCACACTGCTGGCAATTGATTTTACAAGTGTAGTTTTACCGTTGCCCGGATGGCCGTATAGCAGAATACCACGCTTATAAGGAATGTTATACGTCTGGTAGAAGGTACGATCCGCTTCAAAAAACTGATCGAGTGATCGGAAAATATCCCGTTTGATTTCCGCTTTCAAAATCACGTCATCCCGCGTAATTGCGCGGGTTATCGGCTCTGCCTGCCGAGAAAGTCCACGGCTTGTGTCCGTAAAAACGGTGACACGCTTCATATTCTGCTTACGTTCACGACCGCGTACTCCCGCGAGGAATCCTTGCAGTTCCTGGTCGCCTATCGCAAATACGTAATCTTCATTGTATACGCCATTATCACGGAAAAAGGGAACTCGCGCTAGCGCGATGCCCCACTTGGGATAGGCGAATACATTATTACGCATCGACAGATGCACGCCGTATTCAGGAGTCGGCCCGTCATCGTCATACTGGATGGTGCGTTCCTCCAAACGATCGAAGACCCGTGCCACATGCTCCAGATCGGGACTGCCTGAACGAATGTCCTCCTCCAGCAGATCCCAATACTCAATATTGGGATCATCACTGGCATACAGCACGTATTTTACGCCGTAGCGGTTATTGAGTGCTTCACTGATACCGTCAATCAGACGGGCATAAGCGGCATAACCGGTAATGCGTCCATCTGTACGCTCATCAAATTCGTAAATAGCTGGGATGTCTATACTCAAATTATTTGGCTCCTTTCAGGGCGGCTAGCGGCTTGCATTTAGCCACAACTGCTGCGAGTCCTGCCCCGGTGACACTTTCGATAATATCATCTACATTTTTGTAGGCTTGCGGAGATTCGTCGATAATGCTTTCCAGTGATGCCTGATTAACCACAATTTCGTCGTCTGTCCCTACACCCAGGGCCCCTGCAAAATCGTCCACACTGACGAGTCGTTTGGTCGCAGAACGCGAACGAATACGGCCTGCTCCATGGCAAATGGAGTGGAAGTTATCCTGACCGCCCGGTAAGCCTACCATAATATAAGAGGCTGTCCCCATAGAGCCGGGGATCAGGGCCGGATGCCCTGTCGCCTGATAAGGCCGCGGATTGTCGGGGTGTCCTGCTGGAAGAGCACGCGTAGCACCTTTACGATGCACAAACACGCTGCCGTGATCCAGATGGGATTCCTCCCAAGCATAATTGTGCATCAGATCGTACAAAGTACGCAACTCGCACTTTGTACCAAAGACATCGCGGAAGGCTTCACGCACGGAGTATGCGATGAGATGTCGGTTCACTACGGCATAATTCAGCGCCGAATACATCATATCGACATAATGTGCAGCCTCGGGATGGTCCAGCGGTGCGAATACCAGTCTCGGGTCAGAAGTACCGAGTCCGAGACGGCTCATCGTCTTGGCAATGGCAGATGAACTGGCTTGGCTGACTGCTCCACCCCAAGCCCGCGATCCAGAATGAATCATCACAGCCACCTGACCGTCGAACATCCCCCAAGCTTCAGCTATTTCACGGTTTTCCTCCGCGATTTCAATCGCCTGAATTTCGACGAAATGATTGCCTCCACCCAGTGTGCCGAGCTGTCGGTGAGCCCGATGCCATGTACGGTCTTCGACAAGATTCAGCACCTCCTCGTCAAAGGAGAACTTACTGTGCTCTACATGGGTGAGTGAGGTGGATTTCTTAGGAGTGTAGCTGTCCGGAATATATTTGTTGGGTAAGCCGTGTAGACCTTTGCGTACAATATGTTCCAGTCGGATATCCGAATAATGCCCGCGCTGGTGGGCTTCCATGGGTAAGTATTTGTCGATGGTTTTGACCAGCTTACGGCGCAGCTTGGTTTCCTTCAAAGCATCCTTGTGCAGATTGGTCAGGTGTACACGCATGCCGCAGCCAATATCACTGCCGACGATGGAGGGAGATACATAGCCGTCCTCCATTCCCCATACAGCAGTCGTACCGATGCAGGTTCCGACGCCTACATGTACATCTGGTGTGTATCCCATATAGCGGATACCTGGAATTTGTAAATTGTTATTAGCCATCTCGAACACCTTGTAATCCAGTGAGGAGAAAAGTTGCTGAGAAGCATATACGGTTAGATCACCTGCCGGAAGCTTCATCAGATGGCTGTATGGCCCTTCATGCAAGGACGAGTCGGTTGTATGTTGTATATTCATATAAATGGGTAATTCCCTTCTTTAAGTAAATTCATAAATACTTGCATAAAAAGATTTAAAAAACAAAAAAAGCCGCAGACTTGTCGTCTACGGCTTCCTGCACCGAAAGTGTCATTACATTTTATGACCAATACATCATAAATACGTAAAATAACCTGTTCTTCCAATAGCATAAAAAAATAAAAAAGCCTGGCTAATCACGCCGTTAGACAGCGTGATATCACCCATCATGTCGCCCGAACGGGGCCGATGAGACGAATACTCAAATATGTGGTTGTATCATGCTGCCTGTCTGTCGTTATCATGTAAAGCTTGGTCATGTCTGTCGGCCCCCTTTTCTTAAAGTTAATTGCTATGTTAATGGAAACCTGTGGAAGCTGTCAACCCCTGAAAGATAGAAGTGTGGAAAAATGTGATTTTACTCATGGTGAAGTGTGAGTAACATCATAGTTCAATTGGCCCGAAGCTGTTATTGTACTAAATATTCAAATATTCAGATATTGTTGGTCGTTTATAGGACAATTCTGTGAGGGGGACGGAGCAGGCATGGAAGGAGATCTCCAGAAATTTAAGGCCGACTTTTTCAAAGCATTGGCTCACCCTCTGCGCATCCGCATTTTGGAGGTGCTGAGTGAAGGGGCACGGAATGTGAACGAGCTGCAGACTGCGCTTGGTTCCGAAGGTTCTGCCGTATCGCAGCAATTGGCTGTTTTACGGGCCAAAAATTTGGTGAACAGCTTCAAGGAAGGTACATCGGTTGTGTATTCACTACGTGATCCGCTTTTGACGGAGCTGCTTGCGGTGGCGCGGCGGATTTTTGACAATCATTTGGTCGAAGCTATCTCGTTGCTGGAAGGTATACGTAACGAGAAGTAATGCTATTACAGAAAAGAAGGGTTACAGGAATGAAGTGGATAGGAAGGTTCGAAGGCTATAACGCAGATGCTTTGCGAAAGGATCTAATTTCCGGAAGTATTGTAGCGATTGTGGCAATTCCGCTCGGTATGGCGTTTGCCATTGCATCAGGAGTAAAGCCGGAATATGGGCTGTATACGACCATTGTGGCGGGAATTTTGGTTTCACTGCTGGGAGGGTCCAAATTCCAGATTGGAGGACCTACAGGTGCGTTTATTCCGATTTTGCTGGCTATTGTCATGCAATACGGTTATGAGAACTTACTCATAGCCGGTTTTATGGCGGGCATTATGCTCATTTTAATGGGTGTACTAAGGCTGGGAGCACTGATCAAGTTTATTCCCAAGCCAGTAACGATTGGCTTTACGGCTGGAATTGCCGTAACGATATTCAGTGGTCAGATTGCTAACTTCCTCGGCTTGCGCGGGGTAGAGCGGCATGAAACTTTCCTGCCTTCCATGGCAGAACTCGTCCATCGACTTCCTTCACTGAATGTGTATAGTATTCTGACGGCTTGTATCTGTCTTGCCGCGCTTATTTTGGTGCCTAAAAAATGGCCCAAGGTACCTGGTTCACTGGTCGGTCTACTCTTGTCAACGCTGGTAGCAGCCTTTCTTTTTCCAGGGCAGGTGGCTACGATTGGCTCTGCGTATGGCGCAATTCCAGCATCTTTGCCTGAGCTTCATATTCCTGCAATGACGTGGGATTTGATCGTGAAGCTCTTACCACCAGCACTTGTTATTGCAATGTTGGGAGCTATTGAATCTCTGCTTTCAGCGGTGGTAGCTGATGGGATGACAGGTGCTCGGCACAACAGTAATCGTGAACTGGTTGGACAAGGGATTGCTAACTTGCTGACACCGCTGTTCGGTGGTATTCCTGCGACGGGTGCAATTGCCCGTACCGCCACAAATATCCGTAACGGTGCTGTTTCTCCTATGTCAGGCATCGTCCATGGGTTCGTGGTGCTTCTGATTCTGGTGCTTTTTGCACCTTATGCATCTAATATTCCGTTGGCCAGTATGGCTCCGGTGTTGATGGTAGTAGCCTGGAATATGAGTGAGCGCAAGCATTTTGCGCACATTCTCAAAACACGAACAGCGGATTCTATCGTGCTGGTTGTTACCTTTTTGCTGACGGTTTTTACAACTCTGACAACGGCTGTGGAGGTAGGTCTGATTCTAGCGGTTGTATTGTTTGTTAAACGTATGAGCAGTACACTTTCAGTAGATAAGGTACTTCCTGATCCTTCTGTAAAACATGAAAAAGTAGGCGCGCATATGGTCACAGATCAGCATGATTGTCCACAGGTGGCTATTTACAATGTGGAAGGTCCTCTATTTTTCGGTGCAGCTTCGGTATTGGAAAACTCGGGTGTGGGAGGTCAGACTGACCACCTACAAGGGATTTTGTTGTTGCGTATGGGAAAGGTCCCTTTTATGGATATGACGGGAGAAGGTAACTTTACCGCATTAATCCAGAGATACCGGAAGTCTGGCGGGACGGTGCTTGTTTCCGGACTTCAGCCTCAACCGCTGGCATTACTACAGAAAACCGGATGCTACGACATGATTGGACAAAAGCATTTTTTTGAACATACAGGAGAGGCCCTTACGGCTGCCCTTGCGCTGGTGAATCAGGATCAGTGCAGTGGATGCAGGCAAATGGCTTTTCGGGAATGTAAGAGTCTATGTCGCAGACCTCAGCAAAGCAAATCTTCCTTTCCAGATGGAGCCGTATCGGTTCCCATACCTGTAAATAGCGGCAGATAACACTCTTTTAAAGTTGTTGCTGAATGCCGAAAAATCTCTTCTAATCTCCGAAACCAAGTGCACATTGAAGACTTGCATTTGTTTCGAAAATGGAAGAGATTTTTCTCTTCTTCAAGAAAAAAAGGAATAAAATTCAAAAAACGCTTGAATATCTGATTTTATGACACTATACTAGATTCAAAAGATACCATATGTTTCATTCTTTTGTTCTAAATTGTATTTTAATACTTGCATATCTACCTCCTCGATCACTTCTAGTTTCTTACCCTACCTTTCTTCATTTTTTCACTTACCATTTTCAAATTTGTCCAACTGTTCCTACCTGATGCTCGTTCTTTGCGGTCTGCACCAAGGGTTGTTCACCTCAGCATGATGACCTATGGATTTCACCCCAGCGGAATCTATTTTTTTTAAAGGAGGTGAGTACCAGAGGCTATTTTGTGAGCTTTTGACGTAGCTGCCGGGAAGGTTGTCCTTGAGAATTAAAAAACCAAGTAAAGGGAGATGGAAAGTATTGATTAAGTCAAAAAATATCAAAAAGACGCTGTCGGTCAGTTTTACCGCTCTTCTTGCTTTTTCCCTGATTTCTCCGGTGTATGGAGATTCCAGCACAACCTCCTCAGCAGGAGCATCGACCATTTCCGCCAAAGTTTCTGCCAAGCTGAACCAACAATTCAGTGCCAGTGAGTATGTTACGTATCTGGTTAAATTGAAAGATCAGGTGGATACGGAGTCGGTTGCCAAGCATGCTTTCCAAAAGGCCTCTGCGGAGCAAATTTCACCTGCTGCCGCTAAGCTTTCTGTACGTACAACGGTTGTGAACTCTCTCATGGATACAGCAGAAAAAACACAACAATCCGTGGAAGAATACTTAAAGAAGGAAGTCAATAACGGAAACGTCAAAAAGTACAAGAGTTACTTTATCGTGAACGCATTTGCGGTAACCAGTACCAAAGAGGTCATGGATAATCTCGCCACACTTCCTGAGATCGACAAAATTTTACCGGATGAAAAGCGGGAACTGCAAAAGGTAGAAATAGATAGGGATGCCCAGCCTATAGTTGAGGAATCGACAGCTGACCAAGCGGTTGCAGATCAAGCCGCTGTAGACACGGCTGTAACGGAAGAGAAGGCACAAAAATCGGTGGAAGAATCCGTGTATAAGGATGCGGTAACGCCAAGCCGTGTCGAATGGAATATTTCTAAAATCAAAGCACCACAGGTTTGGGCCAAAGGCATTGACGGCAAAGGTATTGTCGTCGCCAATCTGGATACAGGCGTTGAATATACTCACCCGGCGCTGAAAAGAAAATGGCGTGGTCTGAACGCTTCCGGTCAGGTCGTTAATCCAGAACTGAGCTGGTATGATGCGGTTGATGGAGCATCGCTGCCAACTGATTCAAATGGACATGGTACACATACGATGGGTACAAGCGTTGGCTCGGATAGCAACGGTACGAATCAAATCGGTGTTGCTCCAGGTGCCAAATGGATTGCCGTTCGAGTATTCAATCCAGATACCACAGACTCCATCTTGCTGGACGGTGGACAGTGGATTCTTGCTCCTGTAGATAAAAATGGCAAAAAGCATCCTGAGCTTGCACCGGATGTGGTGAATAACTCTTGGGGCGGCGGGCCTGGCCTGGATGAATGGTATCGTCCAGTCACCAAGGCGTGGCGAGCGGCTCAGATTTTCCCTGAGTTCTCCGCTGGCAACACAACATTGTCCAATCCGGGCGGACCTGGGTCGGTAGCCAATCCGGCAAATCTGCCGGAAGCTTATGCGACAGGAGCCACCGACGTTAACAACAAGCTGGCCAGCTTCTCGCTGCGCGGTCCTTCTCCTTATGGCGAAGTGAAGCCTGAAATTTCGGCTCCTGGTGTAAACATCCGTTCCTCTGTACCGGGCGGAGTTTATGAGGGGGGATGGAACGGTACCTCCATGGCAGGTCCGCATACTGCTGGATTAGCGGCATTACTGCTTCAGGCCAAACCATCTTTGACCGTGGATCAACTGGAGGATGTTATTTCAAAAACCGCGACGCCGCTGACAGACAGCCAGTATCGGACTTCACCGAACAATGGTTACGGATATGGTCTGATCGACGCGCTTGCTGCAGTCAATTCAGTACTTAAGTAAAAATAATCAGACAGGATTAAGAAAGACCCCTGAAAATCCCTTTGAGTGGCTCGTACCGAGATTGCATACACCTGTTAACCGTGTAATGCACTATTTACGTAGCCACAAAAAAGGGGTTTTCGTACATAAAAGAATATAAAAGTCATAGAATTTCAAGAAAAATGCAAAAAAATGACTTGTATATCTATTTTGATAACTTTATACTATTCCATAATATATGATTATATATCAATTTTTAATATAAACTGTAATGATATAACATGTCTTTCTTCGAAGTTCTCCTGCTTTTTCTCCTTGGTTTCTACTGAATTTCATCGCTTACTATTGGGATTGTAAACTCACCTATGAAGTACTGCCACCTATGAACAGCCAAATATTTTTGTGCCTCTATATTCTATGAAGGAGGTGGTCGCCAACCACATCGTGTTGCGCAACCCGTGTGATTGATGTGTAAGGTATGAGGTCTTACTCTGTACAGGTTATTCCAGAAACATTAAACCTAGTAAAAGGAGTGGAGAAGTAATTGATTAAACCTAAACGATTCAAGAAACCACTATCTATCGGACTATCTTTGCTTATGGCCTTTTCCTTTGTTCAACCCGCTTTGGCGAATAACACACCGGATGGCTCCAAGCTGGAGCTGAAATCTGCCTCGCACAAGGTCACGACCGCGAAGGTGTCCCCGAAACTGACCAAACAGTTTGAGGAGAATAACTATGTTACCTATCTGGTCAAGTTAAAAGAACAGGTAGACACCAACAAGGTTTCCAAAAATGCACTCCAAAAGGCCTCACTTGAGAAAATAACACCTTCCGCTGCCAAAATGGCTGCACGCAGCCATGTGATCAGCTCTCTGCGTGAAACGGCTTCAAGAACCCAATATGGGCTTGAAAATTATTTGGATAAGCAATCAGAGAGCGGCGGAGTGAAGGAATATAAAAGCTTTTTTATTGTCAATGCATTGGCTGTAACAAGCACCAAGGAGGTGCTGGATCATATTTCGCAGCTACCTGAGGTTGATAAAGTCTTGCCGAATGAAACGCGTTATCTGCAAAAGGTGACGGTTGACAAGCAAGCAGAGGGAGCAAATGCCAAAACGGCTGAAACAGCGACAGCAGCAACGGCGAAGTCTGCAACGGTAGAGAAAGCTGTAGAACTGGAGAAGGACGATGGCAAAACATCGGCTAAGCCTGGCAATGCAGGTAAAAACGCTGTAGACCCATCTACGGTGGAATGGAACATATCCCATATTAACGCACCACAAGTGTGGGAAAAAGGAATCGACGGAACCGGAATCGTGGTCGCGAATCTGGATACAGGTGTAGATTATACACATCCGGCTCTGCATCGTAAATGGCGTGGTCTGGACGCGGCAGGCAATGTCGTGAATCCCGAGCTGAGCTGGTATGATCCGCATAGTCATGCAACGCTTCCGGTCGATCAGGAAGACGATTCCCATGGTACACATACGATGGGTACGATGGTCGGCTCTGAGGAAAATGGAACGAACCGAGTGGGCGTTGCCCCTGGTGCAAAGTGGATTGCGGTTCGGATTTTTAATCCGGAAACGACAGATGCGATTATACTGGATGGCGGCCAATGGCTGCTTGCGCCAAAAGATGCCCAAGGGAATCTTCATCCCGAGCTTGCTCCAGACGTAGTGAACAACTCGTGGGGAGGCGGACCGGGTCTTGATGAATGGTTCCGGCCTGTGGTTCAGGCATGGCGGGATGCTCAAATCTTCCCCGAATTCTCTGCAGGTAACACCTCTCTTTCCAATCCGGGCGGACCTGCCTCAGTAGCCAATCCGGCAAACTATCCGGAATCCTTCGCAACTGGAGCCACGGATAGCAATGATAATCTGGCCAGCTTCTCATTGTTAGGACCATCACCCTATGGTGAGGTGAAGCCAGAAGTTTCCGCGCCGGGTGTTAATATCCGGTCATCTGTCGCTGGCGGCGGCTATAAAGGCGGATATAACGGTACTTCTATGGCGGGACCTCATGTTGCGGCCCTTGCAGCGCTGTTGCTGCAAGCGAATCATTCGCTTACCGTAGATCAGCTTGAGGAAATTTTGATGAACACAGCTACACCGCGCACGGACAGCACATATCCTACTTCGCCAAACAATGGCTACGGACATGGTGTCATTAATGCGCTGGATGCAGTCGGTTCGGTCATGCAAGGTCTGGGCTCCGTGTCTGGTAAAGTTGTAACGGGTGGCGACGATCTGGAAGCACCTGTTCTCGAGCATACACCGCCCGCTGCGGCATTCGAGGGTATTGATATACCTCTTACTGCTCATGTAACGGATGATGTCGGCGTGACAGCCGTTGAGGCATTTGCTAAAACAGCGGGTACGTCAAACTATGTATATATTCCGTTGGAACGGACCTCGGGCGACAGCAAAGATGGTACATATCAAGCATCCATCCCGACTTTTTTGGTGGACAGCGCTGGTCTGGAATACTACATTCGTGTAAATGATTACGGTAATAACGGATTTGAAACTGAAGTATATAAGGTGAAAATCTCCAAAGGCGTAAAACCAGGCTACACACAAGATTTTGAAAAAGACATTGCCGGTATTAATATCGGTGGACAGGGTAGTGTTTGGAAATGGGGAGCTCCAACAAGCGGCCCTAAAAGCGCACATTCGGGTACAAAGGTCATCGCGACCAATCTCGAAGGCCAATATCAGGCCAACTCCAACAGTTATTTTATGGCCCCTCCGATTGATCTGACCGAGAGCTCAAAAGGGGCACTGGTCAGCTTCAAGCATTGGTACGATCTTGAAAATAATTCTGATTTCGGCAAAGTGTACGTGGCAACCACAAACAATCAGAATGCGTTTGAGCAGGTATTATCGTTTACTGGCACCAGCAACGGCTGGAAAACACAATATCTTGATTTGCGGGCATTCGCAGGTCAAAAGGTATACCTCCTGTTCAACTTTACTAGTGACAATACGGTTGTGAAAGATGGCTGGTATATTGACGATCTGTCGATTCAGGAGCCAGACACCGTTGCACCTGCTGCGCCGAGCAATTTGACTGCTGAAGCAGATACTGTAGGCAACGTCACGCTGGCCTGGAATGCTTCCTCCGATGAAGATGTGAAGCAGTATAAGGTGTATCGTTCTACCCAATCAGGCAAAAATTATACTTCTATCGGTACAACCTCAGCACTGACACTCACAGATACCATCACGGTCGGTGGAGCGACTTATCATTATGCAGTGGCGGCTGAGGATTATAGTGGCAATGAAGGAATCAAGTCGAATGAGGCTTCTCTGAGAGTAGACGTGCCGGATACGCTGTATAGCGATCATTTTGACGGCAGCTCGGATAATGGCTGGACTCATTCCGGTACCAAGGATGAGTGGGAACGCGGCATTCCTAAGGAAGTAGGACCAGAGAGTGCGGTGTCCAAACCGAATGTGTGGGCAACCGATCTTGATAGCAATTATGAGAACGGAGCTGATTTTTCGCTGGTTTCTCCAAAAATTAATTTGAATGGTATACACAACGCAACACTGACCTTCAATCACTGGTTTGAAATTGAGGCTGGCTATGATTACGGTTATGTTGAAGTGTCCAAAAATAATGGCGACACGTGGAGCGAGCTGGGCAAGTTCTCTCATAATACCAGTGGAAAGAAATGGACCCCGGTTTATTACAGTTTAGATAGCTACACTGGAAATGAGATTCAAATTCGCTTCCGTTTGAAATCAGATAACAGTGTCAACAAGAACGGCTGGTACATTGACGATTTCCGTGTGTTGGGCATTCCAGCTGCGACAGTGACCAAAGACATTGTACCTGAGTCGAATATCAAGCTGGAAAAAGCGGAAGAACAGTTCCCGCTGTACAAAATTACAAGCACTGAAAAGAGCGAATTCCAGGAGAAAGTGAAGCCGACAGAAACAACGGTAGATAGTGGACGTGTCGGGCTCGACAGTCTTCCAGCCAGCGCTACGGTTACGGTATTGGAAACCGGACGTTCGGTGAAAACGGATCCGACCACGGGAAAATACAGCTTCACCCATGTAGCCGGCGACTATACGCTGAAGGCTGAAGCCTATGGTTATGTGCCTCAAACGAAAGCAGTCACGATTGAGAATAACAAAGTCATCAGAGCAAACTTTAGTCTTCAGGCCGTACCTCACGGTACGATTCACGGGGTCATTACCGACAAGCAATCCGGTGAACCGATCCAAAAAGCGAAAGTGTTGGTGCTGGAGGATGCACGTATTGCTCCGGTAGAGACGAATGAAGCTGGAGAATTTACGCTGGACGTGCTGGAAGGAACATACACATTGTCCATTTCAGCTGAGAATTATTATAGTGACAGTGTATCCGTTACTGCTCCTGCGAACGGTAGTGTGGAAGCGAATGTCACGTTGAAACCTTTCATTGGGTTCCAGGGAGGCATTGCCTACGATGACGGGACAGGAGAAAATGCCAGAGCCTTTAACGCGGCAGGCAATTCATGGGCAGTCAGAATGACGCCTGAGTCGGAAGTGGCTCAAGTGACAGGAGCATCGCTTTTGTTCTGGAACTCTGCCTTCCCGAATCCAGGAGGAACGGCATTCCAATATTCTGTCTATGACGCCTCCGGTGCGGCAGGAGCACCTGGACGATTATTGGCTGGTCCATTCGACGGGACTGCCGTAAGGGATGAGACACAATGGACGACGGTGCAGCTTCCGGAGCCGGTGACGGTTCAAGGCGACTTCTACATCGTATATACACAGTCTGCTGTAGGCACACAGTCGCCGGGTCTTGCTACAGATGAGAGTGGCCCGAATGCACTTCGCAGCTGGCAAGGTGTAAGCGGCACATGGAGCCAATCACCTGAGGAGGAAGGGAACTACATGATCCGGGCTATCGTCAGATATCCGGTGAATGCCCCAACGATTACGACTCCTACGAAGGCTACGTATACGCAGGAAGAGACGATTACCATAACAGGAACTTCCCCGGCAGAAGGAGCCGATATTCAGCTCTTTAACGGCAAGGAGCTGGCTGGCACAACGAAGGTGAAGGATCGTCAGTTCAGTCTGTCGGTCGATCTTCAGCCAGGTGCTAATCCGCTGAGTGTTCAAGCAGCGGTATACGGCAAAGTAACGGACCGTTCTGAGCCGGTAGTTGTGACGCTCGATCAGACTAAACCGGGTCTGATCCTGACTTCACCTGATGAAGGGGCGCGTACAAACGCGGGTGTAGTCAGTGTAGTCGGTACCGTGTATGACGAGTTCCTCACCGAATTGACGATTAATGGTGAGCCCGCTGAATTTGGAAGTGACGGCAGCTTTAACAAGCGATTGCTTATCGACGAAGGTGAAAATCAAATTACGGTGACGGCCAAGGATCTTGCCGAAAACGAAACAACCGTTACGCGCTCGGTGTATGTCGATACAGCTCTACCGAAGCTTGAAAACATTAGCCCTGCTGAGGATGTGCGTATTACTCCAGGGCAGCCGGTACGAGTATCCTTTGACAGTGCATCCGGTTTGGAGGCGTCCTTCCATGTGGAGCTGCCTTTCAACCTGTCCACTTTGGGCCGCAACGATATTCCATTAAATGAAACTTCGTCAGGCCACTATGAAGGTACTTATTTCACTTCATCTTCTCTGAACCTGGAAGGCGGAGTCATCGTGATCCGGGTAAGGGATGCAGCGGGAAATGAAGTGGAGACGGAGGCGCCGGGAAAATTGTATGTAACCAATGGTGGAGGACAGAACCCTGATCCGAATCCACCTACATCCAATGAAAAGCCAGTAGCCATTATTCAGGCTAATGAATCAGCTAAGAAGAACAAAAATGTACAATTTAACGCCAAAGCTTCCCGTGATATAGATGGTGAAATCGTCAGTTACAGCTGGAATTTTGGCGATGGTGATACGGCGGTCGGTTCCAAGGTGAAACATAAATTCACCACAGCTGGAACGTATACCGTAGAGCTAACGGTGACGGATAATGACGGCGCAAGTGGTAAGACTGTGCATACGATCACGATCCGTTAACAGCCAGTAGGAAAGGAAATGCTTCTTTTAGAATAACAATGAAGGCCCACAGCAAGCCACGGTTTATAGAGGCTGCTGTGGGCCATTTTTAATTGTCGAGCCGTTCAGGAAGCGATACAATGAATAATGGTCATAAAGTGAATCGTTTCACAATAATATTTTTTAGCAGGAGAGGATTATATGATTCATTTGCAAAAAGAAAGCGGACGTATCCGTCTTGTACTGGATGCCTATTTTATGGGGGAAGATATCATTGTACTCATTTCAGGCGGTGATCAGCCCCATTTGGGAACGATTACAGCAGGGGCCAGACTGGAGCCGATTCAAACTGTGCAATTGCAAAATCACAAGGAGTTTTATATTACCGAAGAAATTGCAGTTCGCTTGCGAAAAGAGTTTGCGGGCAATTTTGCCATTTGCTGCGGGACACATTTGGATCATGCAACCAAGGACGAAATCCGAGTGCTGACAGATATGGCTATACAACTGGGAAAAGAGCTCATTGGAGAACTCAAGCAAGCACGCTAGTAGCAACCTTTTTAAGTGAACTCCCGAAAGAGCAGATTGCGATATGGGTACTTACTAAAGGGATACTTAAAAAGCAATGCAAAGCCATCATCCTCAATTTGTACAGATTTCAGCGCAGAGGATGTAATCAAACTACGAATCATGACATGAACTGCACGCTGGTCTTGTCTGTTGATCGCTTTGGCTAAGGCAGAAGCAAAACATGGATTGCGTGCCAATTCGCGATACAGCGGAAAAACGACTTTTGCGATGGCGCGATGAACTCTTGGCTCAAACGTAAACTGCACAGTTCCCGGTGGAATCGTTGTTCCATTCGTATAATAGAGCATCGGTGGCTGAGCTAAAAAGGAAATAAAGTAGCCGATGCCATTCGTGCCTAAGCCTTGTTTGGCGGCAAATGGCGCTACTGAGCAGAGAAGAGATTTCATCCGATCCAAATTGCCCTGAACGACAGCTCGTGACCATTGAACTGCAAACGCACGGCGAGTTGCAATAGCTTTGTAAAATGGCAGCATGGCAGTGGAAATGATCCTAAGTGTGTTTGCATTTAAACGTTTGTGAGGCGAGCCCTTTCTGCGGGATGTTGCACGATATAGCATAGCTCCGACCTCCTTGGCAGGATGCTCTCATGGAGCGCAATTGATCTGTAACAGGTAAAATACTGTATGCCCGGTTACCTCAAAAAGTGCTAATATCGCTATGTTTCTTCTTTTTAACGTGCTAATTTAAATAAGTACTGTCCTGATTTGTAAGATTGTGGTACCCTAGAACTTATATAATTGCTATTTTTCGTATTGGAGTTGAATTTAACAGATGAGTGATTTGTACAAGGAGCCTCGATCTTCCGATCCTTATCAGGAGACGAACGATTATAACGCCCCATTTAACCAGCCCCCAGTAGTTCCACCTACAAATAGTAAAGCTGTTGCGTCGATGGTGCTCGGGATTTTATCTGTTGTTATTCCCTATCTTGGGTTGATCATCGGAATTGTGGGTATTATTTTGTCCAGTCTTTCCCTGAAGGAAATTAACCGTCATGGCGAGCAGGGCAGAGGTATGGCTATTGCTGGACTGGTATGTAGTATTATCGGTACACTGATTTATACACTGATTATCATTTTTATAGTTATTGTTTTTATTGTAGCGGCCTCCAGTGGCGATCCGGATATTTTTTCAGACATTTAATGAATTGAAGAATGCTTGAGCCAGACAAACCATTCACGATTTGACTATTGGATGCTATGATAAAAGGAGTCCAATGAAGGAGAGTGAAGCCGTATGGCACGTACTCAAACACAAAAAGCGCTGAGCAAAGCAAAACGCGCTGGAATCTATTGTGCGGCACAGAGCCGCAAAACGAATGACCATTATGGCGAGATTTCACAGCACATGCGAATGAAGCCGACCAAGCAGGAACAATTACAAAAGGTCAAGCACAAGAAGCGAATCGTTCAGAGCGACGCTTCTTTTTTTGTCTTTAGAGAGAACAGAAGTGTCCTTTTCGGCGTGGATTTATAAAGTAGCAGTGAAATGATTGTATACAAGCGAATAGCGCTTTTCTGTACCGAAAAAGGACTTGATAATAATTATCATTCTTGTTAGAATATCATAAGAAAGAAGGAACCCGGGCATGGGCTCCTTCATTATAAAGCTAGGCTTGAAATCAAAGATTTACTTGGCTTCGAAGGTTTTGCAGTCTGTTTCTTCGGATTTGTGAGTGTCTTCAGGTCTGTTGCTTACGATGTAAATAGAGCTAGCGCTGCATTTATTCTCTTGGGCCCAGTACGTACATGAATTGACTTCACACAGAACGTCTTTTGCCATGTTATACACCTCCTTATATGGATGTGATGGGCTGAGCAAATAGTATCACGGTCAGTCAAGGTAGGACTTGTCCAACTGTGCTTACCCTCTTTAGGAAGAGGGGCTTTGCTATGCCTACCTGTACAATATCAAATGAATTTTATAATTGCAATGTTTGCTTCATTTTGCAGCTCAAAGCGGACACAACGGTCCCTTTTAATTAAAAACAAAAGCTGTCCTCCATGCAGAACGAAATGTTTATCTGCTGGAGAACAGCTTTTTTTGTTTTTCTGACAAAATGACAGTATTAAAGACTTAGCGCACGTTAGGAATATTTACGATGGGATCAATGTCAGCATCATAGTCTACACCCTCGAACTCAAAGCCGAACAGTTGGAAAAATTCGTGACGATATCCTTCAAGATCTGACAATTCGTAGATATTGTTGGTCGTCAGCGCCTCCCATATCTTCTCAACCTCATCCTGCACGTCTTCGCGCAGTTCCCAATCATCAATGCGAATACGTCCTTCTTCATCTACAGGAGTCTCTGGTGCGTACAGACGCTCAGCAAACAGGCGGTAGCTCTGTTCTACGCACCCTTCATGCAGCCCTTTTTCCTTCATTACCTTATATAAAGCAGAAATATACAGAGGAACGACAGGGATAGCGGAGCTAGATTGGGTAACGAGTCCTTTGGTGACTGCGACGAAGGCGCGTCCGCCTGTAACTTTCAGCTGATCGTTCAGCTGACATGCTGTTTCCTCCAGATGATCCTTTGCACTTCCAATACTGCCCTCTCTGTAGATGGCTTGTGTAATATCTGAACCGATGTACGAAAAAGAGAAGGTAGTTGCAGTATCGGCGAGTACGCCGCCAGCACGCAAGGCGTCAATCCACAATTTCCAGTCCTCACCGCCCATAACCTCTACAGTTCCTTGTACCTCTTCTTCTGTTGCGGGTTCGAGCGTCACGCTGCTGACTTCCCCGGTGTGGAAGTTGACGGTCTTGTTTGTGTAAGGCTTACCAATAGGTTTAAGCACGGAATTAAACGTTTCGCCTGTGCGGGGATTTGTACGGCGACCTGAAGCGACACTGTAAACCACCAGATCGACTTGTCCCAGTTCTTCGCGAATGGCTTCCACCGTTTTGGCTTTGACCTCATCCGAGAAGGCATCTCCTGTCACGCTTAAGGATTTAAGCCCAGCTTCCTGAGCAGCTTTTTCAAATGCAGCAGAATTGTACCAGCCTGCCGATGCTGTACGTGTGGCCGTAGCATTACTAGGGCGATATACACCAATTGTATTGGCACGCGCACCGAAGGCGGCAGTAATGCGAGAAGCCAACCCATATCCGGCAGATGCCCCGATCACAAGTACATTACGGGGGCCCTGGATAGCAGGACGGGCCTGTACATAGTCAATTTGCTCCTGAACATGTTGGGCACAGCCCACCGGATGAGCAGTGGTGCAGATAAAGCCACGTGTTCTTGGTTTGATAATCATGTTATTGTAATTCCTCTCTTCTTGTAGCGATCTTCACACTTACTATTTTAACTTTTAACTATTTTTTTTCAAACGTGGATTTCAGTAAGTATCCTTTTTACCCAAAAGTGTATCCTTGCACGGGGTGGCAAGTGCCTAAGGGCCTGCATATGATGCTGTAACGATAAATACGAGAAGGGAGAGAGCTGCTTGAAGAATAAGAGCCGCAAAACCATAAGAAACAAAAAGCCGCTCTATAGTGTAATTGACCCGGATATGAATGAATTAAGTATGATACAGCGCGTGAAGCCACAGCCTGCGGAGAGGGAGACAGAAGCAAGACTTCATCAAGTTGCTTCTCCGCCTCCCCCAACCAAAGAGGAGCCGGAGCTACAGACTGTTGTCGAACCTGAAGTCGAGGCTTCGCATGAGACAGAGGTTGAAGGTGCGGATGCAGAGGAGACTCAAGTGTCGATCGAGGAACCCCAAGAGCTAGAACCAGAACCAGAGCTGGAGCCAGAGCCAGAACCTGATCCAATTGATGTTGAGGAAATTTTGAGCAATAAGAAGGCCCCACATGTAAACAATGCTTTCATCTATACAGACGATTTGAGCGATTTCGCTGTGACGGGTGAGAAGATCGCTCCCGCTTCCATAGATTCCAGCAAACTGAAACAAGAGAGCATCCACACGGAATCTCTGGCGGATTATGCCGTTCAAACGATTAAGATAGCTGACGGTGCTGTGACTTCTTCGAAGATTGCCGCAGACTCCATTACGGTGGAACATCTGTCGGACGCATCGGTGGCAGGCAGTAAATTGCAGGATCGCTCCATCGGCGGTGAAAAACTTCGAGATGGCAGCATCACTCCTGAGAAGCTGGCTGATAAGATTATCAGCGGTGATCATATTGCGAATGGCTCCATTGAGAGCCGTCACTTCAAGCAATGGATCGTGTCTTCAGATATGCTTCAGGATCAGTCGGTCACCTCGGATAAAATTCGCAGCGGTACGATTCAATCGAACAATTTGGCTAATGAAGCTGTCGACAGCTCCAAGCTGGGCGATCAATCGGTGACCACTTCCAAACTGCGGGATGGGGCTGTGGATGCGGCTAAAATCCAAGCTGGCAGCATTGAGAGTGCACACCTGACCGAGCATGCCGTTCATGCAAGGCATCTGGCCCCAGGTTCGATTAATCGCAAGCAGCTATCCAATGGAATTGTGGGCAAGGAACAATTGGAGGAAGGCGTTGTCAGCGGGCGTCATCTGGAGTCTGAGGCAGTGACCAGTGCGCACATTCAGGCTGGAGCGATTGAAAGAAAGCATCTGAGTCCTGGCTCCATCGGGGAAGAGCAGCTTGGAACGGGCCAAGTGACAGCCCGCCACCTGGCGGATCGGAGCATTCAGTCCAATAAACTGGCAGATCAGTCTGTAGGCTCATTGCAAATTGTCGATCAATCCGTCACTTCATCCAAGATATCGGATCAGAGCATTTTACCACACAAAATTGCCGACGAGGCGGTACTTACCAGACATATTGCTACAGCAGCCATACAAGGTCCCCAAATTTCTCCGGAGGCAGTCTCTTCCGTACACCTCCAGTCCGAAATCATTCGAAAAGATCATATTGCATCGGAGGCGGTTACGGAGCAACATTTGCATTCCGGGGCTGTGACGAGCGAGAAATTAGGGAAGGGAGCAGTTCTGGATCACCATGTGGCGAATCAGGCTGTCAAGGAAAATCACATTGCTTCGAGCGCGATTAAGTCTGACAAAATCGCTGACGAAGCAGTGACAGAACCTAAAATTGCTACAGGAGCGGTAACCGGAAATAAGATTGCCCCTCAAGCCATTACACACGCACACATTGCAACGGGGGGAATTCGTGAAAACCACCTTGCCGACAACAGTGTGGGTGGAAAGGCATTGCAGGCTCAATCCGTTGATTCGGCCCATCTGGCCCAGAGTTCTGTGCTGAGCAAACATCTTGGGGAAGACAGTGTTGGAACCTCGGCTTTGCAAGAACAGTCCGTTACCGCGGACATACTAGGTGAAGGCGCTGTTCAAACCGCGCATTTGTCCAGCGGAGCGGTGTACTCCCATCATTTGCAGGATCATGCCGTTACTTCGCTTAAATTATCGCCGGAAAGTGTGGCCACGGATAAAATCAATGATTTGGCGATTACGGCTCCTAAGTTAGCTGAGGGCAGTGTCACTTCCTCTAAGCTGTCTGCTCGTTCTGTTCAGCCGTGGCATATTACGGATAAAGCGGTGCAGAGTAACCATCTGGCTGTTGAAGCGGTGGAGGCGAATCATCTCGCTCCGGAATCCGTCACCTCTAATCATTTGCAATCTGCATCGGTCCAAACCAAACACCTCGCCCCCGACAGTGTATCCGGTCATGCGCTTCAGTCGGAAAGTGTCACCTCTGAGAAGCTAGCGGCCCGTGCTGTGCAGGCTCCCAATCTGGCGGAAAACAGCGTGGGTCCCGGACATTTGGCTGCGCAAGCCGTACACACTCGGCATTTGGCAGCAGGAGCAGTACAGGAGACGGAATTAGCCCAGAACGCTGTGAAGTCTGCACATCTTGCGCCTGAATCCATCCAATCGGAGCACTTGCAAAGCGGGGTCATTCAGGGAGAGCATATCGCCTTGCAGGCTATAGCGACTCCGGCCTTACAGGATGAATCGGTCACCTCTGCCAAACTGTCGGAGGGAAGCGTAACTCCCACCAAACTGTCTGCCCATGCCGTGCAGTCCGGACATATTATGGACGAAGCTGTACAAAGCAACCATTTGGCTGTGGCGGCCGTGGATTCGGCACATCTGGCTGCAGGAGCGGTCACCTCGGTGCATCTACAGGCTTCCTCGGTGCTCACGAGACATTTGGCCCCGGATAGTGTATCCGGTCGCGCGCTTCAAGCGGAAAGTGTCACCTCGGAAAAGCTGGCAGCCCGCTCGGTACAAGGAATGAACCTCGCGGAAGGCAGTATCGGCCCTTCACATCTTTCTGCGCAGTCGGTGCACACCCGGCATCTGGCAGCTGGAGCAGTACAGGATAGAGCACTGGCAGAGGGGGCAGTGAAGTCCGTGCACATCGCACCGGAATCCATTCAGCCACATCATCTGCAAATTGGAACCATTCAGGGAGAGCACATCGCGTCACAGTCCATATCGACCGATGCTTTGCTGGATGAATCCGTTACGTCCGATAAACTGGCGGATGAGGGCGTGACTGCCGCCAAGCTGTCTGCCCACTCGGTCCAGCCGTGGCACATTACAGACGAAGCGGTGCAAGCCAAACATTTGGCAGAAGAAGCCGTTCAGTCCAATCATCTGGCCCCGGAATCCGTCACCTCTGCCCATTTGCAGGATTCAGCGGTGCTTGCGAGCCATCTGGCCCCGGATAGCGTATCCAGTAGTGCCCTTCAAGCAGAAAGCATCACCTCGGAAAAGCTGGCGGCACACTCGGTGCAAGCGACGAATCTCGCGGAAGGCAGTGTCGGCCCTCCACATCTGTCCACGCAAGCGGTACACACCCGGCACTTGGCAACGGGTGCAGTACAGGACAGGGCGCTGGCAGAAGGGGCAGTAAAGTCTGTGCATATCGCACCGGAGTCCATTCAGTCGCATCATCTGCAAACGGGAACCATTCAGGATGTGCATATCGCCTCACAGGCGATATCGACCGATGCTTTACAGGGTGAGTCCGTTACGTCTGACAAACTGGCGGATGAGGGCGTGACTGCCGCCAAGCTGTCTGCCCACTCGGTCCAGCCGTGGCACATTACAGACGAAGCGGTGCAAGCCAAACATTTGGCAGAAGAAGCCGTTCAGTCCAATCATCTGGCCCCGGAATCCGTCACCTCTGCCCATTTGCAGGATTCAGCGGTGCTTGCGAGCCATCTGGCCCCGGATAGCGTATCCAGTAGTGCCCTTCAAGCAGAAAGCATCACCTCGGAAAAGCTGGCGGTACACTCGGTGCGAGCGTTAAATCTTGCGGAAGGCAGCGTCGGCCCTTCACATCTGTCTGCGCAGGCGATACATCCCCGGCATTTGGCACCCGGCGCAGTACAGGACAGAGCGCTAGCAGAAGGGGTAGTAAAGTCCGTGCATATCGCACCGGAGTCCATTCAGCCGCACCATCTGCAAACGGGAACCATTCAGGGTGTGCATATCGCCTCACAGTCCATATCGACCGATGCTTTACAGGATGAATCCGTTACGTCCGACAAATTGGCGGATGATGGCGTGACTGCCGCCAAGCTGTCTGCCCACTCGGTCCAGCCGTGGCACATTACAGACGAAGCGGTGCAAGCCAATCATTTGGCAGAAGAGTCCATCCAGTCGAACCATTTGGCCCCGGAATCCGTCACCTCTGCCCATTTACAGGCTTCTTCGGTGTTTGCGAGCCATCTGGCCCAAGACAGTGTGTCAGGTCGTGCGCTTCAAGCAGAAAGCGTCACCTCAGAAAAGCTGGCGGCACGCTCGGTGCAAGCGACGAATCTCGCGGAAGGAAGCGTCGGCCCTTCACAGTTGTCTGAGCATGCCGTACACCCCCGGCATTTGGCGCCTGGCGCAGTACAGGACAGAGCGCTGGCAGAAGGGGTAGTAAAGTCCGTGCATATCGCACCGGAGTCCATCCAGTCGCATCATCTGCAAATGGGAACCATTCAGGGTGTGCATATCGCCTCACAGGCGATATCGACCGATGCTTTGCAGAATGAATCCGTTACGTCCGACAAATTGGCAGATGAGGGCGTGACTGCCGCCAAGCTGTCTGCCCACTCAGTCCAGCCATGGCACATTACAGACGAAGCGGTGCAAGCCAATCATTTGGCAGAAGAGTCCATCCAGTCGAGCCATCTGGCTCCTGAATCCGTCACCTCTGATCATTTACAGGTTTCCTCGGTGTTTGCGAGACATCTGGCCGTGGACAGTGTGTCAGGTCGTGCGCTTCAAGCAGAAAGCGTCACCTCGGAAAAGCTTGCGGCACGCTCGGTGCAAGCGACGAATCTCGCGGAAGGAAGCGTCGGCCCTTCAGAGTTGTCTGAGCATGCCGTACACCCCCGGCACTTGGCAACGGGCGCAGTACAGGACAGAGCGCTGGCAGAGGGGGCAGTGAAGTCCGTGCATATCGCACCGGAGTCGATTCAGCCGCACCACCTGCACCTTGGAACCATTCAGGGTGTGCATATCGCTTCACAAGCAATATCGACCGATGCTTTGCAGAATGAGTCCGTTACGTCCGATAAACTGGCGGATGATGGCGTGACTGCTGCCAAAATATCTCCTCATTCGGTCCAGCCGTGGCATATTACGGACGAAGCGGTGCAAGCCAAACATTTGGCAGAAGAGGCCGTCCAGTCGAGCCATCTGGCTCCTGAATCTGTCAGCTCTGCCCATTTGCAGGCTTCGGCAGTGATGACCCGTCATATTGCGCCGGGGAGTGTATCGGTTCACGCGCTCCAGGCAGGCAGCGTGAACGCTGAGAAGCTTGCGCTTCGGGCGGTGCGTGCTTCGAATCTGGCAGAAGCCAGCGTAAACTCCGTGCATTTGACGGAGCATGTCGTACACGCTCAGCATTTGGCCGATGGGGCGGTTCAAGGGTCAGCACTGGCAGAGGGCGTGGTGCAGTCCAGGCATATCGCGCTGGATTCAGTCCAGTCGGAGCATCTGCAAGCAGGGGCTATTCAGCCACAGCATGTAGGCTGGCAGGCGGTGGCTGAGGATGCTATACAGGAAGGAGCGGTGACGTCCAGCAAGCTGGCAGATGGAACGGTACAGTCCCGCCATGTGGCTGATGAGGCTATTGCAAGCCACCACATTGGAAAGGAAGTTATTGATTCGCATCACCTAAAGCCGGGCTCGGTGACACTGGCTCAGCTGTCCACAGATATCCATCTCTCGGGACTTTTGCCAGAGGAGGGTGTCAGTGGCGACAGACTTCAGGCAAACAGTATATCTCGCAGCCATCTGCAAGCTCAGGCCGTCGATAGTGAGGTGCTGAGCCCGGAAGCTGTGGGACCGGAGCATCTTCAAGCGGCTGCGGTACAAAGCCATCATGTGGCAGAGCGGAGCATTGAAGGTCATCATCTGGTGGAAGGCTCTGTAGGCTCACGTGAGCTGGAGCTGAACGCAGTGAAGCCGGAGCATTTGAGTATCACTCCGGTTCGTACTTGTGCGAATCAGCCCGCATTGCAGCAGTTCGGCAGAGCGCCGTTTCTTTTGAAAGGCAGCGAAGGAGAGACGGAAGTAACCATTGTATTCGGGGAGCCTTTTGTAAACCCGGACTACACGTTGGTAGCGATGACGAACCATCCTCTCTTTCATGCGACGCTGAAATCCCAGACGCCGAATGGAGCAGTGATCGTCGTAACCAAGTGGAACGAAACCGCGCATAACTACGGTATTATTTCCTGGATCGCCATTGGCTAGTGAAGATGGTTATTGTAAAACTCATAGCGTGCAGACTCATGTATTTTCTAAATACAGGGCTGTACGCTTTTTCATATACTTTTCACACATTTGCTCCACAATTATCCCGAATTCTCCTGATAAGCTAAAGATACTTTAAAGGAGAGGTGATTCAATCATGAAAAAATGGACTAAAAATGCAGCAGCCGTATTAACCGTAGTAAGCGTACTGGGAGGGGCAAGCAGCGCATTCGCCGCTACAGCAACAACGACTCCAACCAGCACTGCACCAGCGATCAAAGCTCCTGCGGTTACGACTCCGGCAACCAAAACACCGTTAAAAGCACCTGTGACGAAAACACCTGTGGTGAAAGCACCAGTAAAAAAAACTGCAACAGCTCATAAAGTAACAACCAAAGCGAAGAAAGCTCCTGCCAAAAAAGCCGTTGCGAAAAAAGTGGCAAGCCACAAAGCAAAAGCAGTGAAAGTGAAACACCGTACAGTTAAACATCATGTAAAAAAACATCATGTTGTTAAACACAAAGCAACAACTCATAAAACTCGTGCACATCATGTCGTAGCTAAAAAAGTGACCCACAAAGCTCCAGTTAAAAAAGCAGTCCCAGCAAAAACAGCTCCAAAAACAGTCAAAACAGCTCCGAAAACAGTAACAACCAAGAAATAAGATTGATGCGTAGTTAGCACTCAGCTCGCCTGGCATATACAGCAGCGATTCATGATAAGAAAGACGGGACCGGGAACGGTATACCCGTCTTTTGTCTATTCTGCTAGGCTTCTGTTAAGCTTAAAGAGAGGATGGAACCATCCAGAACAACGGCAAGGGGTTAAGACCATGACAAAAATAGTAGTAGTGGATGACGATGTGTTCATTCTGCAATTAATATCTGAATATTTGAAAAAAGAATCCTACGAGGTCACTTCCTTTTCCAGTGGTAAAACACTGGTAGAGCATATCCGTACGAACCGTCCGGATTGTCTCGTTCTTGATATTATGATGCCTGGCATTGATGGGCTTTCACTACTGACTCAGCTTCGTGAGTTTACGGAAATGCCGATCATTATGATCTCTGCCCGTGGAGAAGAAAACGACCGTATTCACGGGCTGGAGCTGGGGTGCAGCGATTTTTTGACCAAGCCCTTTAATCCAAGGGAGTTGGTAGGAAGGGTCAAAGCGATGCTGAGACTAAGCAAGGCCGGAATGTCTGCATCGGACGATAGACAAGCGGCAGAAAGCGCAGATATATGCCATGCGGGCAATCTGTGTATTTTTGCTGACTTTCGTAAAGTCACAGTGGACGGACAAGAGCTGAATTTGACCTCACGTGAATTCGACCTGCTGCTGTTTCTTGCGAATCATCTGGAGAGACCTTTTGGCAGGGAACATCTGATTCAGCAGGTGTGGAGCTATGATTTTATAGGTGATGTGAGAGTCGTGGATGATCTGGTCAAACGGATTCGCAAAAAGTTAGCTGAATATCATTCTACGCTCGTCATTAACACCGTATGGGGTTTCGGATATAAAGCAACGGTTCAGGAGTTATAACCATGCGTACGATGAGAGCTAAAATACTGCTTTCCCTGTCCATCGCCATGCTTATTACCGTCTGTATTACGGTGGTCTTATTCATCAGGCTTATCGACGACATTTTGGTGAATCAGGCCAAATCCAAGCTTCATGAGCAGGCACGCAAAGCCGTCCATATTATGAGCGACGGAGGCTTTGATCGACTGGATAATGCTGAATTTAACTATGTTATCAAGGGCGTGCTTTTATCTGCCGATTACTTTATTTTAAGCACGGATAACCGTATCATCGACTCAAGCGTCTCTGGAATGGAAGGCAAAAAGATCGAGCGTTTGCTTTTGATCCGCCAAGGTTTTTTTGCATCGGTTCATCCATCTGCCCAGGATCTAACCGCCACACATGAAGGGGTGGCTGTGCTTCAAGGTAAAAAGGTACTGTTTACGAATGAAGAATTGCCCGGACAACCTTTTCGTATTTTTGTATACTCACCCTTATCTTCCTTGAGAGCATTATATGTACCGTTAATGAGAACCACATTATTGTCTATCATCGCGGGTTTTTTGGTGATTCTCGTCATAGGTCTAATGGTTGTCTCGCGTCTGGTGCGTCCGCTCAAACGATTGAAGGAGGCGGTAGGCAACTATGAGCCTAATCAGCCGCAGGATAGTGATTTTCCGCAGGCGGATAAAAGTGAGATTGGCGAGCTGATCAGCACCTTTCATTCCATGTCCGCCCGTATTCAGCAGCACCATCACGGTCAAATTGAATTTCTACAAAATGTATCTCACGAGCTAAGGACACCGTTAATGTCGATTCAAGGCTACGTATATGCCATTCAGGATCAAGTGGTATCCCAGGACGAGGGGCTGAGTATCATCAAAGTGCAGTCCCAGCGGTTAATTGACATGGTGGAAAAGCTGCTGCAGCTATCGAGGCTGGAGGCGCTGAATGAAGAATGGCCTGTCTCTCTGGTTGATCTTAGAAGCATGGCGGAGGATGCTGTTCATCTACTGATGCCGGTGGCTGCTGAACGTTCTATCTCACTTCGAGTGGAGGGAGAGGGCCTGCATGTGGCTGTTCCGGCCGAGCAATTGTTCCGTATGATATTGAATTTGTTGCAAAATGCAGTTCGGCACACCTCTACGGAGGTTGTCATTCATTTGGAGACAGGGACAACACCGGAGGTTGTATGGGTTATGCATGTGGATGATGATGGGGAAGGGCTGACCGAACAAGAGGCAGCCGAGGTGTTCGGAAGATTCTATGCTGGCTCAAATGGTGTCACAGGTCTTGGATTGGCTATTTGTCGTCAAATTGCTACCCGGTTGAATGGAGAACTACTCTGCACACGTTCGCCATTGGGTGGAGCACGCTTCAGCTATATCCAGCACATGTTATAAATGAGTACAGAAATGGTTAAAAATGATCGTTTTTTCGGCCTAATATCCCATTTATCTAACATAGTATGATAGGTTTTTGGTGATATTTTAGATATAGCTTGACTGGTAGGTACTAAACTGAGTAAAATTAATCGTATATACCTTGGCTCATGGACGTCGTTTTTTTAGATAGTGGTCAATAATAGTGATGAATAATAAATGAAAGAGTGATGAGATGAACCGCCTTTTGGAAGTGAAGGACTTAACGATATCTTTCAAGACCCGTCAGGGACTAGTGCAGGCCATTCGTGGCGTAAACTTTCATGTCAATAAAGGAGAGACGCTGGCGATTGTGGGCGAATCCGGCTCAGGCAAAAGCGTAACCTCACAAGCTGTTATGAAGTTGATTCCGACCCCTCCGGGCATTTATCAAAAGGGTCAAATTATGTTTGACGGACAAGAGCTGATTAATAAAACGGAAAAGCAGATGCAAAAAATTCGTGGTAAGGAAATTGGCCTGATTTCTCAGGACCCAATGACTTCGCTTAACCCGACGATGAAAGTGGGCAAGCAGATCACGGAAGTGCTTTTCAAGCATGAAAAAATATCCAAGGATGCTGCTCGCAAGCGGGGTATTGAGTTGCTGAATCTGGTAGGTATTCCACATCCTGAACAGCGTTTTAACCAATATCCGCATGAATTTAGTGGCGGTATGCGTCAACGTGTCGTTATCGCGATGGCATTGGCTGCTAATCCGAAACTTCTGATTGCCGATGAGCCGACGACTGCATTGGACGTAACGATTCAAGCTCAAATTTTGGAACTGATGAAGGATCTTCAGAAAAAGATCGATACTTCCATCATCTTTATTACTCATGACCTCGGTGTTGTGGCGAAGATGGCTGATCGCGTTGCTGTTATGTACGCAGGACAAATCGTGGAAACAGGTACGGTTAATGAAATTTTCTACAACCCGAAACATCCATATACATGGGGCCTTCTCGCTTCTATGCCAAGTTTGGACAGCCATGGTCAGAAGCTGGCAGCTATTCCGGGAACCCCTCCGGATCTGCTTCACCCACCTGTAGGGGATGCTTTTGCAGCCCGCAGTTCTTATGCTATGAAAATTGACTTTGAGAAAGAGCCTCCGCTCTTTCAATTATCCGATACGCACTTTGTGAAATCATGGTTGCTGCATCCAGATGCGCCTGCGGTTGAGCCACCAGAAGCGGTAAAGGCTAAACTTCGCAAGCTGGATAACGCATTTGAAAAGCCGGTTTTGGTAGAACAATACGGCAGTTAATGCGCGACGTAAGACGTAATTTGTAACTAAACCAATGAAAAATAAAAAAGGGGCTGTTTTCTCCGTGTGGAATCATTCTACGGAGGAAACAGCCTTTTTGGTGTAAAATCGCAGGTTGTATGCGCCTGTGGTTATTGGTGTTAGCGGGCAGTGTTTACAGCTTACCGGAACCGGCTTGGGAAGTGACTTCTGCCTTCACACTGGCGGATGGGGAAATTTTATCGTTCAGCGATGGCTTCCAGCCTACAGAGGAGCTAAGACCCGCGCTGGAGCCTGCGTTAACAGCTTGTCCATTCAGGATTGTGCCCGTATCTGACAGGGCAGTTCCTCCAAAGACAGTCACGATTTTAGCTGCAGTTAAACCAGCAACGTCAATGACATTGTTTTCGGCGAAGATTTTGGAGGATTTACCTGCGCCCCATATATACAGTGAAGGATATTCGGAGCGTTTTACATCACCAGTATAGTAATTGTTGTACAGATGGACTTGTCCATACCGCACGCGTGGTGTGCGTTGTACTGTGTTTTCATAATAGTTGTGATGCAGAGTTACACGTAAAGCCCCTTCATCTGCTGTTTTGCTGTCACTGTTGCCAATAATCGATGATTTATCATGATCGTAAAAATGATTGTAAGAAACCGTAACCAGATCGCCTTGGTTGATCACATCGAGAAGTCCATCATGATGCTGGTATTCTTGACCGTAAAAGGTGCCATTTTGGCTATCAGGGTGAGACCCATCATTGAAGGTATTGTGGTCTACCCATACATGTGTGGCGCCGTTAACTGTAATACTGTCATATTCCGAATTCCAATTGCCTGTGCTGCCGTCTGTTGGGTCCCACTGAGGAAAATAATCGTAGGCATCCTGGAATTCGATATTACGGATAATAACGTTATCTGTCCCTTTTTTTAGTTGGAAGTTTGCACCGTTAATGACAGCGTCGCTACCCAGTCCGATAATCGTTGTATTGGACGGAATATCAATAATGACACGACTGGCTTGATTTTTTTGTGAAGCCTCACGTGCCTTTTCCAAAGTGCCAGACGGAGCCTTTTTACCCCAGGTGGATGGATCATACGCTTTGAGGTAGGCGTCAAAACTGTAGTTAGAATCCTTGTAGTCATTCAACCCTAACGGTTTATTATTGTCATCGACGTTGGCATTGATCGTGCCTTTGACATAAATGATTTTAGGCGTACTATTGCTGTTTTTGCCCAAAGCATCGACTAATTGCTTGCGATTCGTTACGGTGAAGATATTGGAAGAAGAGGCCGCCGCTCCGCCTGTTGTGCCTGTAGAAAAGGCTGCCCATCCGTTTTTGTTGCCAAGCGTTTCTTTACCAATATCGCTGGCTGCATGAGCAGGTGCACCAAGAGGGGACAGGGTAGTGAACAGCAGAGCTGCCGCAATTCCGAGTGAAAATCTCTTTTTCATAAAATACCTCCGTATATTGGATTAATGGAGTAGACGAACGAAGGGAGTCCCGGGTGCTCCTGTGGTTTCTACATTTTCTATCATACTTTGTGTTCCAGTATTTGTTAATATAATAAAAGTTACATACTAAAATTTTTGTCGAATTTTTTATATAATTCAATAGAGCCCTTCTTTTTCCAATCAATGCGTATATGTAATAATGAAAACGTTAACAACCACACGGAATAGGAAATGTATATATGAATATATGGAATTGTTTTTGTGTTTTTCTCAAAATGTTAACGATTTCAATCTATATATTAGAACGGCAGATCGATTTATAGATTTTTGAAGAATCCTCAGGTAAAATGGCTTGTAATAAAGCTGAGGAGGAATGGGTATCATGGCAGAGCATTTAGCAGATATTTTGAAGTTGTTGAAGCAAAAAGAGTGGGTAGACTTGTCCCACGCTTTTTATCCTGAAATCCCCCATTTTCCAGTATTCGATAATGTTCAGGTGGATACCCTGTTTACCCACGACGATGGCTTTTTTGTAAAACAATACTGCTTTCCGGGTCAGTATGGAACTCATATTGACGCACCCGTTCATTTTGTGAAAGGCAAACGTTACTTGCATGAGCTTTCGTTGAAGGAGCTGGTTTTGCCGCTAGTTGTCATTGACCGTTCAGTAGCCGTTGCAGCCAATTCTGACTATGAACTTACGGTTGCGGATATTTTGGACTTTGAGAAAGAGCATGGACGCATTGCTGATCAGTCCTTTGTCGCTTTTCGCAGTGATTGGAGCAAACGATGGCCTGATTCAGATGCCTTCTCGAACAAGGACGACGCCGGAGACGCACACTGCCCGGGCTGGTCGCTGGAGGCGCTGCGCTTTTTGGTAGAAGAACGGAATGTGGCTGCCATTGGACATGAAACGCTAGATACCGATTCTTCTGTAGCTTATCGCAAAGCCGGCAAGCTAGTAGGGGAATATTACATATTGGAGCAGGATCGGTATCAAGTTGAGGTACTGACGAATTTGGACAAGCTGCCTCCAACGGGCGCGGTCATATATAATATCGTTCCGAGCATTCAAGATTCCCCCGGATTTCCGGTGCGCTCCTTTGCTATTTTGCCTTAATCATACAGTACCCGGTCATTTGAAAACGATTGTATATTCATCTTGAGCTTAAAAGACCGATTCAGATATCGACATCTGAATCGGTCTTTTCTAGCTTATATGGGGTAATGTACAGCGTGAATGACCGTTCAGTCCATCTCGAATCAAAATGATGAAACGTCTTAAGTGATAATCGTTACGGTAGGGGCAGAGATGGTGGGCTGAGTTGATATGGTGGAGGTTGTGCCGCTAAAATCTGCTATTTCTATAACAACTGGGACACCCGGTGTAATGTCTATAGAGGCAATGACCAAACTTGCTGTGGTGAGGGTGAATAAGGAGCTCTGCTGAATCACTCCGTTAATATAATAATTAGCAGAATCAGTAGCCGCTAATGTCGGCAAAGCAACAACGGGAGCATCGGCGTCATCTACAAAACTTGCAGCAGGAACAGTTGTTGTTGTTGCTCCGATCATCCCGGCTGTAATCGTTGCAAAAAAACGAGTGGTGGTTGGGGTTATGGTCGTGGTTATGGCACCACCTGTTGACACTGGAGCAGTAGCCACTGCTGTGAACACAGGTTTTACGATTGGCATCGTTCTCACCTCCTTTCTTTACTGGTAATGAGCCATTGCATTCGGTGGCTCTTAATCAATAAATGATTTTTCAACCTATTCGGAAACGGCATATTAACCTTTCTATTTAATAATAGGGTGAATGGAGAAGGCCTATTTTGCTACAAATACAGATGGAAGCGAATACTTGGAATCTGAAGGTTACAAATGCCTAAAACCCTAAAGGGGGATATGCATACAATACATAAATAAGCATGTGAGAAGGAGGTGTATACGGCTGATATGAGGAGACGCGATTCATCACTAAGAAGGCAAGGAAAGAGGACCTTACATTGCAAGATCAACAAACGTAAAAAGTGTAAAACAAGTTATTCATGCAAAGGTAGAACAAAAACGGGGTTCCATGCCAAAAAGCATCCGAAGCTAATCATGCAACGGAGATGTAGAAATACTCCTACCAAGCAGAGGCGGAGAATGGGCAAGACGGGAAAGCGGGGTGTTCCGGGTTCGGCTGGAGCACAAGGCATTCCCGGTTTGACAGGGAACCAAGGAGAAGCCGGGTTAACAGGAGTGCAAGGTATTCCAGGCTTAGCAGGAGCACAAGGCATACCGGGAACTGCGGGAACACCGGGAGTCCAAGGAATACCAGGAATACAAGGTCCAGCAGGAACACAGGGAGCGCCAGGTCCGGCTGGCGTCCAAGGTAGTTCAGGTGCAACAGGTGCACCCGGCCCTAGTGGAGCACAGGGCATAGCGGGCCCTACCGGAGCCCAAGGTATAACAGGCCCAACCGGTCCGGCAGCTGACATTTCAAATATTGGAATTATACCCATAGCCGAGCGGTATTTTTATTTTGCACCTGCTACAATTGAATCTTCAATCACGATTATGGCGGATCAATTTTCTGTAGATGGTGTACAGGAGCCCTTTCAGCGGTTTAATGTCGGAAGCAACAGTTATGCCAATCTATACATTAATGGAATGATACAAGAAAGCACATTGTATGGCCTGACACCTGAATCGCTGACGATTCGCCTTAACGAAGGGGAGGCAATTTCCTCCGGCACACCTATTATTGTGGAAATTGTCCAATTTAGTGTGCGATCCAGTGGATGATACTGTTTGCGATGTAACCGGCTTGCAAAGCCCGTATAGCGGCATCCTTGAAGGCCAGCACAAGATTATGAATTTCTTCTATGGACAGTGCGTGGGTCGTCCGTTCACGGTGAGGCAACCCAGAGGCAGATACAGCTGTTTCTTGGGGCAACGAACCTTTGCGCCCTACATGCCAAAGCTGAAGACCGCTTTGGAGCCTGGGTCATAGATGGCTTGTACGACTTTTTGCAGCGGGGAAATGTGCTCGTCGCTCCATATCTAAGACTGACTGAGTCTTTTCCCTGCTGGGTGACTGCATGCACCTCAAACATAATTAGTCCCACCTGTCCTAGCGCCCGTTTTATTCGGTTACATATCTATTTTATATGAATAAAATGGGGTGATGTACGTATTATTTAAGGTATTTATGATTAATCTCTTATAAAAACATGGCATTTAGGTTTAATTCAATATATTTCAAATGAAAGTATGAAGACAGAATGAGCATGCATAAATATGACTTGCATTTTCGTTAGTTATCACTTACTATAATTTTATGAACAAGAAAACACATATAGACAGCAAAAAGAAAGATATTCTGCAGGCAGCGATGTGCTTATTTGCAACCAAAGGAATTGACGGGATTTCAGTCAAAGAAATTGGAGAGGCTGCTGGTGTGACGGATGCCGCGATTTATAAGCATTTTAAGAGTAAAGATGCGATGGCCTTGGAAGTATTCGGGCAGTATTGTAATAGCTACACCACATTAATTGACTTCTATCGCAAGCAGAGTGGGAACTTCGTTAGTCGTTTCCATCAACTGGTGGATGAAGTGCTGAATATGCATGATGAGGACCAGTATGGTTTGCTTCTACTATCACAGCACCATGAGCTGTATGTTGAAGCAAGCCAGAGCCAGAACGTGCGTCAGCCGCTGAAGGCGTTGACTGAATTCATCGAACAGGGGATTCAACAAGGTGAACTGCCGAAGCAGGATGCTCAGCTATCCGGTGTGCTCATCATTGGAGCCATTACACGCTTGTCCGTGTCCAGCCTGGAAGGTGAACTTCCACAGCAGTTAGTTCCATTTGCAGCAGAGGTCAAACAACGTTTAACTGCTTTATTAAGTAAAGGTCAGTAGTGACCTTTTCTTTTTAAATATAAAGTTAGTGTTTTCTAACTAAAATCATAATATGAAGGTAGGAAGTGGCTTATATGTCTAAAAAAATATTGGTGATTCAAGGAAATCCGGTTGCTGGCAGTTATGGAGAAGCGTTGGCTCAATCCTATGTAAAAGGAGCGAAGGCTGCAGGGGCAGAGGTTCGTTTGTTGCAGCTATCCGCGTTGGACTTTAATCCAAATCTATTAGGTGGATATCGTAATAAATTGCCGCTGGAACCTGATTTGATCCAAGCACAGGAGTCGATTAAATGGGCAGAACATCTCGTTTTTGTCTTTCCGATCTGGTGGGGCAGCTTGCCTGCATTAATGAAAGGATTCATTGACCGTACCTTTATGCCGGGATTTGCGTTTAAGTATCAAAAAGGAAAACCCCTGCCTGACAAGCTTCTAAAAGGAAGAACGGCCCGCCTCATTACAACGATGGACGGTCCGCATTGGTACTACCGATTTTTCCAGGGACAGCCTGGGCATCGCATGATGAAGGATTCCACGCTGCATCTATGTGGTGTCAAACCAGTACGTTCTACGAACATTGATCTCATGAATAAGTTATCGGATCAGCAGCGCAACGATTGGCTGAGCAAGGTGGAGCAGCTGGGGCGAAGCATGAGCTAGATTTTCACCTGCGCCAAACCCATTGGCCTACAAGTAAACCATTGTGGTATCCAATCATAATTGACCTGCGAAAAGGAAAAAGACCACAATGGGAGCAACTGGCTCGCATTGTGGTGTTCGGAATAGCTCATGTTTTGCAATCAACATTATATAAATATTGATGCAACGATTAAAATAAATCCGATTGCTAGACCGGCAGGGCCCCAATAATGCATAGGGATAAAAAATAAACTGTGCTGGGTTCCCATTCGATAGCGTTGCCCTGTTTCCATATCAACTAGCACTTTGTCCGAGTCGGCGTTAAGCGCTTTTCCCAAATACCAGATAATAACTCCCGACACAATAAACACAAAAGCCATCGGCAGCCGGAAATCTATGGAGTCAAGCCCTAGAGCGGATACTAAACTCCCGACAACAACAAATAAAATCCCTGGAATAACGATATTTAAAATACCAAAACCCTTCCAAACAATCACATGAAATCTTCCTTTCTGAATTCAAATCCAACATATGTATTTATCGGTTAAAAGAGAGATTTAGTTTACAAAATGACCCATTCAATGGGGAATTTACAATGTGTAAAACTGGAAGAACAAAAAAAGCCGTTTCTCCACATCTTCATAACCCAGCACAATCTGGTCTGAAGGTGGAAAATCGGCTTTTACAATAGTGAAGTGAAGCCCTATGCCTATTCGGCTGCTGCTTTCGCTTGTTCCGCTACGAAAACAACAGGCTTCATAATCCGGCTCAGCATGTCCTGCTTCGGACGATTCCAGGTAGCCCAGTCGTCCAGCAGCAGACCGCCTGTGTCGCCGCTATTCGGATTCAGGGACCAGTACGTAAAGTACAGGTTGTTGGCACCAATATAGTCTACGAGTGCATTTTGCCATTTCCCCTCAGTAGTAGACAAATCAACATTACGACCGCCGAATTCACCGACCAGTACCGGAGCTATGTTTTGCTTGCTGATGTAGCCCCAGGTTTGATCCCAGATCGCTGGCAGGTTGGACGGGAAGGCCGGGTCGTTGAACCATGGCTGCGAAGACACACCAGGGCCGTAATCATGCGGAGAATATACGACACGGTTCGGCACGTCCAGAACGACAGGATAGTTAGCTACACCTGTCAGGTTGCCACCCCACCAGTATTGGCTATTGTTGCCTTGTACATTGTGGTCTACACCTTCTACAAGAATCAGCCAATTCGGATTCACGGACAGAATCGCATTCCCTGCACGTTGTGCCGCCAGACGCCAGTCTGTGGAGGCATTGCCTGTACCCCAGCTTGCTTGACCGTGTGGCTCGTTGTGCAAATCCGCACCAATGACGGTTGGATTGTTTTTATAACGTTCAGCCAACATTTTCCAGTCGCTAATCCAGCGAGACTCAGGGTACTGGGATGTATACCACAGCTCGGATTGCCCACCTGAGCCTGGACGGTGACGGTCAAGGATAATCTGAATACCACGTTGTCCAGCTTTTTCGATCAGCTTGTCCATAATTTGAATCGGAGTTAATCCGACCAGATCAGGGTTTTTGTGATAATCAATACTGTCTGGACGGGAACTGGAATCGAACAACTGATTGCTGTAAGGCAGACGAATCAGATTGTAGCCTTCTTTCTTCACCTGATCCAGCATGTCGTCCATTGAGCGGCTCCACAGTCCATGCAAGGTGTAATTAGGAGTTTCCAGACCGAACCAGTTCAGGCCGTTAAATGCCGCCTCTTTCCCGGATTCGTCTACAATCTTGTTTCCTTGGGTGTGATAATATCCTTTCACACTGGTTGCATCTGCCGAAGCGGGAGTATAGCCATACAGTGTGAAGCCCATTACGAGGGAGGCAATGACGAAAAATGTTTTTTTTAATCCTTTTTTCTTCATGATTCTTGCTTCCTCCTTTATTTAAAAGAATTTGTAACCGATTACATTTTCATTTTATGTTCAAATCTTCCATCAAACAAGTTCATAAAATTCGTATATTTCTAAGATTTCGTTCGAAATCAATGGATTTATAACAACGGATTATCAAGCTAAGTAGGAAAGTTCCTCTTGTAAAAGATTCTTGAAGGAGTTTCCACCCCGTATTTTTGGCCGCGCTTGTATATGAGTAGAGGCACGCTCTAACTCTTTATTTATTATATTTTCCTGCTGTAATAGAAGGTATATAATAAAGTGGAATTCACTTTACATACAGGTTGCAGAATATATATATTTGAAAAATAACACGCCTGACATGCAGAAAAAGAGAGGAGGGTAATTATGGTAACAACGATGAAGGAAGTTGCAGAGCGTGCCGGGGTGTCGAAGAGTACAGTTTCGCAGTTTCTGCAAAAGAGATACAACTATATGAGTGAAAACACCAAGAAGAAGATCGAGCAAGCGATTGAGGATCTCAGTTATATACCCAATGAGGTAGCACGTAGTCTCAAGCAGAAGAAGACCTTCATTGTGGGGGTTATTTCTTCAACCATTTTATCGAGATTTACAACAGAAGTCGTGCGTGCCATTGAAGATGAATGCCAACTGGAAAATGTCCAAGTCATTGTCTGCAATACTGATGATGATTCGCTCAAAGAGAAAAAGTATGTCCAGTCGATGATTGCTCGGCAAGTGGATGGACTTATCATTTTCCCGACGGAAGAGAACAAGAAATTATATGTTTCCCTTGTCAAGAATGGCTATCCCTTCGTGTTTGTGGACCGAAAAATCGATGAACTGAGCGTAGATACGGTGCTGCTGAATAATGAAAGGGCCAGCGAGCTTGCGGTTGAAGCACTCATTGAGCATGGTCATAACAACATAGGGATTATCACGTTCCCCTTAGGCAAAAAAGCGATCACCACACGAAGTGAGCGGCTGTCAGGTTATCGAAATACGCTGGGCAAACATGACATCCCAGTGAATGAAAACTATATCAAAAGCGGCAGGTTGGATGAAATGCCTAATCTGATTGGACAACTATTCCACATGGAGAATTCGCCCACTGCAATTATTGCTACGAATGACATGATTTTGGAGCAGGTGCTGATCTATGCCAAAAATAATCATCTGACCATACCTAAGGACTTTTCCTTGATTGGCATAGATGATGTATCCTTTGCGTCTTTTTATAATCCGCCGATCACAACCGTTTCCCAGCCGAGTTTTGAAATGGGGAAAAGAAGTGCCAGGCTACTGCTGGAGAAAATTGATCAAAAAGAACAGGATCATGAGGAGCTGTCAGAAATCATCCGAATGAATCCGGTCATTAACCACAGAGAATCTGTCCAAAAGCTGAACTGAATAATTGAATAAGTCCTTTTCATCTTTTTGAAAACGTTTTTATGAATTCTATTGTAAAAAGAAAATAAAGAGCTATAATGATCTTATGATTCGAGTCATGAATACCCTTTCATTTATGTATGGTCTGATTTTAGTGATGATTGCGATTGAGGAGAGGGGAGGAATGGAGCTTAAACGAATAATGTATGGAGTAAGTTGTGATTTAATTCACAAAAATGATTCTGCTTCTTTTTACATTCCCGGAAGGGAAATTTTTTTCGAGTATTACTAAATCGATTTAGTAAGAATGAAAAATAAATAAAAGAAAGTCGGAGATCACTATGGAAATGTTTATGAGCATTATCAGGGAGCCATCCATCATTATCGCGATTGTGACATTACTCGGCCTTATATTCCAGAGGAAGAAAGTATCAGAAATCATTACAGGAACTACTCTTTCTTTTATGGGCTTCACCATGATCAAGGTCGGCGGCGGCATTTTAGGTGGCGTTCTCACTAACTTCAGTCAAATTTTTTCTTATGCGTTCAACCTTAAAGGTGTCGTACCAAGCAATGAAGCCATTATGGCACTGACCATTGATCAGATCGGGGCGGATGCTGCGCTCATTCTGCTCTTTTCCATGATCCTTAACATTGTGCTTGCGCGCCTGACCAAGTTCAAGTACATTTATTTGTCTCTTCACTTGATTTTGTTCATGAGCTTTGCCGCTACAGCCGTTATGAAAGGTCTGGGTCTCAGTTCGCTGACTACGATCATCGTCGGTTCTTTGATAATTGGGAGCTATATGGCGGTGTTTCCTTACCTACTCCGAAATGCCAGCAAAAACATTATTAAATCGGATGAATATACGATTGCTCATGCTTCCATGACCTCTTACATTCTAGGTACCTATTTAGGGAAAGTTTTTGGCAACCGTGAAAATGACACCGAAAATGTAAAAATTAATGACCGCATCAGTTTTTTGCGCGACCCCAATGTTGCAACGACCTTGACGATGCTTGTGCTTTTACTGGTATCTGGATTGGTTGCTGGTTCTGATTATGTCAGCAAATTATCGGATGGCAAAGAATATATCGTCTTCATCCTCGAACAGTCAGCTATTTTTGCTGCCGGCTTGTATATCGCAAAAGCAGGTGTTAAGCTGTTCACAACTGAAATTGTACCCGCTTTCAAAGGTTTCTCCCAAGTGTTCGCACCTGGAGCAATCCCTGGTGTAGATGTTCTGGTACTGTTCGACAAATCACCCAATTCCGCGTTGGTAGGCTTCTTGGTCAGCTTCTTCACAGGCGTTGCCTGCGTCTTTCTTTTCCCGTTTGTCGGATTGCCTGTTATTGTACCAGGGATCATGGCCTGCTTCCTCGCTGGTGGTGCAGCTGCGATATTCGGCAATTCCAGCGGTGGTTTTAGAGGAGCGGTTATTTCCAGTTGTCTTAATGGATTCTTGCTCTGTCTGCTGCCGGCTCTCACCTTGCCGCTCTTTTCTTTTTTGGGTGCCGAAGGGGTAACGTTCGCCGATCCCGACTTTACTACTCTTTCCGGAGTGCTTTGGCTTATTTTCCGCTGGGTTTAAACTAAATCGATTTATGAATTTTTTAAAAAATAACTCATCTAAAAAAAGGAGGAATTATCCATGCTTTTTAACGACCAAGATATTCAAATTGATATCGTTGACAGTAATACCACCCGGAAAGTGCTGGCCCACAGCGACCAGCTTATGTATGTCAAAGTGATGTTTGCTAAAGCCCAAACAGGGGAGATCCTGTTGCATAAGCATGTCCATGAACAAGTCACTTATGTAATAAAGGGAAGTTTTAAGTTCATGATCGATAATGGCGAAACCAAGGAAGTGCAGACTGTCAAAGAAGGAGACAGCATCCATTTTCCATCCGATACTCTTCATGGCTGTATCCCACTGGAGGATGGCGGTATTCTGCTAGATGCATTTACACCAGCACGTGCAGATTTCCTATAACGTCCGATCATTTCATTTTTATCTTTTTTTAGAAGAAGACCTGCAAGTATGTTATATTTAACAAACGGCAATCGTGATGAACAGTAATATAGTGATTTTTAGAAAAGGATGAGACAATTTTGGAAAACAACGAAACTCAGCAGGAATTTGCAGAAGTATATGAGCAGCTTAAAGTAGCTGCAAACCGAACCTCCGATTGGAAAACACGCCTAGCTGCGGTAAATGATCTGGGTGCATGGAAGAACCAGCAGACGATTGACTTGCTGACACACCGTTTGAATAATGATACGGTATATGCCGTTCAGGAAGCCGCTTACCGCAGACTTCAGGAATGGGGCGAGAATGTACAGCCGCCTGTGCGCAAAGAAGGTGAGCTTGTTAAGGGTCTGACGAAGATTCTGGTGCGGATTAAAAAAAGCTTGCCAGCCGATCATACCTATAACGATTTTCGCGAGAAGTTGCACAAGATGAGAGTCGATATTTATGACATCTACGAAGGTGACAAGGGTGCTGAATTTGATCAGTGGCTGGAGCAAAAATGGGCTTCGTTATCCACAAGATAACACCTGAACCCTGTAATTGAATGTATTTTTAAGGATTGTTGCTGGTGATACAGACAGAGCCTTAGCAAGGATAAGGGATTATCTTTGTTAAGGCTTCTTTGGCTTGTTCTCCTTAAGAATCATGTCCTTTATCTTTATGCCACTGTATATATACTTCGGCAATATGGTACGATGGGATCGAATTATTTTAGTGTGTACATGGGAGGGACTAACATGAGCAAGGCGAAGCTGTGTTTTATCGGGGCTGGCTTTCACGCTTCAACAAATATATATCCTGCTGTTATTGGGGCAGGTGCTGAAATTCAGGCGATTGCGACTAGAGATCTAAGCAGATCGAAGACAGCACTTCAGCGGTTTGGAAGCAGTGGCACACCTTATGACAATTACAAGGCTATGCTGGAGCAGGAAGACTGTGATGGAGTTGTCGTGATTGCACAAGCGGCAGATCATCCTTCGCTTGTACTGGACTGCATTAAGGCCGGAAAACATGTTTTTGTAGACAAGCCGCTGGGCTGGAATGCCGAGGAAGCGGCCCAAATTGCAGATGCGGCAGAAGCAGCAGGTGTCGTGCTGATGGTCGGCTTCATGAAGCGCTACGCACCTGTATACATAAAATTAAAAGAATTAATTGAGGGCGGCTCGCTTGGAGCCGCACGCTCATTTCAGGCGAAATTTCTCGTGGACAGTACCCTGTTTTGTAAAACCGGCGAAGATTTCATGAAGCTGGCGGCAGTTCATATGGTCGATCTGGTACGTTATTTGTTTGGAGAAGTGGTGCAGGTTACCGGATTTGCGAACGATAACGGTGAGTGTATTTCCCATACGATTGCCCTGAAATTTGAAAATGGTGTAGTGGGCAGCTTATACTTCGTAGGTATGACAGCATGGACACGCGAGAGTGAAGGTATTACGGTTACCTTTGATCACGGTTTTGCGAACGCGGATGAGGTGAATACACTGATCATTCACAAGTCGGAGAGTCATACAGAGCTTCCTTGGAAATCCCTTGCGGAAAATGATACGGTTCTGACACCATCAGCTTCCGCGATGTCGGGCGGATACCGTGATTTGTACTTGCGCGGTTTTGTCGGTGAAATCGCACATTTCATGAACTGCTGCCAAGAAGGACGTACGCCTGATTCAAGTGGACGAGACAACGTGAAAACGATGGAGCTGTGCGACCGCATTTTGGCTGCGCTCCAATAGGATACCTATTTTATATACAAGCTTCGAAGCCTGGACGGTACCTTAGTTTGGGTGATTTGAAAGAAGCTTCGAGTTTAACTGGTCAGTAGATGGCTCCTGCATTTGTCGGGGGTCATTTTTTTTTAATATATCGTTATTACGTGTTGTTATCAATCGTAATGATTTTGGAGAGTGATGTACGTTTTAATTAATCTCAATTAAAAATATGCCAACAAAGTGGAACGATGCGCTAGAATGGAAAAATAGAAAGCGTTATCATTATCAACTTTTCTGCGATGGTTCAGGGGGAGAAGGCATATGCGTTCAAGGTCAAGGTTTCAGCCATTAAACACATTACGTAATCAGATTTTTATCGGATTTATACTGGTAATGCTCATTATGATGAGTGTGGCGGGGGCGTTCATTTATCTCAATGTGTCTCACTTGTTAAAAGACAGTGCCGAGCGACATATTGGTCAGACCGCGGTACAAGCAAGCGGTAGGCTGGATGCATTAATCGGCCAGATGGACAGCTTGACAGAGCAGGTCGCGAATCACCCGTCTGTTCAGCATATTTTGCTGGAGGAGCGCAACGGGGGCAAGGTGAATTTCGGACAGCGTCAATCCCTACTGCAAGTGATGCATAGCTATCAGGCTTATATGCCGAGTGTGGGATCGCTGGAGCTCTATACCGCCGAAGGGAAGATGTTGTTTCCGATTAGAGAGGGCAGTCTGGAGGAACGTATCGGACAGGCAGACATTCGTGAAGCGAATCAGATGAAAGGAAGACTGGTCTGGATAGGTATTGATCCCGAGGACCCTCGGTCACTGCTGGCAATTCGGCAGGTGAGTCTGGTGGATCGTTGGTTCTCACGTGGAGGGTACCTGATTACCCGTATGGAGCGAAGCTATTTTGGACTGAATGGTGCGTCAGCAGTCAATGAAGAAGCGGATGAAACCATGCTGCTTGTAGATCGTCAAGGCCAGCTGCTGTCGGGTGAACCAATGAACCAGACAGATTTGTCAGGTGTACTGCATAGCAAGACACAGACGGTTCATATTGGAGAGCGGGAATATGTGAAGGCGGTTCAGCAGTCGGAGCGGACGGGCTGGTCGCTGCTGATCCTGATTCCGGTTAGCGTCGTCACAGACGGAATTACGGTTTTACGGACTACGCTTATCATTTCCGCGTCTCTTGGTGCCGTGCTATTCCTGTTCATGTCCTTTATGTTGTCTACGTTGATTACAAGACCGATAGGTCACTTGATTCAGGCGATGCGCCGTTCACGGGAAGGGGCATTGGCCCTGAATCCAGAACCGGCAGCAGCCGTCGAGCTGCGAGAATTGAACGCAGAGTACAACACGATGATTGTCGATATCAATGAATTGATCCGTGTTATTTGCGAGAAGGAGGTTTTACAAAGCCAGACCGAGCTTAAAGCTCTGCAGGCGCAGATCAATCCGCATTTTCTTTTTAATACGCTGGATGCTTTCAACTGGTCGCTACAGGAGAAGGGAGAGGAGGAGCTTGCCGGGCTGATGGTGTCCATGTCGCGGCTGTTTCGTTATGTTATCGAACCGGCTCACCATGACTCTTGGGTGACCCTCGGGGAAGAAATGGCGCAAATCCGTCGTTATCTGGAACTGATGGAGATGCGTCTTGGTGAACGTCTGAGCTGGCAAATTCATATGCCTTCAGAGGCAGCCAGAATTCCGCTTCCTAAACTGCTGATCCAGCCTATTCTAGAGAATGCCATTTTGCATGGTGTGGAAAATCGCATCGGCAACGGCCGCGTTGAAATCAGTGTCACTCCTTCGACCAGATCGGGTTGGACCAAGATCGCGGTCATAGATAACGGACCTGGAATGACAATGGAAGAACTTGCAGCTGTGCGTACAGCGTCGATGGGGGGAGCAGCCTGCCAGAGCAAGGGAACCGGTATGGGACTAGTGAATGTGCAGCGCAGGCTTGCTCTCTATTATGACAGCGCATCTTATCCAACGGACGGTGTGCTGATACATAGTGCTGAGCAGGAAGGAACTGTGGTCACTTTTGAAATTCCTGATGAATATGGAGGGCGGTAGGAATGAGTGTTTCATCCAAAACCATTGTCATTGTAGACGATGAACAGCGAACACGTCAGGGGGTACACCAGACATTGGAGCAATGGGCCGCCGGGAAATACCGGATTGTGACATTCGGTAATGGTTTGGAAGCATTAAATATACTGCGTGCGGAGACGGTTCATCTGTTGATTACGGATGTCCGGTTGCCGGAATTCAGTGGGCTGGATTTAATCCGCTCTCTGGAACGGGATTCACGACGACCAGCGATCATTGTCATCTCGGGTTATGCGGAGTTTGATTATGTCCAGCAGGCTCTTCGTCTGGGAGCCGTCAATTATTTGCTCAAGCCGATTGATAAGCAGGAGCTGCTGAATGCGGTCAATGAAGCGCTTCGGCTGGAAGAGGAGCGGCAGCGGTACGAGAAGCTGGATAAGCTGGCTGACCCTGTTCTGCTAGAGCTCGATCTCCAAGCGGCTACCCTTAGTGATCCGGTACGACGTGCCTTTACCTATATGGCGGAGCATCTTCACGAATCCATTACGATGGCGCAGACTGCCGCGCATTCACACCTGAATGCGAGCTATTTTAGTGTTTTATTCAAGGAGCAAAGTGGTTTGTCCTTCAGCGAATATCTGCATCGGCTGCGGATTCAACGGGCCAAGGAACTACTGCTGCATACCCAGTTGACGATTGCCCAAATCGGCGAACGATCAGGCTACCGAACAGATAAATATTTTATTAAAGTTTTCAAAGCGACCGAGGGGGTAAGTCCCAGCCGCTACAGGCAGCAGATGCGTACAGGGCCGGAGAATATCGACTGATAGTAGGCAGATCAAACCCAATAAAAGTGGAATTATACCCAATGAGCGTACCCTGTTGAAAGCAGGAATGGAGTGCTAAACTTACAAATGATAACGGTTACAAAAAATATAACTACAACAAACGGAGGTCTAACGATGTCCAACGAGTATGGTTTACGTAAGCGCTCACATCAAAAATGGTTTGCTGGGTTGACCCTGCTGCTGTCATTCATGCTGGTGCTATCCGGTTGCGGTGTTGGCAAGGATGGTCAAGGCGGTTCTAGTGGAGAAGGGGGAAAGGTTACACTCAAAATGATGCACCTGTGGCCAGAGGGAAGTTCGGCACAGCAGAGCAAGCTTGTGACTCAGATTATAGATCAATACCAAAAGGATCATCCGAATGTCGTCATTCAACAGGAAGTGCTGGAAAATGAACAATACAAAAACAAACTCAAAGTGCTGTCAGCTTCCAATGAATTGCCGGATATCGGCATCACCTGGGCAGCGGGTTTTATGGAGCCTTACGTTAAAGGTGGATTATTTACGCCGATGGATGACCTGTTGAATGGTTCCAAGCTGAAGGATAAATTCGTACCGGGAACGACCGAAGCCTATGCGCTGAATGGCAAAACGTATGCGCTTCCGATTGAATTGAATATTACACCTATTTATTACAACAAAGCCATATTCCAAAAATACAACTTGAAGGTCCCTACGACATTTGACGAATTTAAGCAGGTTGTGAAAACACTTACGGATCATGGAGTTGCACCGATTGCATTGGGCAATAAAGACCGCTGGACCGGCTCGCTCTGGTATATGTATTTGGCGGATCGTATAGCAGGTAACGAAACGCTGAAAAAAGCGATTGATGGCTCAGGATCGTTCGATGACCCTGGTTTAATTCAGGCGGCCTCCGAAGTCCAGACACTTGTGGATATGAATGCCTTTAACAAAGGGTTTAACGGCTTGTCCAATGATGAGGGAAAATCTGAGTTTATGAACGACAAGGCAGCGATGTATTTGATGGCTACTTGGGAATTGCCGAATTTTACGACCAATCCCGCAATCCCGCAAGCATTTAAAGATCAAATTGGCTTCTTTAAATTCCCGATGGTTGCAGGCGGCAAGGGCAACGAGAACAGTTGGGTAGGAGGTCCGGGAGTAGGCTTGTTCGTTTCGGAAAATTCCAAGGTGAAAGAAGAGGCCAAAGCGTTCGTTGAATACTTCGTAGTCAAATGGGGAGAGCAATCGGTCACACAGGCAGGCGTTATTCCGGCGACGAAAGTGGACACCTCCAAAGAAAATTTGCCCAAGCTGTATGTCGATTTGCTGAACGGACTGAATCAAGCCAGCAGCATTACCTTGTTCGCCGATGTACAGATGAAGCCAAATGCAGCGCAGGTACATTTGAATATGATTCAGGCGTTGTTTGGTAAAGCGGTGACACCGCAACAATTTGCCGAGCAGCATAAGGCTGCCATCGAGAAAGGAAATTGAAATTGACCACCTAAGGAGGTCCAACCGTGGAAAAGGTCATGTCCAATAAGCTTGTCATTGCTCTATATGTATTGCCTTCTCTGCTGCTGTTATTCGCCGTAATATATGTGCCCATCGTTCTGACCGGCTATTACGGCCTGAATCAGTGGAATGGAATCGGCCCTATGACTTTTGTGGGGCTGGACAATTATCAACATTTGTTCACAGACAAAGCGTTCTGGCAAAGTGCCTGGCATTCGCTGCTGTTGGCCTTGTTTTCAGGCATCAGTCTGATTGGTTATCTGGTCATTGCGATGATTTTGTCAGGGAAAATCAAGGGAGCGAATCTGCTGCGAAAAATTTATCTGATTCCCATGCTGCTGTCTTCTGTAGCGATCGCACAGCTGTGGCTCAAAATATACCATCCAACGAACGGAGTGCTCAATTCCTTACTGGTGTCGGTCGGAGTCCACAATCCGCCTGAATGGTTAGCTAATCCGTCCTTGGTGCTGGTTGCCTTGTTCATCCCGATTATTTGGCAATATGCAGGCTTTTATATCCTGATCTATTATGCCGGGCTGAAAAACATTCCCGAAACGCTGATGGAGGCTGCCCGGATCGACGGCGCCAGTGCCTGGCAGATTGCGACTCGTATCAAATTGCCTCTGCTGCGCGAGGTGATTAACGTTACGATCATATTGTCCATTGTCGGCTCGCTCAAATATTTTGACCTCATCTACGTCATGACGGATGGTGGGCCGAATGGAGCCAGTGAAGTGATGGCTTCGTACATGTACCACCAGGCATTCCGCAGCTTTGATTTTGGATACGGTAGCGCTACAGCCTTTGCCTTGCTGCTCATCTGTCTGATCGCTACGTGGCTGATCCGCAAGGTTACGGCTACTAGTGACACCATCCAGTATTCATAATACAGTCATGTAAATAGATGAGGGTAACAAAGGACAGGAAGAGGGAGGAACGGATATGAAAACCCAGGCAGCCGCCAACTATCCGCTTGGAGTCGCTACCCGCGACAAAATGTTAACTCGGGTCGGTTATGCCGCTTTGTATATCATTTTAATCATCTTGGCGGTGACGCAGCTTTTACCGCTGGTGTGGCTGATGTTGTTCTCACTTAAAAATAATCAGGAAGTGTTTAACCTTCCGCCGTTTGCACTTCCGTCCCAGCCGCATTGGGAGAACTATATGAATGTGTGGACCAGCGGCAATATCGGGCGGTACTTTTTCAATAGTGTGTGGATTACGGTCATATCCGTGGCGTTGACGGTGCTGCTCGCCAGCTTTGTAACGTTTGCCATTACGCGTATGCGGTGGAAAGGAAGCCAGCTGGTCCTCGGTCTATTTATGGTCGGACTGATGATTCCAGTCCATTCCACCTTGATTCCGTTGTTCAGTATGTTCCTCAAACTGCATTTAACAGACACTTCACTCTCTATCATCCTGTCGTATGTTGCTTTTAATCTGCCGACAACGATGATGATCTTGCTGGGATTCTATTACGCCTTGCCCCGCGAAGTGGAAGAAGCGGCTGTTATGGACGGCTGCTCCGTCAACCGGATGTTTTTCCGGATCGTACTGCCCATGACAACCCCCGTCATGGCAACGACATCCATTATTAACATGATCTATAACTGGAATGAGTTTATTTTCGTCAATACGTTTATTAGTTCGGACGAAAACAAAACACTGACCGTCGGCGTTCAGAACTTTATCGGACAATATACGACCGACTGGGGAGCGATCGGAGCTACGCTGATGATCAGCATTTTGCCCATTTTGCTCGTGTTCCTCATCATGAGTGACCGGATTGTGGAAGGGATCGCAGCCGGGTCGGTTAAGGGGTAAAGAAAATTTGCCTGATTAGAAGAGCACGCCCTAGTGTAGACATTGGATCAAACCTCTTGGTTTGTCCGATGAATGCTAGGGGGTGCATTTTTGTGTGAGTTTGGTTATGAATTGAAGGAAATACTTAATGAAGTATAAACTCCATATTTTTAAGCTTTTTCAGTAAATAAATGATGAGCAAACATGTTGATATTTATGATGCCGACCAATTACGTGAATCCATCAGAGGTTATGATGTGGTTGGTAACTCTGATAGGGGGATAGCAAGGTCTTATTATACTCTTATAAAATCATTGTGACCAATTTTATTGTAATATCTCGATAGTGTATACCATTAAATAATTCTTTTTCTATTTTTTTTCATCCATCTTCTGCTTTAAATATTCAGCAATTTTTGTTTGTCCTCTTTCAATGGCAAACGCATAAGCATCCATATCTTTCATGTTGTCACCAGAGTATTTTATAGATATATCTATATTATTCTCGACTAACAATTTGACAATCTCAAAATGACCACCATATATTGCAGCGAACAGAGGATTTCTATCTGGCTCACTAGTATCAATCTCGACATTCTGGGTAATGAGATATTCAGCAATATCTAAATGCCCTTTTGTAGCTGCTCTTTCTAGGGCATTTGTAGAAAAAGTTCCACCCTGTGCATTAGTATCTATTCCTGCATTAATAAGATATTCTATTATTTCTAAATGCCCATAAGCTGCTGCTACATGTAACCATGTACCAAAGGGTGTCATCCATGTTAACATTTCTGGTTCTTTCTCAAGTAAATCTCTTAACCTATCCAATTGGCCACTTTTTATAGCACCTCTAATGTCTTTCGCACTATGAACTTTATACATTTTAGTTTCTCCTTTGAATTTTTTCTTCTAGAGTAGCTCGGTTTCCAGGGAATTATATAATTTCAATAATATCATCTAAATCTGCGCCTGCCGCATCAACTGCCTTTAAGCTATTAACGACATTTTCCAACGCAGAAAAATTATATTGTCAGGCACTGGGTAAGGAGCTTTTAAGAAGCCGCGGCGGCCAGTCCACAGACTAAAAAAGACCACAATACGGGCGGTTAGCTCGCATTGTGGCGTAATTTATACAAAGTTATTGACAGACCCTGGGCCGACAATTTACTATTCCTGAAAATGCCCAATTACTAATCAGTCATCTTATTTTCATCTTCTAAAATAATAATCCTATAAGTTTTATCTTTGACGATTAGTTTATTACCAACAGCAATGTCAATATCATTAAACTTTACCTCTATGTTGGTTTTCAGTTCATTCAGATCTGGTATTTCGTTGACAAATAAATAAAGGTCATTGATTTTTAAGCACTCAATGTCAATATCCATTTCTATTTTAGATATATCTTGATCTTTACGTTCAACGTTTTCGACTCTACAAATAATTTTGTCTCCATTATCCATACCTGCTTTACCTTTACCAAACCGTCTTTCAAACTCTTCTTTCTCTTTTCGAGCAGGTTCTAATCCATAACGAGATATCAAATATCCTTGTACTATTTCATAATTCATACTAAAAAGTGAAGAAAGCTCGTAGTAGTTTGGCAGCCCTTCTTTGAAAATATGAACCAATTCACATATAAGGTCAGCAAAGTTACTCTCCTTTATGATTCTCTCTAATTGACCCCTCTCGTCGTTCCCAAACCAGTCAAATTCATTTGAATCTGTGTCTACTATCACTCCAGCGAAATAGGGTTTAGCATATAGGAACTTTCTTTCCTCACTATTATTTGTATACATTAAAACTACCTCCCATCAATTCAGCAAATTCTTTCATCCATGCCATATCTAGCGCCGGTTGATCTCTTTGCCTTAATAATTCTGCGTACTCTGGTTTAGTAAGTACATTCTGTTTTGCTTTATTCAGAGTTATTTGTGTATCTATATTATCCCAATTCCAGCCATTTGCTCCCCGTTCTATACTAAGTGTTGTTCCATTCGGTAATGTAGCTCTTATTTCTGCCATATCAAAACCTCTTGCTGTCTCCAAATCCTGCCAACTAAACACACCATTATTAGGATGGTTATGTGTATACACTCCATCTTTAGACAAAGCTTTATATTTTGATACATCAATCTTACCTGGATGATAGTCTGTGATAAGTTTACTTATCGGGTTACCATTTTTATCGAATATAAGACCCCCTCTCGTCATCTTAAAGTAATCCTCTGCGTTCTTAACATTTGGTGGTGATGGGTCATTAATCGCAAATCGACTATAGTTCCGTCCTGTTTTACCTTCAAATGTAGTCCCACTACCTGCCTTAACAACATCACCCGTCCCCTCAATCTCTTTCCCTTTATTGGGGTTTGGAAGTTGGGGTGGCTCTGTTTTTTCATTTATGATTTTAGGACCTGGATGAACAGGTTCTTTAACTGGTGAATTTAGTATGGTTTTCGGCTTAAAAAATGAACCGGCTCCCTCAACCATCCCTGCTACACTAATGATATTGGACAAATGGTCTGGTGACAAAGGATCTTCAGGTGTCAAAGCTCCGCGTATAGCTTCTGTTATTCCAAATGTACCAAAATTGATTGCGTCACTACCAGAGTTACCTTGATTACGTGCGCGCTCCATATAGGCTTGATACAATCCTTTAGGTATACCAAATGACCAATAATCTAAAAATTCACCAATGGAGTTTAATTGATTTTGAGACCTTACGCTATTAGCCTGCTCTATGCCTTTGTATAATTCAGCTAGGCTGTTTGCTGTTTTTTGAGAAGCATGTGACTGCTCCATGGCTATTTGACTTTTTATCATCGCACTGCTACCCGTATGATCTAGATAACGATTCCACCAAGACTTAGGCTTCTCAACTTGTTGTTTAGGCTGCTGCTGTGCCATGCGGCTGTCGTAATCGTCTCTCCAGCGTTTTCTTACATCTTCCGGAACCTGCTGATACGCATGAACCATGGCATTCGATTCCTTCAGTAGGTTTTGAACTAGTTCCAATGTGCCACCGGAATTCACAATATGACGTGCACTCGTATACACTTTCCCTAGAATCCACTTGTTATAATAGGCTTGTTTAGCTTTCTCATGCTCGTGTAGACTAATTAACCCTTGCATGGCCAAACCAGCCAAGTATTTTAATGGGTGAACTTCGCTCCCCTTGCTACTACCTCCAACGGTAGGGGTTCCTTTGCTCCGAACGGGGATCATAGCGGTTGCTTTCAGAATGACACCCGTCGCAGGCCCACCTAAAGCTCCCGCAACAACGCCAGCCACTTTTCCCATCACTGGAATGGAGCCTAATAGCTTGGACACCGTACCCAACAAAGAGTTGGCCTGTTGAAGTGCAGCTGGACTTGTCACTTTGGCGGTAGGAGTGCTGCTTGATGTCTTAGCTGCTGATGGAGCTTGCGCCGCCTCATATGCTTTGATGCTCATCAATGGTGGCTCAGGTACAGGAGGGAGGTCGGCTACGAAAACAGGTGCCTTCACCGTACCTTCCTGATAAATCACCGGAGCCTTGGTATCCGTCTCACCATCCAGTACCATGCTGCTGGCTCCGCCTTTTAGATACAGCGCCGTTCCAGCTTCGAGCGAAAGTTTCTCGCCTGCATCGAGCTTCACGTGACCACCCTGAATCTGCACATTCCCGGGACTGTCAATCGTAATGCCGCTACTTTCATGCAGTGTAATGGAAAATTCACCGGAGGTGGATAGGGTCAGATCATGCTCAGACATTTCTACGCCGCTACCTTGCACATGTTGCTATACCTTGCACATGTTGCTATACCTTCACATTCGGCTGACCATTGGTGTGGCGTTGTTGTCGCAGTGAATCTGTTACATAGGCATCTTGTTCGCGGTGGGTAGGCAGATATAATTCCACCCGTTCCCCGATCTCAGGCATATCGTACCAGCCAATGTGTTCTTCGGCGACATAACGGGTGGCTACTGGAAACCAGCAGGCTTTGGCAGGATCTTGCTTGGGGTCGATGTCCAGTTGAAGCTGTACAAAATCCTCCTGTACCTTCAGCACCGTTCCTGTCAGTGAAATCCCGGTGGCCTGATCGTTTTCATACCGGGCATAGCGGATATCCTGTTCGACTTGAAGATCGTAACGGGTACGCAGTAAGCCATCCGTTAGTGTGGTTACTGCCCGAACCACGACCAGTTCTTTACCTTGTCCAATGGGTAACGTGATGAGGTCGCCCAGCGCATAGTATTGCAGGCTTTCGATCATATAGGTGACATACGAGCCAGCACGTTCGCCTGGCTTTTCCGCATCCAGCTCATGGAACGTTTTACGTACTCGATAAAATACATCTCGTTCCACTTTATGCTGCTTGCCTTCTGGCATCCCGAAGAAAACCTTAGGTGAGGCTGCGGTTACCTCTGGCACAAGTACGGAGCCAAAGCGAGAAGCGAGACGTTTTAAAAATGCCCAATCCGTCTCCTCATATTGTAAAACAAATGTCTCCAGTTTGGCATGGTTGCTTACCGTATCAATGGCATCTCCGTACTGATATTTTCGAACCAGCGCAGTGACCAGATCATCATAAGTACGGTGAATATCTTGATAGGAGCGCCTTTTACGCTTAATATCCATCTGGTACGAATGGGAAGCGGCCTCTAGTTCAAACGTATACACGCCTCGCACGCAGTGTACGGACATACGTGTAACAATCCCATGGAACAACCTTCTCAGCGATTGTCCCTGATCATCCAACTGACGAATCACAATCGGCTCTTGCTCCATATCCTGTCCGATGCATGCAGCTCCCTGTTCTTCGGAGAGCATGCCACTGATATGTAAATAGGCATGATTGTTAATGACACGTGTTATTTGAAGTTGTTCGATATGTAGTAGCTGAAAGGGACCATAAAAGCGTAGGCTTTCATATCCGATCCCATCTGATAATACGCTCAAGTGAGTTCATGACTCCTTTCTAGATGCGATGGATATTTCCAATTGAAGCACGTCATTTTGCAATTGCTTCTGATTATAGAAGCAGCAGATGGGTGCAACAGTGAGTCAAAATAGATATGTATTACAAGGTTTGTACGCTATAAAGGGACGAGAGGTGATATTTAATAAACAACCCAGCATATGTATTTATCGGTTAAAAGAGAGATTTAGTTTACAGAATGACCCAATCGTTGTGGTATTTACTATGTGTAAATCTGGAATTAGAAGATATGAGAGGGAAGTATAAGGTGGAAAAAAGCATATAATAGGTGGTAAGAGGGAGTATAAAAAGATATTTATAAAAGATTGAACTTTAATGAGAGATGAGGGTTCATGTTATGCCAAAAAACGATAATATGCTGGCCATTCTATGGATGCTGAATTCGGGTGTAAAAATGACTGCAAAACAAATATCCGAAAAGTTAGAAATAAATATAAGGACAGTTTATCGGTATATTGATGCACTGTGTGCCAGTGGAGTGCCGATAATATCCGACTCTGGTCATAATGGCGGGTATAGCTTGCTGAATAATTTTATTAGAGCGCCTCTACTATTTGATATGGAGGAAAAAAAGGCACTCCTTCATGCTGCTGTTTTTGCAAAAGAAGCTGGATACCCTTTGAGTGAGGCATTAAGCAATGCGACGTCAAAATTGAAGATGTATTCGAATCAAGAGCAGGAAAGTATACTTAGCCGTCATTTAGCCGGATTTGAAGTGATAAATCGCATGGGAGATCCTTCTCTTCAGCCGATATTGGCAGAATTGGAGCAGGCTGTAGCCAACGAATTCTCTGTAGAAATGGATTATCGCACAAGTCATGAAGAACAATCCAAGAATAGGGTGATAGACCCCTATGGAATGGTTTACTGGAACAGCAAATGGTATACTATTGCATTTTGTCACCTAAGGAATGAGATCCGTAGCTTTCGGGCAGATCGGATTCTACAAATCAAGCGTACTCCAATCCTATTTAAGCGTCCTGAGGCTTTTTCAGCTCGTGAATTTTTTATGCAAAATCTGTTACCTAATTTAGTGGGCAAGGACGGTTTAATTTCTTTAATGATCGGAGGCAGGTCAGAGGCATTGGATGACTTATGTCTGCATTGGTTTTTGGGGCATCATCTGAAAGAGCGGACCTCCAATCAAGCCATCTTTTTGCTTGAGGAAAAATCACTTCATACATATGTCCCTTATTTACTCCTACCCTACGGGAAGTCCATTCAAGTAATCGAACCACAGAGTTTGAAGAAAAAGCTTGTTGCTGTTGCGTCGGAGTTAATGGATTATTATCAACGTTAATAGCTTCACTGACAGCAGATGTCAGTGAAGCTCTTTTATAATGAGGATAATCATGGATTACCGAGGGCTGGTATCACTTGATAAATTATAAAATAAGGAGAACCTGTGAATGAATAGTACGGTATATCTGTATGTATTTGACACCATGGCAGACTGGGAGATCGGTTACTTAACTGCCGAACTGAACTCGGGAAGATATTATAAAAAGGGGCTGGCCCCATCCAAAATAGTTACCGTGGGAATGGAAAAGACTCCTGTCACTACCATGGGCGGATTGAAAATCCTGCCTGACATCAAACTGGATGAGTGCAAAATTGAAAGCACGGATGCATTGATTTTACCCGGTGGAAATACATGGACAGAAACCATTCACCAACCGATTTTAAAAATCGTTGAGAGGTGTTTAGAGGAAGGGATATGGGTTGCTGCGATTTGTGGTGCTACCATGGGACTTGCCCAGGCAGGATTGTTGAATTCACGTTGGCATACAAGCAATGATCTGGAATACCTCAAAATGACCTGTCCCACCTACACGGGCGAAAATTATTACAAAATGAAGTCTGCTGTAACGGATGGAAAACTGATCACTGCATCTGGAACGGCTCCGTTGGAATTCTCCGTACACGTTTTGAAAGCTCTGGGTGTGTTTTCTTCTAAAACATTAGAAGCCTGGTATAGTCTAAATAAGACTCATGAACCCAAATATTTCTATGAGCTGATGAATTCAATCCAATAAGGTATGGAGCATTAAATTGAACTGTTAAGATCATTTAAAGGAGGAGTTAAAATGACTGAAAGCAGAGAATATGTGGGAGTATCAGGTAAATATACAAAGAAGGGGGTGCCCAACGGCTTTACATCTATTACCCCTTTTATTACAGTGAAGAATCCTTCGGAAGCAATAGAGTTCTATACAACGGTTTTCAATGCAAGGGTTAAGGATATTACTGAATTTCCTGATGAGAAGGGCAATAAAATCATTGTTCATGCTGAATTAGATTTTGGAAATGGTTTTTTGCAGCTGGGAGCAGCGAATCCAACATATCAATTGGTCTTACCGCCAGATGGAGATAATGCGTGTTATTCTTTCGGAATTTACGTCATGAATGTGGATCAGGTCATTGAAAATGCGGTAACAAGAGGAGCGAAAGTAAGGGAACCAGTTACAAACTTTGTTTCAGGTGATCGATTCGGAAGTATACTGGATCCTTGTGGAGTAAGATGGTCTATTATGACCAGGATCGAAGATTTGTCAGAAGAAGAAAGTAGTCGTAGGGTTGCTGAATGGGCTAAAAGCTTTAGTGGAGAATAAATGCAATCATTTTTTTGGTGAAATTATTAAAAGTGACAGTTTGCTGAAATGATGTAATAGAAATTCTGGTGGCCCTTAAAGAAGTGTTAGGAGCCACCAGTAAAAACTAATTTACGATATTGTTACATAATAAGAGCCAGCTATACTTTTACTGTATGCTGTTCCAGCACCTTGAAGGGGTTAAAATAAAGGTGAGCTATCTTTTGATACCACACCTTAATTTTGATTAAGAATTATTGTCCAATTTGTTCTAAGATTTGTGTGTAAGCATTCCTATAATGATCGGGGTTAGGATCTTCTCCTATTATCTTGGGTACGTCAAAGTCAGACAGCAGGAAATGGTGTTTGGGTTGAACTTCATGCCTTGCTAAGCAACTCTTGCAACAGGACAAGGGACAGCCGTCAATTGCAATAATGTCACGTCCCGATTTTGCTGTTCTGACAAGTGGTTTGACATCACCACCAACACCAGCAATGCAGGACATTTCAGCGACTTTTTCTCGATCCATTTGTATAGCGATCATATTAGCGGTTTGTGCTGCGGAGGAACATCCAGAACATGAATAGACAAGAGGTAAATCAGTTCTTTTCATCTTTGTACACTTCCTTGTTTTTTCTTTGTGATCCATCACGGTATCTTTGGTTTTAGATGAAATAAAATTAAAATTGTTTGTATTTTAACTTAAATTTACAGTCTAAACCGTGATCATGATCACCACAATATGCTTTTAAAATCTAACAAAGGGTTAACTGTGTTTGTGCAAATCAGCTCGATCCCTCTTTGTAACTTAATTTTTCTAATAGAGAATTAGCCTTATCTAAATATAAATCTGGATGGTCATCCTTAATCAACATTAAAATTTCTTTAATTGTCTGTTTAGTTGAATTTTCTAGTTTCTCCAAAGCTTTACCGTAAGAAATTACTAATTCTTTTGAATTTAAAAGTGTCCGATGGATTCTCTCTGCCCAAAATTCCGCATGGGGCAGCATTGTGGAAGTACCCACTTGCTTTTAAAATGTAAACCTAAACAATCTTTAGGATAATGCGATCAATAGGTTTGAATAGATTCATTTTGGTGAATAGATTCATCTATTGATGAACATGAATCTTGTTGTTCGCTGGCGTAGTGCTTCCTTAAACCAATCTGGCCAATTTGATTTCCCCTCCTGTGGTTTGAGTGTGTTTGTTAACTCTGATAGAGAGGGTGAATCTTTGCTTTGGTATAGGAAAAAGCTCATCCCTACTTATAGATTCAAGTTGGAATAAGCTTTGGAAAATTTCGTTTAGTTTATGGGTAATTTTGTAGTAGCTTAACAGTAGAGTTATAAAACATTGATTACTATTATTAGGAAAATTGTCTTAATACGTTTTTAATTCTCTTTTCTAATTCCAGTCTTTCTTTTTCTAACAATTGTTCTTCAAAAATGTCTGATATGTTAAACTGCTGTAATTCTTGTTTAATTAGCTGTAGCCCATCGATCTTTGATAGTCCTTGGTCTAATATGTTTTCAGCAAGTGTTGTGTACACAATTATTTTTTCACTTAATGTATTTTTACAATCACGTTCAAATCGCTGAAATACACTAGAAATAACTTCATCCGCCAAGACATTTTCTTCGTTAACTTGTTTAAAGAAAACATTAACTTCATTTGTCAATTCATCGTAATACCAACATACTCTCGGATAATAGTCTAATATCTTATTTTCCAACTCGTGTAATACAAAATTCTTACGATTAAATAAGTCACTGTATTGCTCAGAGGTTAATTTTTGTTCTTGCTCAATTAAATTAAAATCTAGTTCAGACAATCTTTTGCTTAAATTGTTTTTAACGGTATACAAAACTCTTGGAAGAGTTAATAATATTTCCCCGTAAACGACATTAATTAAAGCTTTGTCTGTTTCACTTCTATTCATCAATCCTTCAAAATCATAGAATGTTCTTGCAATTGCTTCTTTACTACTCATCATTTCTTCATTTTTATAATCTTGGTAATTCTCAAGGATACTATCAATTAACTCATCATAACTCCAAGCCATTTTTTAACCACCTTATTCAATTATTTAGGGTTAATAGTCACGCCACCATTATGGATAACCTCAATTCTAACGTTAGGATATTCTTTGTCAAATTGTTGGATGATTTCGTTACAGCTTCCACATGTATCTTTTTCAGTGAAGAGTTTGATATTTCCTGATGCATTGTGATTATCACCTAATTGATCTGCTACATCATTTAAAATTTTATATTCTGTATCCCCATCTCTCATATATATATTTCCTTCTGCATCTGGAGCTTCGGTTGCCTTGAATTTTGGATTGTCGGGTTTGAAAGAGAACTCTTCAGTTCCAGGAATCTTTTTAGCAGAGCTATGAATTTTACTATGGGCATAAAAGTCTTGCTTCTCAACTCCTGAGACCTTCACTTCTGCATAAGCGAAATTACCTGTTTCTTTGTATTTGTTGGACAATCGACCTCTGGCCTTCGCAACCTCATCAATAACATGTTGATCCATTACAGAATCGATTCGACTGGTTGGAAATCTGTTTACCGTTCCCTGAGCAGCCTCGCCTGGCTTCTCAGCTTTATTAGGTTTTGAATTTGAAGGGTGGGGTGACTCTGTTTTTTCATTTATGATTTTAGGACCTGGATGAACAGGTTCTTTGACTGGTGAATTTAGTATAGTTTTCGGCTTGAGAAATGAACCGACTCCCTCAAGGAACCCTGCTACACTAATGATATTGGACAAATGGTCTGGTGACAAAGGATCTTCAGGTGTCACAGCTCCACGTATAGCCTCTGTTATTCCAAATGTAGCAAAATTGATAGCGTCACTACCAGAGTTACCTTGATTACGTGCGCGCTCCATGTAGGCTTGATACAATCCTTTAGGTATACCAAATGACCAATAATCTAAAAATTCACCAATGGAGTTTCCTGCATTTTGATACCTTACGTTATTAGCCTGCTCTATGCCTTTGTATAATTCAACTAGGCTGTTTGCTGTTTTTTCAGATGCATGTGCCTGCTCCATGGCTATTTGACTTTTTATCATCGCACTACTACCCGTATATTCCAGGTAACGATCCCACCAAGTCTTAGGCTTCTCAACTTGTTGTTTAGGCTGCTGCTGTGCCATGCGGCTGTCGTAATTGGCTCTCCAGCGTTTTCTTACTTCTTCCGGAACTTGCTGATACGCATGAACCATGGCATTCGATTCTTTAAGCAGGTTCTGTACTAGTTCCAATGTGCCGCCGGAATGCGCTATATGACGTGCGCTCGTAAACACTTTCCCAAGAATCCATTTGCTATAATAGGCTTGTTTAGCTTTCTCATGCTCGTGTATACTAATCAACCCATGCATGGCCAAACCAGCCAAGTATTTTATTGGGTGAACTTCGCTCCCCTTGCTACTGCCTCCAACGGTAGGGGTTCCTTTGCTCCGAACAGGGATCGCTGCGGTTGCTCTCAGAATCACACCTCCTGCAGGTCCACTTAGCGCTCCTGCAACAACGCCAGCCACTTTTCCCATCACTGGAATGGAGCCTAATAGCTTGGATACTGTCCCCATCATGGCATTCGCCTGTTGAAGCTTTGCTGGACTGGTGACTTTTGCTTTAGGGGTAGAGGCATGGCTGCTAGATGAATCCTTGGCTGCTGATTGAGCTGCTTCAAATGCTTTGATGCTCATCAATGGTGGCTCAGGTACAGGAGGGAGGTCGGCTACGAAAACAGGAGCTTTCACCGTACCTTCCTGATAAATCACCGGAGCTTTGGTATCCGTCTCACCATCCAGCACCATGCTGCTGGCTCCACCTTTTAAGTATAGCGCCGTGCCAGCTTCGAGTGATAGTTCCTCGCCTGCACCCAGCTTCACATGACCACCCTGAATCTGCACATTCCCCGGGCTGTCGATGGTAATGCCGCTACTTTCATGCAGTGTAATGGAAAATTCACCGGAAGTGGATAGGGTCAGTTCATGTTCAGACATTTCTACGCCGCTACCTTGGATATGTTGCCATACCTTAACATTCGGCCTTCCATTTGCGTGGCGTTGTTGTCGGAGCGAATCCGTTACATAGGCATCCTGTTCGCGGTGGGTAGGCAGATACAATTCCACTTGTTCCCCGATTTCAGGCATATCGTACCAGCCACTATGTTCTTCGGCGACATAACGGGTCGACACCGGAAACCAGCAAGCTTTGGCAGGATATTGCTTCGGATCAATCTCTAGTTGAAGCTGTACAAAATCCTGCTGTACCTTGAGCACTGTTCCTGTCAGCGAAATTCCGGTGGCCTGATTGTTTTCATACCGGGCATAGCGGATATCTTGTTCGGCTTGAAGATCGTAACGGGTACGCAGTAGGCCATCTGCTAAGGTTGTCACGGCTCGAACCACGACCAGCTCTTTGCCTTGTCCAATAGGTAACGTGATGAGGTCGCCTAGTGCATAAAATTGCAGGCTTTCAATCATGTAGGTGACATACGAGCCAGCACGTTCGCCTGGTTTTTCCGCATCCAACTCATGAAACGTTTTCCGAACTCGATAAAATACATCCCGCTCCACCTTATGTTGCTTGCCTTCAGGCATCCCGAAGAAAACCTTGGGCGAGGCTGCGGTTACCTCTGGCACAAGTACGGAACCAAAGCGAGAAGCAAGACGTTTTAAAAACGCCCAATCGGTCTCCTCATATTGTAAAACAAATGTCTCCAGTTTGGCATGGTTGCTTACTGTATCAATGGCATCTCCGTACTGATATTTTCGAACCAGCGCAGTGACCAGATCATCATAAGTACGGTGAATATCTTGATAGGAGCGTCTTTTACGCTTAATATCCATCTGGTATGAATGGGAAGCGGCCTCCAGTTCAAATGTATACACGCCTCGCACACAATGTACGGACATACACGTGACAATCCCATGGAACAATCTTCTCAGCGAGTGTCCCTGATCATCCAACTGACGAATCACAATTGGCTCTTGCTCCATATCCTGTCCGATGCAGGCCGCTCCTTGTTCTTCGGAGAGCAATCCACTGATATGTAAATAGGCATGATCGTTAATGATACGTGTTATTTGAAGTTGTTCAATATGTTGTGGCTGAAAGGGACCATAAAAGCGTAGGCTTTCATATCCGATCCCATCTGATAATACGCTCAAGTGAGTTCATAACTCCTTTCTAGATGCGATGGGTATTTCCAAGTGAAGCACGTCATCTTGCATTTGCTTCTGAATTGAAGCCGCAGATGAGTACAACAGTGAGTCAAAATAGATATGTATTACAAGGTTTGTACGCTATAAAGGGACGAGAGGTGATATTTAATAAACAACCCAGCATATGTATTTATCGGTTAAAAGAGAGATTTAGTTTACAGAATGACCCATTGATTGGGGGATTTACTATGTTTATTTTTGGAAGCAGGTGATACGGGAGGGAAGTGTAACATGCGCTAATATGGAAATAAGGTGATACGCCACATGGTTTGCCATTACGATGCTTTTCGTGTTGCCAAATCAGATACTTAAACCAAAATCGATCTAATTTTAATAATGGAGTGATAGAATGATATGGGTTCTTGTACCTTTAAATAGTGGGAATATTGAAGATTACTTACCAGACTTATATGATTGGAGTCTTACTGAAACCGAAAAAGAGCAATATATTTGCCGACCCATAAACGAACTACCTCCATATAACAATTATAAAGTGAATGTACTGAAGAGACTTGCGAATGGGCTATTAATATATATCTTAGTTGATAAAAGTAACAATAATAAACGGGTAGGCAAGATACAGCTTTTTGACTATAATTCTCGAAATAAAAGTGCCGAGATCGGATATTACTTGCCTTTAAAACATAGAAAACAAGGACATGCAAATGTATTACTTGAGTTATTTATAAGCACTATTTTTGAACGTAAGGATTTGGAGTTGAATAAAATTTATGGAACGGTTGCGGCATGTAATCAAGCATCCATAAAATTATTAGAAAAATTCCATTTTAAGCTGGAGGGGACTTATCGAGAGCATTATTGGTTTAGTGATGGTTCTATATGTGATCAATATCATTATTCTTTGCTAAGAAGAGAGCAGGTAAAAATAGAAGGCAATTAAACTATTTTTGAATGGAGCAATTAATTCCAACTATATCCTTACATTGCCTCGACACATGTGGAGTGCGTGGTAGTAATATATCGAGATGAGAAACATTGATATACGAGAGTTTAAGAGCAACTTGAATATGTTCCTGCATTCAAAAAAGAACTTTAGGGTTGAGTGCGAAGACATATTTTATTTACATACATGAGGCATGTGTAATCGACAGTGTTGTTTTGTTAGTGTAGAAGATTATTAGAGATGTATCGGTGTAAATAGTAAAGAGGGGGGAACCCTCTCTTTGTTGTTGGCTGTCATTGTACTATGATGTATGTTTTCTCCCTAAAACAAGTATTGCATCATAGGGGAACCCTTCCTCTTTTTCCAACTCAATAGCATTAGTTGAGTCTCCCCATAGTTGTTAACCATTTTCTAGGGCATGAGTGTTTCTTCTCCCATAGTACGTTGCTTTGTGTTGACGATTTGTTAGAAGGAAGCCATTTTATTTTATACAGTTTACGATGCTATACGTTTTTACTTTGGATGAGCTACATTTTTTGGCTGGATCTGAAGTAGAGTAGATCTTTTCAATGCACAGCGATTCCTTTTTTCAGGATTACCTTTTTACACAACTATGGGTAGTGTATGGGAAATACAATTTAATCTAATCTATAGATTCCTTAATTATTTTTAGTAACTCATTCAGTTGACGATAATTCTCGGCTTTTTTAAAAAGAATAGATGTTAATATTGTTCTTAATGCAAAAATCAGAACTACGAATAATAGTAAGGCTACCAGAAATATAATGGTGAGAACCCAATCTTTTTGATTAATAATACTTGGGATAATCTTATTAATATAAGCATTCCAAATAGGTAAACTAAAAACTGCAAAGAAAGATATCGGTAACCAGTTTTTAGATTTGATAGATTCGCTTTTTTCATCGAAATAACTTATATAAGTATCTAATATGTTTTTATTTAATTTTTTTTTATAAATTAGATTAGAGAGTTTGTTAATTCTTATTGCTTTGAGAACTGAAATTTCATAGCTTAATATTTTGTGCTCCATATGTTTTATATAATAAGGATACTCAGTTTTAATGTAGTTACGTGAAGCTCTGACAGACAAAATCATTGAAATGATATGTATGATCAAAGTAGATAGAGCTCCTAATAAGAGCCAAAATGAATAAGATTTCAAATCTGTTGAGTAAATGACAAAAAATAAAATTTCAAAAATAGCTGCAAATATTATCGCTACAGTGGCAACATTTTTGAGTAATTTTGATTTTTTATCCATTAAAACCTTTCTTAGTGAAAGTTCTTCGAAACAAGTATTATAAATAATCTTTCTTAACAAGAAGTGGGAATCTAATCTGGTTTTCATAAAAAATCTCCTTTATTTTTTTATATACATTATCGGTTTGTAAATAAAAAATACTAAATATTACTTATTGGAGATAATTAGGTTTTCATGTCTATATTACAAACCTCTCCTATATGTTTGTGGGCACACTACGTCTGATTGCCAATATTTATTATTACTTTTGAATGTGTTGGATATATAGAAAACCAAAGGAAATAACGAAAACAACCAATTTCTGATTCTTTGTTTATGGTAATTTTATATATAATTTTATGTTTTTCGGTTACTTAACTAAAAGATTGGAATATATAGGTTGTATTCAAAATTAGGTCCTTGGAATCATGCAAGAAACTTTTTTTGTTCCATATATCCCCATGAATATGCTATAGTGTAAGAAATAAAGAAGAATTATGCAATATTTAGTAGGAAAATGGATTAGAGTATTCCCTTAGACTTGGGTATATAGTCTTTCTTTGATATTGGTTGAGATTTTTCGATGAGGTGAAAAACGGTTGGCAAGAACGTATTATGCAGAAGGCAGACAAGTTGCTTACGTATTGAGAGGGCTATTTATTATAGTCGGACTTACTATTTATTTTAAAATACCTGGTCTACATTGGGGATACCTTTTTGGTATCTTACTTGGCTCTGTGATTCTTGGAGAAATCTTGGGATTGATGTGGACACGAAAGCGGCGACAGAAAAAGAAAGGTAAACAGAGAGCTGGTACGAAAAAAACAGGTAGGGGTAGAGCTGCTAGCACGAACAATGGAGTACGTAAGGCAAGAACAAAAACAACGAGTAAAAAACTGACCGATGTACAGATTCTCCAAGCTGATGTAGATACACTATCAGGAACAGATTTTGAACGATTAATGGAGCTTTATTATACAGATCAAGGTTACTCAGTACAGCGAATTGGCGGGTCAGGTGATCATGAAGTCGATTTGATTCTCAAAGGTAAAGAGGGTTATAAAATCGCCGTTCAGTGCAAACGCTGGAAGCGTGATGTCGGGAATGATATAGTACTCCGGCTCAAGGCTGGTAAGCAGGTACACGGTTGTTATGATGCTTGGATTGTGACGACGAGTAATTTTACAAAGGCTGCTAAAGAGGCGGCGGATAGGTTGAACATTAAATTGATTAATGGGCTTTCACTAGATGATAAATTGAGAAGGTGGAAATGATTACTACGATATTTAAAGTGAAGAATATTCAACCAAAACAATATAAAAGTCATTGGAGGAAATTATAATGCGTTTGAAAATTAAGGATTGGTTAACAACACAAAAAGTACATATAGAAGCAGAACAATTACTTCAAGAAGCAATTCTGTTATAAAGGATCGGCGTATAAAGCAAGCCTCTTGTTCTCTTATTTATTTTTTCAAACTACTTTAAAATATAGAATTCTTAGTAATGATTTGCCGAACGAAATTAATAAGTCTGATTTAAAAGAATTAATTGATTTAGTTGATAAGGAGGACAAATGGGACAAGGTGGTATTTGATATAACAAACCGAATAAAGGAGCCATCTCTTTTTTTTAAAGACTACCCTGAGTTTATACGTTCTATTTGGTTTGCTCCAGGAGAACTTACCGAGGTTTGAGTAGTGATTGCGCTTTTACGGCTAAAGCTAATACTGTCAGATCAAGTTGAAGAATCTATAGTAAGACTTATTGAATGCCAGGCCATAGTTGAACCAAGAGATCTATTAGAAGAATAATTGGAAATATTAACAGATAATAACTTCATAGAGCTATTCAAACATTATGCATTTGCTAAATACGAACCCTTTATAAGGTTGTTTGAATGGGCTAATTATCATAAGAAGAATGCAATTATTTAGTATTTTGAAAAATATGGATTTGACAAAGATGTTGTCCAAGCTTTATATAATACATTTTCTTATGAGAGCCATCCTTGGCATCTACGAGATGCAATTAGATTAATGTTCAGAATAACTCCACAACTTCAAGAGCAATGTGTTTCTGTATGTGAAGAATTTGAGGTTCCCGTTGTATCTATGCTCATTCCTTAATCTGGAGGTGCGAATATGACTTACGATAACTTGAAACAATATTTACCACAATAAGTTCCCGATCCTCTTTTAACATAAAGCCGATTGAGCAGTATAGGACTCACGCCAACAGCCGAGCATACTGCCTTTGTCTTTTATCCAGAGTAAAACGTTCATTTAAATTATATGATATAAATTCAACCAGAAAGTGGAAGTAACAAAAGGGCTTCTCGCTTGTGGTAAAGGAATTTAAGAGTTGATGAGGTATTAGCAGAGCGTAAACACGAGCTTGAGATAAGAAAAGGTCAATTGGGCTTATAGTCGTTTGTAGAAAGGGATGCTTACAAGAAGACATCTTTTTTAGCTCATCAATAGATCTCGAAAATAATGTAAAAAAGTAATTGGATATTATTGTCGTATTATAGTGTATAAATCTTATAATTCTAAATTAAAAGAGGGTTATTATGACTAAAGACCATTCAGCCGCTGGTCAAGCACTAGGGTATGTATATCAGTTTGATCGCGCCACATACAGATTGTTTCAAGCTGGGATAGATGTAATAGAAATTGGAATTGAAGATATAGATGATGTGAGCGTGCATCTTGATTCTGGGAAAGAAATAAGAGAGCAAGATAAATCTACTGTAAACTCTGGATCGCCCTTATCTGATAGGAGTGTTGCTCTGTGGAAAACACTACATATATGGGCTGAGTTATTAAACAGTGACCCTTCAGTATTAGATTATACTGAATTCCACCTTGTTACTAATGGAAGTGTTCATGATGACTGCCTAGCTCAGAGGATACATAAAGCTACTGATGAGGATTCTTCTAAATTAGTGTGCGATGAAATATACGAAATCCTTCCAACTTTAAGGAAAGATTTATCCCCTTTTGGACAGTCTATAGGTAAGATGGTACCCGAATTACTACGTTCATTGATAATTAAAGTTTCAGTATTTGATAAGGTGAGTCCTAGGTTTGGAGGAGATATTAAGGATATTCCAGCCCTTCGTTTTTATGATGATGGCATTAAGATCAGTTTATTTGACCAAATTAATGGTTGGATTAAACGTAGGATACGTCAGGCAGTAGAGAATGATCTTCCACCTCGAATATTACGTAAGGACTTTGATCGTGAACTCCAAGCATTGATAAGAAGAGTAACAGTTGCACGGTTGTCTGCGATTATTGAACCTTTTACGAGCGATATTGAATTCAATGATTTTCAGTTCCATGGTTTTGTACAGCAACTTGATTGGATTAATCTTGATGAAGAAACTATTAGAGAAGCTATAATTCACTATTCTCATGCACAAGATACTCGGATGAAATGGACTGATAACAGCTTAGTTTCAGAGGCGACATTATCATTGTATGAGAAAGATTTAACTGATAGGTGGAAAATAGCACATAGACGTGCATTAAGGCAACCTTTTAGCGAAGATCTTCAGGGACAAGAATGTTTGGATGCAACTTTGTCAGAAGATACTTATATTGACAATGAAATTATGCCCAAGCCAATTACTTGTGGCAATTTTCATGCTCTAGCTCACTTTACGGATGAACACGAACCACAAATTGGTTGGCACCCACAATTTAAAAAATTATCGAAGGGAACCGAGTAATATGAGTGGGTCACTTTTACGTGAGTATGAGATAATGCAAAATCCAGCACTTGGTGCAAATGCATTATGGGGGTTTACACAGGGATTTGTTTCTAGACCACATGAGGAATTGCAGTCATTAACTTTGTGGCATCTTGTCACGGTTCTCCCCCTTCTATACCATGATACGAGCAGAAAAATAATTCTAAAGAAAAGGGAATCATCGGGATTGCGTTCTATACTTGAACGAGACTTAAAAAACTCAGTTGCACAAAATGAGACGGTTTTTAATATAAACAATAGAATCAAAGCGTTGCAGGATAGAACGTTTCGATCTTTAAATCTAGCGCTTGCTTGTAACCTCATCTCTCTTGAGGAGGGTTATTTTTTTTCCAATATTTCTTTTAAGATTCCAAGTACTATCCCTGTTGAAACAAAAAACATTTTAAAGGCTGCACAAAAATTAGGGGGATGGGCAGGAGGAATGTCAGATTTCGAGTACTTAACAATACTAGGAGTTGAGCCCTAAATGTATTTATCGATTTTAAAGCTTATAATATGGCCTAAAGATATAAGAAAAGAACCTCGGATTCTTTGCTTTAAGCCTGGTAGTATTAACTATATAACAGGCGCAAGTAGAAGTGGAAAATCTGCAATTATTGAAATTATTGATTATTGCCTTGGTTCAGGCGGATGTTCAATACCAAAAATAGGACCTATTCGACGTACTTCCTCTTGGTATGGATTACTGATAAGTACTGTTGAAGGAGAGAAGTTGCTGGCAAGGCGTGACCCTGTTGAACAAATCTCAACAGATGATTATCATATTGTTGAGGGGACAACAATTGAACTCCCTGATGTACCACAAAAAAATGGTAACAGAGATAATGCAAAAGGGATACTACAAAGACTTGCAAGAATACCTCAATCAAATTCAGATTTTAACGAAACAGGTAGTGGTTTCAAAGGAAGAGCTTCCATTTCTGATATGACAGCTTTCATGTTCCAACCTCAGCGTATTATTGCTAATAATGAGACTATGTTCTATGAAGCAGATAAAGAGGAACATGCGAAAAAAATAAGAGAAATTTTCCCTTTAGTACTTGGAGTAGTCGATGCCGATACATTAATAAAACAACATCGCCTCCAAGAAGTTAAAAGATTAATTGAACGTAAACAACGCCAATTGGATTCCTTAAAAGTTGACATAGATAGTTTTGCTGGGGAAGTTAGAGGGCGCTATATTGCAGCAACTCAACACGGTTTTACATCTAATTTAGTAGTTGACAACATCGAGACTCAAATTTTGTTTGAACGTCTTAAAGATATAGTATCTATTTGGAAAAGAGATCCTTCATCATGGGATGAAGGTAGTGAATACATTAACACCGAAAGGCTATCTCAATTACGTGAAAAGGAGAACACACTTTATGCAGAAATTACTTCATTAAGAATTAGACTCACTCAATTAAAAGAGCTTTCTTTAGCAAGAGCCACCTCCGAACTGAATATTTCACGCAAGCGTGACCGACTTTCATCAGTATCATGGCTTGAGGAAAAATTAAATACAGAACATCAATGCCCCCTTTGTGGAAATGATAATAGATCAAGTACGGTCGAAATGAGGAAATTAATTGAAACTACCCGTAAGGTTGAGGCACAGTGGAAAGGAATAGAACTGGTTCCCCCTATGCTCGATGCTGAGGAAGTGGAACTAAAGAAATTAACAAGCTCTAGAGAAACAGAACTCAGACATGTAAAAGCCGAACGTGAGTATATACAGGAAGAAACTGAACAGATGCAGACAACGAGAGAGCAACGTGCAATGTTTATAGGAAGGCTAACGGAGTTTATTAATCTTCATGAATCTTTAGTCGATGATGGTAACTTAGTCAATGAAATTAGTCTATTAAAAGATGAAGAAGCTCGGCTTCTGGAATTTGTAGATTTTGAGAATTTCACCCAGCGTAAGGAAACAGCCTTGTTTAAGTTCTCTAGGTTTGCAGGCCATTATGGAAGTATATTAGATCTTGAAACTGGGGAAGATCTGATTCAGCTCGATACAAATAGATTAACAATAAGAGTTATTGATGAAAATGGTGGAACTGCTTGGATGAGAGAAATCGGTAGCGGTGCAAATTGGTTGGGTTATCATGTAGCTACATTGCTTGCACTGCACGAACTTTTTTTTAATCAGAGTATACCTTATGTACCAAGTCTTTTAGTAATTGATCAGCCAAGCCAAACTCATTTCCCAGATGATACAGAAGTGGATTCGGAACGTGAAGAACTGCAAGCAGTTAATAAAGTATTCCAAGCCTTATCTTCAGGAATCAAGAGGACTAATGGAACTTTACAGGTTATTGTGAGCGAACATGCAGGTCAAAGTGTTGTAAGCGGTTTGGAAAATGTTAATCAGGTAGAAAGATGGAGGAAAGGTCGTAAACTGATACCTTGGCATTGGAGTAAGGAAATACCGGATGATTTAATAGGTAAAAATGCACAATATACTGCTGAGGATCTAATTGAAACAATAATTAAACCTTCTTTTCAGTTAGAAACGAGGCATAAAGACTGTAGCATTAATGTGCCTGAGGCTTATTTTATAGAAGAAGGTCTTTTATTTAAGGCACAGGCATTCATGGAAGATGGTCAGGTGTTTGATCTTGAGGGTCAGATTGATTTTGATCTGAATGTAAAGTTTACCAATGTTGTCTAAAGCATTTTAGTAGAGTGGTTGGTATTAAGCGTCAGCATAGATCATAGCGAGTATGACTCAGTAGCAGATACTGGGTCTTTTCGTTATGAAATTCAACGCTGTTCTATTAGTTGAAAAGCATATAAATTATATCCTCCAATTTAGTCCTTTCAATAGGAATTTAGATTCGTTATACTATGAAAAGAACATTTGTTCTGTGTTCATATTAAAAATATCGGAGGATAATGTATGATCAAAAAAAGACAGTACCACATATGGCAATATCAACTTGACGATGTAACAGAACGAAATGGCGAATTTTCATTGGTCTATACTTTAGCAGATGCTAAACAAACAAGTGAAACCTTCATGTATTACATTGCACGAAAAAATAATGAATAAGCAATTCGATGCTACAGTAGAGTACATAACCAATCAAGATACTTCCAATCTAAAATCTAATAACAGCAAGCCCATCAGAAAAAAGAAGAATCTCCTCCCAATCATTTAAAACGGGACGTGGACGTAGTGAGGAGAATAATGACAAACTCAAAATGTTTGCTGGAAAAGGGCTTCCCCGCCATCTATTCAAATACAAACGGTCAAAAGATTGCTCGGCATACCTATGTATTTTTGGACAATGTTCTTACCGGCGCTCAGAACAAAGAAGGTCGCCAGATATTTGTACTAGAGAAATACGCCGAAGCATTGAAGTCACTTGTTTTCCTTGGAACCGAACCAACTAAATCTACCGTTTCTAAAAACTTGACGCGCAATGCTTTAACGACAACAGATTTGTATCTCTTTCCTGTAGATATGAAGCAGCTAACCATCTGTATTCTCCCCCGACAAAGAAATACCCGTAACGGAAAATGTAGAGATGATCCTTCCGTGTCATCGTACACCTGAAGAAAAGGACATGTACACGAAGCTCCAAGCTTATATGGAAGAAGAAAAACACTATGAAAAGCAGCGCCAAAAAATCAACCAAAAGGCCAAAGAGCATAAAATCGAACTTCCTATCGCACCTGAAGTATGGTCGAAAATATGTCATATAGTTTCCTTTGAACAATAAAACAAAAAGCCTCCCTGTTACAGGAAGACTTTTGCAATCCTTCTTATGTTCTCCTTTACGAATCAATGGACTGGCTACAGTTAGTTGGACAGAAAAATGAGGAATAGTAGGATGAAAGTCCCCTGACGACCTCATCTAAGGTAGCTGAACAAGCAAAGCTAAAATATCTTTAAGAATTCCTTTTCTTTTTTAAGATTATGAAAATCGGGAATAATGAAATAATGCCGAGAGAAAATAAGATTATTGGAACATTACTCGAAGCCTTCGAAGGCTCATTAAAATCGAATTGACCTGTTCCCATTATAACAGCTCCATCTTTGGTGGCTGGTCCAGATCTTTCCGCCTTCATTTCTTTTATCTTTTGGTCAAATAAAGATTTTGAAATTGTTTTATTTGAGCTAGATTCAATATTGTTAACGTTTTTTCCACTTAGATCTATTACACGCTCTTTTTCTCCTCCTTCAATAAGTAAAGCATTGAGTCCATACCTTTCATCATCAATAAGTTTTACCTTTTCATTTTTTGAAAGAGTGGCTTCCGCTGCTAATAAAGAATTTTCAGAATTAACTCGATTACTAATACTGGATATCTTCCATGATCCAGTATTAGAACTTGCATAAATGGTTGCAACTTCTCGATCATTAGTCTTTAACGTAAAAATATATCCTGCAAAATCTATAGCGCTACTATATACATCATCAGTAACCTTATAAAAGGCAGTACCTGAACTTAATTGTGCATTTTCAAAATTTTCTTCCGCTTTAAGTTTATAATCTGATTTTACAGCATTTAAAGAATCAACATATTTTAGTTTGAAATCACTTTCTATGCTCGCTTTGATTTGAGCATCTGGAGTTGATTCATCAGATTGAGCAATGATTAAATTATTGAAGCTAAATAAAAGTATATTAAACATCAATAAAAACGATAAGATTAGCTTTTTTTTCATTGAATAGAGCCTCCCTGAATATAATTGAACTACTTTATTAACATGCTTTTGAATAAGATCGCATCTCAGACTAAGGCGAAGCCTAAGCTAACAATTCAGTAATATACTATTTGTAAATTAATTCACATATACATCACTCAAAGTATTACGCCAATCCCAAGAACTGTTGCTTACAAACTCGTTATAGTCTCTAACTGTGGCAGAACCATCACCTGGATTAATATAGTACACATTTTGTATAGATCTACTTGTATCTTGGTAGTATCCTTTTATAAGCAGAGCGTGCCCACCACCACTAGTCCAAGCGATTGCTGCATTTAAGTTCATATTTTTGTCAATGTTACTAATGATTTCCCCAAAAGAAACTTTAGAACGTATTGGTGTAGATTCTACTTTCCAATTAGCTAGCGCATTTTTCATATCATAAACAGTGCCTGTATTATTAACAGGAGATCCATAAATTTTAGTGACAATCTGTGATTGAGTTACATTTGCTCCAAGATAATTAGCAAGCATGCTAGATACTGCTGCCCAACACCAATTTGATTTCTGCTGAACTTGTGCAGATACGGAGTTATTTTTGTAGTTTACATAAGCGAGAGCACTAGAGGCAAACAAGGAAAAAGAGAGTAATAAGCATGGAAGAACTAATAATAATTTTTTTCTGTGATTCATTTTCTTTCCCACCTTCGTTTTGTTATTTATTTGGACAACATTGAAATAATATCCTATTATAACAATCGAAGTAAGGGACATCTTGTCGAATGAAAAAATATTGTAAATCTCTTGAAATTTTGTTATCTTGATTCTGCAATATACTTCAGTGAAGTTTGTCCAATTGCTGTCTATTAAAGTGAAGGTATAATATCGGAGGCTACACGCATGACCAATTGCGAAAAAATAACCTCACCGAATTTCAAAAGTGAAATATGGATACTAGTTTTGAAAAAGTAACATAATGCGTGTGATTATTAAGTATCTGTTAAGCTGTTTTCGCAGCTCTTTTTTTATTTTTCTTTTCTCAACTAAATAAATCTGCTTGAACAAATTCAAGCAGAAAAAGGTTTTTAACCTTCTCGTATAGCGGTGATTAAATCAAACGGTGATGATACCAAGCGTGATTGACAACGACTATTTTCTCATTTCCGAAAATTGTTTCCTTATATCTTTCATAGTGAAGTATTCCAGGTCACTTCCCATGATCATTTCAATGTTACGTATCCACGTACCACATCCAGCATCATCCTTTGCTACACTTTGATTAAAAAGGAGATGATAACTTGGATACTCAACCCAAGATACTAAAGAGCGTGGAACATACAAACCTATCTGAAAATACTGCTGAGCAATACGAGAGCTTGGTACAGCAAGAAGACGAACACATAGAGAGACTTAAAACATGCACAAAGCTCATTTGGGATGCTCTAGCTATTATTTCTCAAAAGGCGAGCGTATTGCACATGGAAACAGTCAAAGAAGCAGCAGACCATCTTCATATTATGGAACTGGATTTACGAAGAGAACTATTTAAAGTTCGTTTGAAAAAAAGTATTTTGGCGAACAAAATGAAGCAAACCCAAGCATAGCAGCGGAGGGGACGAATCGTTCTGAAGAAGCGGAGCGTTCGCCTTTGAACCAGGATTTTTACCGTTAAAATATAATCAAAAAAATCTGGGGGCAACAGCGATCGGAAGAATGATCCGTCTACGTAGCGGCCTCATATGCATGTACTTGCTCAATCCACCCAGTAATCAAAACGCCCAAATAACCCGACATGACTCTTCTCGGTCTGATCGGGTTTTCTCATTTCAATCCCTCTATCCCCGTGCATAAATCTTCACTCCCTTCCAAACCACTTGCCACCCAGATAGTTACACCCACTCCCAACATCATGTATAGTAAAGTTATGGGAAATAAATATGAACCCGCATATGATCTTGATCGCTTAAACGTACAAATGAAACATGGCAAAAAAGAGGAGGAACGTGATGATACATCCAACACAGATTCAGGATATGCTGCAAGCCGCGCTGGAGACAGGCGGAGACTTTGCAGAGGTGTTCGTCGAGGACCGCACCAATGGACAACTGGGCATGACCGGGGGAGTCGTGGATACGGCGCTGTCAGGCCGGGATTTTGGGATTGGCATTCGGATTATGAAGGAGCATTTTTCGGTGTATGCCTACACCAGTGATATGAGCGAACAGAGCCTGATTCGACTGGCCAAATCGGCTGCCAAGGCCATTCGTGGTGGTGGAGCACCAGGTACACACACCATTACACTCCATCCCCATGCCATCTCTAACCAACATCCGATTGCGATCATTCCTGACGCTTCACAGAAGCGCACCAAGATTGACATGATGAGACGGGCGCATGAGGCGGCAAGCCAATATGATCCTTCTATCACGCAAACCTCTGTTGGGATTAGCAACTCGATCCAGAACGTCTTAATCGCCAATAGCAACGGGCTGCTGGTGGAGGATACCCGTACGTATACCCGCATGAGAATAAGCGCGATTGCGACTCACGGGGAGCATAGACAATCCGGGTTCCGTGGGCCGGGAGCGTATGCAGGGACTGAATTCTTGGAGAATCTGAATATCGAAGAAAATGCCAGACACGCCGCTCGGATTGCGACCACGATGGTCAAAGCGGGATATGCACCTAGCGGCAGACTGCCGGTCGTAATTGAGAATGGCTTTGGCGGCGTTCTTTTCCACGAGGCGTGTGGACATGGGTTGGAATCTACGGCGGTGGCGCATGGAACTTCCGTGTTTGCGAATAAGATCGGGCAGCAAGTGGCTTCACCACTCGTTACAGCTATAGATGATGGAACGATTCCGAACGCATGGGGCTCGCTCAATATCGATGATGAAGGAGCGCCGACACAGCGCAACGTACTGATTGAGAACGGCATTTTAAAAGGATATCTAATCGACCGCATGGGCTCGCGCCAGATGGGTGTACCTGCGACAGGGTCAGGACGAAGACAGTCCTATAAATTCGCGCCTGCCTCCCGTATGAACAATACGTTTATTGCGAACGGGGATTCGACCCGTGAAGAAATCATTGCCAATACGGAGTACGGGATCTATGCCAAATCGCTGGGCGGCGGTTCGGTGAATACCTCGACGAGCGAGTTTAATTTTGCAGTCGAAGAGGCGTACATGATTCGCAACGGCAAAATTGCCGAGCCGGTCAAAGGCGCAACGTTGATCGGCAAAGGGATTGAAACCCTGCAAAATATTGATAGGGTCGGCAACAATCTGGATCATGGTCAGGGCATGTGCGGCTCGGTCAGCGGAAGTCTTCCGGTGAACTGCGGACAACCGACGATTCGTGTGTCCGAAATGACCGTCGGTGGACGGAAGGGGGAATAGGCGATGAATATTCAGCAATTTCAGGAAGCGTTGTTCGCGAAAGGTCGGGAAATGGGCTATGCGGATATGGAAATCTACTATGTAAATGGACGTTCTACCTCGGTAAAGGTACTGAAGGGAGAAATTGACCAATATACCATCGTTGAAAATGGCGGACTTTCCTTCCGTGGTGTCATTAACGGGAAAATGGGCTATGCCTCTACAGAGAAGCTGGAACCGGACGTGATCGACTTTTTATTGGAAGAGGCACGCAGCAATGCGGACATATTGGAGAGCGAGGAGCAGGATGAACTGTTTGCAGGCTCTGAGAGCTACCCTGAGCAGCCTGCCTATGCCTCAGCGTTGGCTGACACGGCTCCTGAGATTCTTATCGAAGCGGCACTAGAAATGGAGCGCACAGCGCTTGCCGGAGATCCACGGATTGTGATGGCTCGGCATTGCTCGGTCAGCATTCGTGAGAATGAAGTCCTGATTGTCAACACGAAGGGACTTCACTGCCATCGTCGTAAGAGTCTGGCGACCGCTTATGTGTATGTGATTGCAGCAGACCATGACGAGACCGTAACTGGGGGCTGGCATGATTACTCCCTGCGGAGTGTGGAAGAAATTGATATTGTGGATGTGGCGCGTAAAGCCGTAAAAGAGGCTGTTTCCAAGCTGGGGGCGCACACGATCCAATCGAATAACTATCCTGTCATTTTCCGTCATGATGCAGCAGCGCAATTGCTGGCTGCGTATACGTCGGTATTTTCAGCCGAATCGGTGGATAAAGGCTTTTCGCGATTGGCTGGGAAACTGGGGCAAAAGGTGGCAAGCGAACATATCACGCTGATCGATGATCCGCTGATGGAGAACGTTCCGGCAGGCAGTACGTTTGATGCCGAAGGCAGCGCAACGCATCGCAACGAGATCATCAAGGACGGGGAACTACGGACGTATTTTCATAACCGCAAGACGGCCCGCAAGGCTGGGGTGCAGAGTACCTCTAATGCTTCCAAGGGCAGTTATAACGGTAAAATTGGTGTATCGTATCATAATCTGTATGTGGAACCAGGCACGTCTACGTTGGAGGACATGATTCGCAAGACGGATCGCGGGTTGATGATTGTCGAGCTGCAAGGGCTGCATGCGGGTACGAATACGGCGTCTGGTAATTTTTCGCTGGCTTGTCTGGGCTACTGGATTGAGCAAGGGCAAGTGGTCAGAGCGGTCAATCAGATCACCGTATCGGGCAACTTCTTTGATGTGCTGCAGCAGGTAGAGGAAGTTGGCAACGATTTACGTTTTACGGGAAGCTGCACATCTCCTTCGCTCAAGCTGGCTGCACTCTCGATTTCAGGCTCCTAAGGACTGGAGCAGCCTTCTTTTTTCAGACTCACGGTCTGTTTCTGACGTTCCGATTGCCTAGCGATGACAGATGCCTGATGCATCAGGGTATGGTAAAGTAGGAGAAAGTCTTTGAAATATGAAAAAAAGGCTTGGTTACAGCACCGCGACAGGGTATTATAGACAATAATATATTCGAAAAAAGGTTCGAATTGAATTTTTATTGGGGGATGTATATGAGATATATAAGCACTAGAGGTCGAGTAGAAGCCAAGGGATTTATTGATACCGTGCTCATGGGGTTAGCTGACGATGGAGGTCTAATGGTACCGGAGCAGATTCCGACCGTGTCGGCAGCTACTTTGGAGCAATGGGCAACATTGAGCTACAGAGAGCTGCTGCTGGAAGTTTTTGCGCTGTATATCAATGATGAGATTCCTCGTGAAGATTTGGAGCAGCTGGTCGAGCGCAGTTATGCGAGCTTCCGTCACCCGGAAGTTACGCCAGTGAAGAAGATTAATGATTCCCTGTCTATTTTGGAACTGTTCCACGGGCCTACGTTCGCGTTCAAGGATGTGGCCTTGCAATTTATGGGTGAGTTTTATTCCTACGTGTCCAAAAAGCAGAATGAGATCATTCACATTTTGGGTGCAACCTCAGGTGATACCGGCGCGGCAGCGATTCAGGGCGTGCGTGGCAAGGAAGGCATTAAAATCTGTATTTTGCACCCACACCAAAAGGTGAGCAAGGTACAAGAGCTGCAAATGACGACAGTTGACGATGAAAATGTACTGAATCTGTCCGTAAAAGGGAACTTTGACGATTGTCAGAAGGTCATTAAGGACCTGTTTGCCGATCTGGATTTCAAAGGTAAACATCATTTGCGGGCGATTAACTCGATTAACTTTGTGCGCATTTTGGCGCAAACCGTATACTACTTCTATGCTTATTTCCGGGCGCAGGAGTCTGCGGGTACGAAGAAGATCAATATCAGTGTGCCATCTGGCAACTTTGGCAATATTTTTTCCGGCTTTCTTGCGAAGAAAATGGGCTTGCCGATCCATAAGCTGATCATTGCAACCAATGAAAATAATATTTTGGAGCGCTTCGTGAAGAAAGGTGAATACCAGCCGGGCGATTTCAAAAGCACATACAGTCCTTCGATGGACATTCAGGTGGCAAGCAATTTTGAAAGATACCTGTACTATTTCCTTGGAGAGGATGCAGCCAAGGTATCTGAATACATGAATAACCTCAAGACCGAGGGACGGATTGTGATCGGGGCAGAGGATTTGAAACGTGTCCAGCAAGATTTTGAAGCGCTGGGTGCTTCGAATGAGCAGTGTCTGGAGCTAATCAAGAAATACAAGGCCGAATACGATTATTTGCTCGACCCGCATACGGCTTGCGGTATTGCCGCCTATGAGGCGTATAATGGCGTAGACGAAGTATGTGTGACCTTTGCGACAGCGCATCCGGCCAAATTTGATGAAGCCATTCGTCTGGTGGACATCAAGCAGGAGTTCCCGGCGCAAATTGAACAATTGTTCTCGAAATCGCAGCATCAGCAGGTGGTAGAGCATGACGAAGCAGAAATTGTGCGTCAGCTTGAAGTCTTTTATGTGTAAAAGAATGGGAAAAGAGGCTACGCCCTGTGCGCTAGCCTTCTTTTTTATATCCATATTTTCCAGATATGATGTATGTATTAGTTTGAATTTGTTCACATTATAATGCCATATAGAGTAAGGTGTTAGGGCCTTGAAAATCGGGGAAAAAGCCCGTAAACCAAGGGATTTAGCTTCAGGAAACTAACAGGCAATGAGAGGTTCATAGAGTTATTTAATGAAGGATACAAAAATTTTTTATAGGCGAATTAGCTGTATTATTATAAAAAATCATGTATAGTTAACTAAATTTTATGAATACATAAGGTTCCACTCTCGAAGGTGCAGAATCAAGTCGTTCCGTCATTTAACAGAGGGGCTAATTATAAAAGGGGTGTATTAAATCATGACCATGATCCGTCCAGAGCAGAGTCAACAAGCAGCAGCCGAATATGTGCAGTCCGTTTTTGAGAAGGTTATCGCGCGCAATCCTCATGAGAATGAATTCCATCAGGCCGTCAAGGAAATATTGGATTCGCTAATTCCGGTATTGGCTAAGCATCCTAAGTATATGCAGCAGGGGCTTCTGGAACGGCTAGTGGAGCCGGAGCGAGTCATTACCTTCCGTGTACCCTGGGTGGATGATGCGGGGGTTGTACAGGTCAACCGTGGCTTCCGCGTACAGTTTAACAGTGCGATAGGGCCTTATAAAGGTGGACTTCGCTTCCATCCATCTGTGTACCTGGGTATCGTCAAATTTTTGGGCTTTGAGCAAATTTTCAAAAATGCATTGACGGGTCTTCCCATCGGTGGTGGTAAAGGTGGCTCGGATTTTGATCCCAAAGGGAAATCAGATAACGAAGTGATGCGTTTTACACAAAGCTTCATGACGGAGTTGTATAAATATATTGGTCCAGATGCCGACGTTCCGGCTGGGGATATTGGAGTAGGTGGCCGCGAGATCGGCTATATGTTCGGACAATACAAGCGGATTCGCGGAGGACATGAAGGTGGCGTCCTGACGGGCAAAGGGATTCATTACGGAGGCAGTCTCACACGTACGGAAGCGACCGGCTACGGTTGTGTGTATTTTGTAAACGAGATGTTGCAGGCTCAGGGATCGTCCTTTGAAGGAAAACGCGTCGTCGTGTCGGGATCGGGGAATGTATCCATTTATGCGATTGAAAAAGCACAGCAGCTCGGTGCTACAGTCGTGGCATGTAGTGACTCGAATGGCTACATCTATGATCCAGACGGTATCGATCTGAGGCTGGTGAAGCAGCTGAAAGAAGTGAATCGACTGCGGATTAGCGAGTATATTCAAGAGTGTCCAGGCGCAATCTATACAGAAGGCTGTTCGGGGATCTGGTCGATTCCATGCGACATCGCACTGCCATGCGCCACACAGAATGAAATTGACGAGCAAGCAGCCCAGTTGCTGGTAAGCAATGGCGTAAAAGCTATAGGCGAAGGTGCCAATATGCCATCCTCGTTACAGGCTATTGAAGTGTTTTTGGGCAATGGGGTTCTGTTTGGACCAGCTAAGGCTGCCAATGCAGGCGGAGTAGCGGTATCGGCGCTCGAAATGTCGCAGAACAGCATGCGTCTGTCATGGACCTTTGAGGAAGTGGATGCCAAGCTGCATGATATTATGAAAAATATCTATGCTAACAGCGTGAAGGCGGCTGAGGAATACGGTGTGCCGGGCAATCTGGTTGTCGGAGCCAATATCGCAGGATTTGTGCGTGTGGCTGATGCTATGCTGTCTCACGGGATTATCTAACTCAACGGCACAACTCCTTATCCCTATTGTACAATGATTGAATAACCTAGCTAATAAAAGCAATATTGAAGCTGAGCGGCTCTTGTGCGAGTCGCTCAGCTTTTATTTGCAAAGAGCACTTTATTTTTCTCAGGGACTTGATTTATTGCTAAAGAGGATGTATATTACTTGATAGATCAATAATTGATGGATCAAAGGTCGGATCTGTGAAGCCCAGCGATATGCTTAAGGGAGGAGAGATTGATATCACCCAGACACCATCCGAGCCTGAGTATATTTTTGACATGCTGTTGTTGCTGAACAAGCAGATTAGCTCCAAGTTTGAGCGTTGCGCAGGAGTCAGCGCATCCAGATTGCAGCTCTTGTGCAAGTTGTATCAAGTGGAGGAGATTAGTCAAACTCTGCTGCAAAAAGAGGTTGGCATTGATGCTGCAGCGGTAACGCGTCATTTGAAACAACTGGAAGCGACAGCAATGGTCACACGACGCACCAAGCCAGAGGACAACAGGGTTACCTTGGTAAGCCTGACCGATTATGGGCGTGCACGCATTGTCATCTTTAAGCAGGAGCGCTCGCAGTTTGTAGCTCAGCTGCTACAGAGCTTTGACGAGACCCAGCGACACCAACTAGCTGATATGCTGCAAGTGATGAATAGTCATATATCCGATATGGACTGACAACATTTTTTTAACATTACTATACCCACAGAGGGACAAGGAGAGATTGGAATGAATAATACGAATACATCCAGTACTGTAAAAACGAATGATTTTAAAGAAATCGCCCTGGGACGCCGTTCTGTAAAAGTATACGATCCGTCCGTGAAGATCAGCCGCGAGGAAATGACAGAGATTTTGACAGAAGCTACACGCGCACCATCTTCCATTAACCTGCAACCTTGGCGTTTCCTCGTCATTGACAGCCCTGAAGGTAAGGCTACACTGGCACCATTGGCCCGTTTCAACCAACGTCAAGTAGAAACGTCTTCGGCAGTGATCGCTGTGTTTGGAGATTTGAACAACTTTGATAATTTCGAACAAATTTTCGGAGAAGCTGTAGAACTGGGCTATATGCCAAAAGACATTAAAGAAATGCAACAGGAAAAAGTGGCAGCTCATTTTGCAGCGCTTGATCCCGTTGTGAACAAAGAAACGGTCCTGATTGACGGGGGTTTGGTATCCATGCAGCTTATGCTGGTAGCGCGCGCTCATGGCTATGATACTAACGCTATTGGCGGTTTTGAAAAGGATCAAATTGCTGAAGCCTTTGGTCTGGAAAAAGATCGTTATGTCCCTGTTATGCTCATTTCCATGGGTAAAGGAATCAACGATGGTCATCCTTCCACACGTTTGCCTATTGATCAAATCGCACAGTGGAAATAAGGGGAACGAACTAACATCTATACGCAAAATAAAAAACAGGCGGACAAAGGAAATCCCTTTGCTTCGCCTGTTTTTTTATTTGCTTAGATGCAACGTAGATCGCGGGTGCTTATCACGTTCTCAGTCTTTCGGTTACCATTTCACGGTATTCGCTCCCGGCGTCTCTGCCGGGTCAGCGGTGTCATTTTGAGGATGATGATAATGCTTGGGCCATATAATTTGGTGCGAAGTATGGCTAAGCTCCTCATAAAATAACGGGGCTCTCTTGAATAGGCGTTTGACCAAATGAAAAAAGAACCATCCGTTCATCACCAACAATAAAAGGCTGATCAGAACACTTACCCATGGAGAGACTTGAGGCCACAGTACGAGTCCACCCAGTACGTAATTAAGTCCAAAATACACCCAGTACAACAGACTATAACGCTTTATGAGCTCCCATAGAAAAATCCGTTGTCCTGTCCCTGCAAGATGAATACGCACCAGCCATTTTCCTGGAGTTCGTCCATTCGTCAGGTAAGGAACCACTATAAAATACACCCCACTGGAAATCCAGAAAGCAGCAGGCACATGCAGAGACTCCATTATGCCGAGTAGCCCGGTCCAAATGATAGAATCCACAAAAAAGGCTACACCCCGTCGGGTATAGGACACTCGCTTCGTTGCCATGTCCACATGCTTGTCCAGATGTTCCAAGCGGGGCAGGAAGCGTGAAAACCATTCGCCTAATAGAAAGCCTAGCATACCACCCAATGTATTAGCCATCAGATCGTCCACATCGAACACGCGATACGCATGGTCAAAAAATCCATACAGTCCTGTCAGCTGCGTCACCTCAAAGAAGAGGGAGAGAATAAAGGACAGAATCAGACACCATCCCCATCGTGCACGGAAATAATAACGTAAGAACATACCGAAAGGCACAGTCATCACAACGTTAAAAACGACTTGCAGAAAAGCACGCTCTTTTAGCAAATGAACATAGCTGGAGGGATGGGCGGGTGAGACAGATGTTTCTCTTATAATGTCGTGAACGAACTGCAAGGGCATCAACTGCAATGCTCCCCCGGCTAATGCAGCATTATGACGCGATGCCGGAAGCGGCAGAATGACCAGAAAGAAGGCGTTCATTAAGTATAAAAGCATCAAGTAAAGCAGCCATGCTCTAGCCTTGTGAATATAGCCATGCCTTCGATATTGCACGATCAGGAAAGGAAGTGTAAACAATAACGCAGCAAAAGGAAACGCAAGAAAGGCATATGAAACAGGAAACAGGTAAGATTGAATCATGTGCTGCCTACGCCTGCTTTCTCCGGAACTTCACTAAAGACCAAATGACCAGAAATGCCATGAAAGCCACGCACACGCTAATGCTAATGCGATTTTGCGGATCAAGCAAGAATAGGAACGCAATTACCCATAGGCATCCCACTGTAACCGCCGTTACATAAGGGAATCCCCATATCTTGAAAGTAGGCTCCACTGGATAAGATTTGCGCAATTTCAATTGGGACAGACAAATGCAGCTCCAGACGAGCAACACGACGAAGCCAGGTACAGCCATCAAAATACGGAACAGCCCGTCCTGAGCGACATAGGCAACCATGGAACCGACAATCAGGACTACAGCGCACAATTTGAGACTATTTACCGGAACCCCGTTTGAAGATAAGCGGGCGAGTGATTTGGGACCTTCTCCATTGATAGCCAGCGAATGCAGCATACGTGTAGCTCCGTAAATCCCCGAATTGGCGGCAGACAGTACAGCAGTGATCAGAATAAAGTTCATAACATGAGCCGAGCCTTGAAGCCCTACAGAAGACAATACCTGTACAAACGGGCTGGTATTCGCATCTAGTTGGTTCCAGGGAATCAAGCCACAAATGATGAGAATTGGCAACGTATAGAACAAAACAACGCGAAGAATAAAGCTTTTAACCACTCTAGGCAGTACCTTTTCCGGATTTTCTGTCTCCGTCAACGTCAGTCCAATCAGCTCGGACCCTCCGTATGAAAAGGTAACGACCAGCAGCGCTGAAAAGATAGCCAACCAGCCATTAGGTAGAAATCCGCCGTGCTGCGCGTAGTTGCTTAGATAAGGTGGAGTTTCAGTGGGAATAATCCCGAACAGTATACAGCCACCCAAGGCGATGAAGATAATAATCATGGCAATCTTAATACCCGCAAGCCAAAATTCCAGCTCCCCAAATCCGCCGACACTCAGCATGTTGACGACAATAATGAAAGCCGCACTCACTAAACTAAGTACCCATAGAGGCACATCTGGCAACCAATATTGTAGGAAGCTTCCCGCGGCAATGACCTCAATGATACAGACGGCCAGCCACATGAAGCAATACAACCAGCCGATAATAAAGGACAGTCGTTCTCCAAAAGCTTTGCGAATAAAATCCTTCATATTCATGTTGGGGTAGACGGTAGCCATCTCGGCAATTGCGCCCATAACGACTAAGAGCAAGAGTCCGGCAAAGACATAGGATAAAATAACTCCAGGTCCCGCCAAGCTAATCGTCTCGGTACTTCCTTTAAAAATTCCCGTTCCGATAACTCCACCCATAGCCATAAAGGTAATGTGCCGTGGGAGCAGCTTTTTGTGCAAAGTTGCTTCATTTGATTTCAATATGAAATCCTCCTTCATATAGTGTATAGCTTCAGCATAGCCCAAACAGGGTTACTTCAATTAGACTTATACTACATGAAAATATCCAATTAGGAAATGAAAGAAATAGGATCTGGTAGGGAGACTGAAATGGAAAGAGGATAAACTGAGGAAAAACGTGTATCATCAGCTTCAATGTTAGTGATGTGGGCAGCGGCTGTCACCCACATCACTTTTAATTCAATTCTCATAATTGGTGTAGAAGAGCAGTTAAGAGGCAAAATGATGGCGCTGACGATTGCTCTATCTGCGGTCATTGTGCCTTTATTGCTCTGCTCGGCGGATATTTAAGTGATCATGTAGGAGTATCGCATTGCGATGAAGGATTAGCTCCGCAATATTCCTTTAGCCCGCACTTGCTTGAGCCAACCAGGAAACTCATTTAGCAGACGGTCGTACAATTCTGCGTCTGTCACGGAGTCAATGTCATCCAAGGCAAAGAAATCTGCATTATCCACTACGCGACCGCGCAGATTATCCAACTTTTGAAGGACTCCGAAATCAGCATTACCAAGACCAACAAATTGCCAGAAAATCGGAGTTTTCGAGCACTTGATCAGCAACTTTGATATTTTTTTCGTTTCATATACGCCACCGTCACTGAAAAAGATAATGTAGGTCGGGATTGTTTCATTGGGTACCTCTTTTGTATATTTTAAAATGATATCCTCTATCACTTCAGGCTCATTGTTACCAAATCCTATATTTCCGTATCCGATTTCTGGGAAATTTCGTTTTACGTAATTCTCGTAATCCCGTTCCGTGACGCTTGGAGCGCGTTTGGCCTTGTTCGCAAAAAACCATACGTCCATTTCACCGTCATCATCCATGCAGGCCGATACAGCCAGAACACGTTCGAAGGCTTTTTGCACGGTTCCCTTAGAGTACAGTTTCGCCATGGAAGCAGAAGCGTCTAATACAATCGCTACTCGTGCTTTTTCACGGTCTATCTGCTTCTTTTGGAGTGAAATTTGCACCTTCTGTTTAAGCAGATTAATTCTTCCATTCACAGGAGAAGGCTCTTTCACGCTGGCTTTATCAGCGGACGGTGCTGCTGGCGATTCCGTTTCCTCCACGGTTACACCATGAGCCTCGGCGAGCGGCTTTAGCCCTCCATTGAAACCACGTCCAACTGCGCGAAGCTTGAAGCCAGACGTATGACGATACACCTCTGCCAGCACAAGTGATGTCTCACTGGTGGCTTCGGTGATGCTGTAGGTGATATGGGATTGCTTGCCTTGAGCAGTAAGTGAACAGCCGACCACATCGGCAAAAGTACCTGGGCCGTCCAGCGTGGCCGCAAACACGCATTTTTCCACTCCGGTTCGTTCCAGTTCCTGGAGCTCTACAGTAAACTCAGTGGTTCTGTCATTCGGACGCTGTAACCGTACATGGCCGTGCGGGTCAGCGGGTTGATTGTAAAAAATGAAATAGTCATCTGAGGAAACCTTTCCGTCTGCTCCTACCATAAAACAGCTAACATCCAGTTCGGCAGGTGCATGCTCCCATGTAATGGTGATCCGCACTGTATCTTCCTTACCGAATGGTGCATTAGCTCCTGTACTCAATGTAATGTTGGGACTACTCATGCTGTCAAACCCCCTATGTATTTTAAATCTTGTATTTATACAAATTGTACCATGGAAATGGTATATTCACCTTGTTTCGTGCAGGAATATTTGTCTCATGGTAGACGCCGTAAAAGATGATATATAATAAGGTTGGTTTGGAAAAAAAGTATGATATATATGAAGCGGAGGCTTTGATACGTGAAGCAGGATCGGCAAAAGCAGGCAGGTTCCCATACTAGGATGAGCAAGGGGCATGAAACTGATGAGTTAAACAAACTGCTGTCCCTATGGCTTCATTCGTCGATTCGTGTCATGGATGTCCGGCATATTCGACTGGAGCCGGAAGAGTTGCTTCAACCGTATCGTCTTCCAGCGCAGGCTTTTGTATTTGTATTGCAGGGTAGCGTGCGTTTGGATGGTGATTGGAAGGATACGCCACATTCAGGGTACGTACTGCATGGCAGCAAAGGCTTTGAACTGAATATGAAACCCTCGCAATACGGGATAGAATATATCCTTGTACTATATAAAGCGACTTCTCTATCGGGACACACGATGTATAATCATCCTTCGATAGCTCATGGTTTTGTACCGCTTTATCCGGCTATACTGTATCAAAAGCTGCAACTACTGGAGTACGCATGGCAGGATAAAGAGGCGCTATCCAAAATTCAGGCTCAGGGGCGGCTCTATGATTTTGCATATGAATGTATGCGGCAATTGCAGGAACCGAAGGCTCGGACTTCTGCACGGGATATCGTGACACAGGCCATTCGATTTATGCAGGATCATTACGCGGAGTCCGTAACGCTGGAACGTTTGGCCGGATTATTGGAATGCAGTCCGAGACATCTGACCCGGTTATTTAAAAAAGAAACGGATTGTAGCCCGATTATGTACTTGATTCAACTGCGAATGGACAAGGCGAAGGAGCTCTTGCGGAAGACGGATGCCACTTTGCAGGATATCGCTGTCAGTGTGGGGTACCCGGATGTCTATTTCTTTAGCCGGGCCTTCAAAAAATATGCTGGCGTATCCCCGGTTCATTATTGGGACAGCCTGTATTCATCTGCTTTTGTGAGAGATACCCGTCTGAATAATCCATTAAGCATGTCCGAATGTTCCATTGATTCGATAAATGGTGCCCTGCATACTGTTATTGAGGATAATAATCATTATCAAAATCATGATGAAGGGATTTTACAAATGAATAGAAACGAAAAGCATTCCATGGCATTTATTTTATTACTTAGTTTTACCTTGCTGCTCAGCGCGTGCTCAGGCACATCCAGTCCTACGGCAACTGACGGCGCTTCCCAAGGGACTAATAATACATCAGCGGAACCAACATCACAGGAAAGGGTGCTGAAGGATGCACTTGGGCATGAGGTGAAGATTCCGGCTCAGCCTCAGCGTGTGCTCGCTTCTTATCTGGAGGATCATCTGGTTGCCCTAGGTGTTAAACCCGTAGCCCAATGGTCGGTAGGCAAAAATTCAGTTCAAGCTTACCTTCAAAAAGAACTGAAGGATGTTCCTACCATCGCTTCAGATCTTCCGTTCGAGGCGGTGCTGAACTTCAAGCCTGATTTGATCATTATGGACAGTGCGAGCATGGTGGAGGGCGACAAATATAATCAATACTCCAAAATTGCTCCAACCTACGTGGTAGGCAGTAATATGAACAATGATTGGCGTCAAGAGCTGCTGACCGTGGGTGAGGTGCTGAATAAGAGCAATGAAGCGAAGCAGGTATTGAGCAACTACGACAAAAAAGCAGCAGAGGCTAAAGCCAAGCTGAGTCAGACGGTGGGACAAAAAACGGCGGCGGCATTATGGGTAACGGATAAAAACGTATATGTCGTAAACCAGAATTTATCCAGCGGCGATGTATTGTATAAGGATTTGGGATTCAAGATTCCACAAGTCGTACAGGAGATTTCCAAAACGGCTAAGGCGAACTGGAGCAACTTGTCCTTGGAAAAACTGGCCGAGCTAGATGCGGATTATGTCTTTATCGTGAACAGCAAAAACGTAAGTAAAGAAGATATTGTAAAAGATCCTGTATGGGCGGGAATTCCAGCTGTTAAAGAAGGCCATGTATACGATTTCGGTAAGGATTCCAGCTGGTTGTATACAGGTACAATTGCAAACAGTCAAATGATTGACGATGTTCTGAAAAATGTAGCTCAGTAATGTAACTTAATAAACTAGATTATAATAAAACAGCGCTATTCTCACTTAACGGCAGAGGCCACAGTAGGAGAGCGCTGTTTTGTTTTTTAATTCTGTATGGACTCTTGCCGTGCAATCCGGTTTTATAATAAAAGATGCCTGCATAGAGCAGACATCTGGTTTATTTTCTAAATTAAGCTTGCGGAGATACCAGGATTTTAACCTGATTTTTCTCTTTCAGGAGTCCTTCAAAACCTTGCTCAATCACTTCTTCGAGCTTAATGCGTTTGGTAACCAGCTTGTCGGCAGGGAAATACCCTTTTTCCATCAGGCTGATAACAGCCGGGAATACATCGCGGTAGCCGATAATACCAGTCAGATTGCGTTCCTTCATGACAATATTGTTCGGTTTAATTGGAGCTTCTTTTTCAAAAATGCTGACGATCATGATTTGTCCGCTGATTTTAGTAGATTCAATAGCTTGAGTCAGCACAGGAGGTACTCCAGTGACTTCAAAGGCTACATCCACGCCACCGTTGGTCCGTTTGTGCAGCTCTTGCACCACATCATAAGTCTTAGGATCAAGCACAATGGCACCCAGCTCTTCAGCTTTAGCTTTACGCTCCTCAGAAAGCTCTACTGCATAAATCTCAGATGCGCCCGAAGCTTTCAACGCTTCAATAACCAGCAATCCGATAGGACCAGCGCCAAATACTACGGCTTTGTCGCCGACTTTCAGTTGGCTTTGACGAACAGCATACAAAGCAACGGCCGAAGGCTCTACCAATGCGCCTTGTTCGAAAGATACGCTTTCTGGAATTTTGTGAACCATATGCTCGTCAGCTGCGACATATTCAGAAAATCCACCGCCGCCGCCGGCCAGACCGAGGAAGCCCATTTTATCGCAAAGATTATATTTGCCTTGTTTACATGCATCACATTCTCCACATGCAAAAACCGGCTCTACAACGACACGGTCGCCAACCTGAATCTTGGTTACACCTTCACCGATTTCGACGACTTGTCCAGAGAATTCATGTCCCATTACGATCGGCGCTTTTTCGCCAGTCAATGGATGCTGAGCATCTTGGGGAATGAAGATCGGTCCTGCAACATATTCGTGAAGATCACTTCCGCAAATGCCACACCATTCTACTTTGATTTTTACTTTTCCTGCCAGAGCGGCGGGCTGCTCAATGTTTTCCAATCGTAAGTCTTTTACTCCATGCCATCTCAATGCTTGCATGTCTGTCATCTCCTTGACGAATATATGATCATTGCCTCTATAAAAGTGAATGAATTAGGAAACGTTTCCGAAAAATAATATGTCACAAATTTTACACATTGTCAAACCGATTTAATGCAAAAAGCACTTGATTTTTTTGTGAATATAATCACTTGTGACTACAGTGCTAGATTTGGCTGGTTACCTTTACACAAAGAGATTTTGTTAATTTTTCAGGTGAAGCAAAGACAAGAAGAAAACGACTTCAATTTTTAGACACTCAATCTGTGGTATAATATCAACATTGAGACTTTATTTTAGAGAGTCAGAAAACGATTCCGTTCTTGAAAGGATTTTGGGCGTGACAGATCAAAAGAAAGTAACCATAGAGGATGTAGCCAAACGGGCAGGAGTCGGTATAGCGACTGTCTCCAGAGCTATTAATGATAGTGAGGGCATCAGCCCGAGAACGAAAGCCTTAATTTTGCAAGTGATTGAAGAGATGGGGTTTACGCCTAACACCTCGGCTCAGAGCTTGAAAGTTCGTCAGACACGACAAATTGCGCTAGCCGTGCCGGACATTCGTAACGCAATTATTCCAGAGATCGCTTGGTCCGTAGAGCAGGCCGCCAAGCAGCATGGTTACCGGGTCGTGCAAATCAATACCGCCGGGAATGCCAGAATGGAGCTTGAAACAGTTCGTGAGGTCAAGAAGCTGCATGTCGACGGGCTCATCATTATGCCGCTGGCGTATCCCAAAATGTTGGTAGATCTGATTAACAAAGCTAGCGTTCCCGTGTCCATTATTAACTATGGCAAGAAGCTGGGCGAAGATGTCAAAGCGGATATCGTCAGTCTGGCCCGGCAAGAGGGAAGACTCGTGATGGAGCATTTGCTTAAAATCGGGAGAACAAGAATTGCCTATGCAGGCGCTGCGAAGGACAAAATCGAGGAAAGATACTTTGCTTATGAGCAGTCTCTCCAGCATGTGGACCCTTCACTCGTTTATTTTGGAGATGATTTCTCCTTTGAGACAGGGCTGCGTGCTGCCGATTATTTTTACAGCTTGAAACATATGCCGGATGCTATTTATGCGGTTAACGATATGGTGGCGATAGGGATAGTCAATCGATTTAAGGATTTGGGCGTAAAAGTGCCGGATGAGGTTGCTGTAGTCGGTATTGATAACAATCTGTGGGCTATGGTAACGACCCCTCAGATCAGCTCAGTTTCCATCATGGGGGAAGAGGTGGCACGGTTGGCTGCGGAGCTGCTGCTCAAGCGGATTCAGGAACAGACACCTGGGGAGTATGAGCGTGTGCAATTCGAGCCTCGTCTGATCGTGAGGGAATCGAGCGTCTCTGTGATCCGTAAGCCCACGGTAGGGCGTGACGCGTAGAAGTCTAGATGGAATCTTCCTATTGTTAGATGGATGAACGGTTGCAGGCGTAGCAAGATAGGAGTGGATTTTGGACAATTATAACGACCATCGTTTGTTCAGATAGGAGAGTGAATTCATGTTAAAAGGGAATGGGTTCGTTTCGGCAGCTTGTACTGCACTAATGCTGGCTGTAACCATAGGGTGTACTCCTCATCCAGTGGGACAGGATGCTGAAACTGCGGCGCCGTCCGGAGCAAACCATGGGGAGTCCAAGCAAACTGCTGCAGCCAATACGCAGCATACCCAGCAAAGTAAAGAGGAGCTTGTGCTGTCCTTTTATAAGGATTCTTCCCTCAGTGATGAAGCAAAAGTACGTCATATGACGGACCATCTAGCAGGAATCCAATGGGGAAAGATGAACGAAATCAATAAACATCAAAGCCTGGAAATTATCGAATATTTGTATAGGCAGCGCGCTTTTATTCCATCGGAAAGTTTTCCAAATGTGATCCGAGCTTCTGAAGGATTGGATGGAGCTTTAAGCGAAAGCTATGCTGCTCTTATGGGAGATTTGTTTACAAGAGACAGAACTGCGATGACTCGTGCATTGGCAAACATGGACAAAACCAACCGCACACAAGGTATAGGAAGCATCGGATATGCTCTCAGCTATAGAGAAGCAAAGGAAGTCAAGAAAGAGATTCAACAATGGCAGACAGGACAAAAGCTTACTACGGCAGAGAAGGATGTTATCCGAGCCTTGCTCGTCAAGCTGGATAATCCGTATTGATGCTCAAATAGTGATGACCACATGCATAGAGGAATATATTAAACAGCTGCGTCTCTACCGGAGGAGCGGCTGTTTCGTGCTGTTTTTACATCCTGGCATTTATAATTGGGATAAGCGTTAGTAGGACTAGTAATTTCAGATGTTCATCTAACAACGGGTTCAAATGGTCGGGTGATCCTGATCCGAGCGCAAGCGTTTGATATCACTAATTGGAGGCAGGCCGAACAAGCGGGCGTATTCGCGGCTGAATTGTGAGGGGCTCTCGTAACCTACCTGAAAACCGACATCTGCCGCATCCGCTGATTCGGATAACAACAGGCGGCGGGACTCTTGTAGACGTAATTGTTTTTGATATTGCATGGGGCTCATAGCCGTAACCTCTTTAAAATGACGATGTAGTGACGAAGGACTCATATTCGCTAGTTTGGACAATTCCTCAATACGCAACGGCTTATCATAATCCTGCTTAATCCGCTTTATGACTTCTGCGATTCGGTTTGAATGGCTGCCGGTCATGACCAGTTGTTTTAAGGATTCCCCCTGATTACCTTGTAAAATCCTATACAGTATCTCACGAATCACTAATGGAGCCAGCACCGGAACATCCTGTGGGCTTTCCAAAAGATGCACTAGCCTCACCACGGCATCCAGCAGTAGAGAGTTGGTTTGGCTTACATACAAGCCTCGTCTGGAAACAGGCATGGGGCTTGTGGGAAAAGCAGATTCCTTGATCAGGTCCAAAACCTGATGCGGATCAAAATTGAGACGGAGGTACAAATAAGGAGCTTCTGCTGACGCTTGGATGACCTGCCCCGAGATCGGCAAATCCACTGACACAACAAGGTAGTCGGATGTGCCGTAATGGTAACTTTCCTCTGCGAGCGTCACGATTTTTCTGCCTTGTGCCACAATACATAAGGCAGGTTCATGGACTTGATGTATCGGAACGGTTGTATTTGAACTTCGGACGAAGTGAAGCGAAGGTATGGCTGTAGCGAGAACTCCGTCCTGATTTGAAAATCGTTCTATAAGCCTTGCCAATTCGGCTTGTTTTTCTAGGGTAGAACCCTCTATTTTGGTTGCCTCCATCATGACACATCCCTTCTTTGCAACGTAGCCCGTTTTCATTTTCGGTAGTTTATTACATATTAAGGGTCTTTGGAGGATTAGGCAATAATTTGCTCTGATTCTTCTACCAGCCCGATGGACATTCCTCTCATAATAAGATGCAGATACAACACCTAATGAGCAATTAAGAAAAAAATAGAAATGCAAAGGAGTGGAATATTCATGGGGAGCAACAAAGCGGAAAAAAGTGTACACGCTTCGCAGCATCCCTATATAGGGATGTGGGTAACTGAAGACGGAAATATCCGTCAGGAACTCTTGCCTAATGGCCGTTATGATGAAGCACGTGGTCAGAGGCAAAGTGCCTATACAGGCAGCTATATCGTAGAAGATGAATATATCGAGTATGTGGACGACACCGGATTTACGGCAGATGGTGAATTCAAAGATGGTGTTTTGTATCATGCAGGGATGGTTTTTTACAGAAAAGAAAAAAAGTAATCTATTTTATCTTTTTTCAGTGACATTTTAAACTAGAGGAGGAATAAGCATGTTGGATATTAAAGGGAAAGTTGTAGCTATTACGGGGGCAAGCAGTGGGATCGGTGAAGCTACTGCCCGTTTACTTGCTCACCATGGGGCTCACGTGATATTAGGGGCCAGACGCACAGAGCGACTGGAGGCTCTGACATCCGAGATTCGTTCTAAAGGTGGATCGGCTGATTATCAGCAACTGGATGTGACTAAAAGGGACCAGATGGAAGCATTCATTAAGTATGCGGAAAAAACATTTGGACACGTGGATGTCATTTTGAACAATGCGGGAGTGATGCCTCTTTCAAAATTAGAGGCCCTGAAGGTAGAGGAATGGGATCGCATGATTGATGTAAATATACGAGGCGTTCTGCATGGGATTGCGGCAGGGCTTCCGATTATGAAAAAGCAAGGATTTGGTCAGTTTATCAATATCGCCTCTATTGGCGCGTATAGTGTAACCCCGACTGCAGCGGTGTATTGCGCTACGAAGTATGCGGTTCGGGCGATCTCTGAAGGATTGCGCTTGGAGGTGGGGGGAGATATTCGCGTGACGTTGGTATCGCCGGGAGTAACCGAATCTGAGCTTGCTGACAGTATTTCAGATGAAGAGGCCCGGCAAGGAATGAAAGAGTATCGTCGTATTTCGATTTCGCCTGATGCCATAGCCCGTTCCATTCTGTATGCCATGGAGCAGCCAGCGGATGTAGATGTTAATGAAATTATTGTCAGACCCACGGCAAGCCTGAATTAACGCCATGGCATCCACGACGTTTCTCCCTCTATACTCAGATTTTTTTCCTCCATCCTTTATGGATGGGGGCTTATTTATCGGATGAGAAAGACCATCATTCACACCTCAGAGTGTAAAAAAAGCTGTATCTTTATAATAAACGGGTTTACTTTTACAAATGTTTGTGATAACTTTATTTCGACAAACATCGAAATTAAGACTGGAACAGAAGGGAGCCGAGCAGGGTGAAAGAAACGACAGAGATGCAGCAAGCTGTAAAAATATATAAAGCACTTGGAGAACCGACTCGTCTCAAGATAGCACTTCTGCTAAAAGAGGAAAGTGACCAATGCTGCTCTGTGCTGGGCGAGAAGCTGAACAGTGTAGCTATTTCAACGCTATCGCACCATCTGAAGCAAATGGCAGAGTCTGGACTGCTCACGTTCCGTAAAGAGGGGACGTTTATTTATTACAGCTTGGATGTGGAAGCAGCACAGAAATATGCCCCGTTCCTGATAACATAAATTTTTTTAGTCTTAATTTCGATATTTGTAAAAATATAAAATATAAAATATTAAGAGAAAAGAGGCGTTATTTAAAAATGCAGAGCACGTGGAAAGTGTATATTTTGGCAATTGTTAGTTTTTTGGTAGGCACATCCGAATACATTATCTCAGGCATTTTGGATCAGATTGCGACAACCATGGGGATTACGGTGTCCGCAGCGGGTCAGCTGATTACAGTCTTTTCTCTTGCTTATGCAATTGGCACGCCGATTCTGATGGCAGTAACCGCTAAATGGGACAGACGTAAGCTGCTCTTGAGTTCGCTCGGATTATTTGCAGTAGCTAATGTCCTCTCCTTTGTTCTGCCTGGTTTTGGATTGTTTATCGCCGCACGTATTCTTATGGCCCTCGGGGCGGGGATGGTTGTGGTTACAGCACTGAGCATTGCAGCAAAAATTGCCCCAGCCGGCAAGCAGGCCAGTTCTATTGCTACAGTCACTATGGGTTTTACAGCTTCGCTGATTATCGGGGTGCCGCTTGGAAGAATGATATCTTCTGCATATGGCTGGAAAACCGTATTTCTCGGCATCGCGTTGACAGGAATTATTGCCCTAATTGTTATATCTATGACAATTCCCCGCTTAAAAGGAGATCAACCTGTCCCCTTACTCCAACAGTTTGCTCTTCTGAAAAAGCCTGAAGTTGCTTTGGGATTAGGTATTACCTTCTTTTGGCTAGGAGGTTATTCACTCGCGTATACTTACATCTCACCGTATTTGCTGAATGTATCAGGTGTAGGAGAGGATATGCTAAGCTCAGTATTGCTCGCCTTCGGAATTGCCAGTCTAATCGGATCAAAAATTGGTGGATACAGTGCGGATAAAAAGGGTATACCCTTTACATTATTAGGGGGCATGGTGTTGCACGGTATTTCCTTACTCTTACTTCCTTTTGCTGCTCATTCCCTGATCGCAGTATTTGCTTTATTGATCCTTTGGTCGTTCGCAGCCTGGACAACTGGACCTACTCAACAATATAACTTGGTCACTCTTGTGCCTGAGTCTTCCGGTGTGATGCTGAGTCTCAATCAGTCTACGATGCAGCTTGCCATGGCGGCCGGAGCTGGGATCGGCGGTGTGGTTGTTGGCCAGGTTTCGCTGGCTTCCATCACTTGGTTTGGAGCAGCCGGTGTCGCCATCGCCATTGTAGCTGTATATTTACTTTCACGAAGATCCCCAGTCCACACGGAATTGGGTGTTACGGAGTAAAGTTTATAGATAAGTGAAGAGGAGGCCCAGTGATGAAGGAAACATTGCGGGGCCTTCTTTGATTTGAATGAGCAATAATATGCTCACATGCAGTAGGAAGGTTATTCAAACGCAATATCAGTGATTTTGCCGCCTTCCTCAAAGCCGATATTTTTATAAACTTGATTGGAAACCGAATTTTTTAAATCTGCATATAGCATGGGCACTAAATGCTCATTTTCTAAAATGCAACATAGCACGGATACCATTGCGCTGGCAAAACCTTTCTTTCGCAAATGAGGCGGGGTATACACAGCATTAATGCGAGCATGTCTCGGCGAGCGGTGAGCAATATTAGCCATGGACACGGGCATGTTATTTACTATCCAAAGGTACAAATTTCCTGTCCTGATGGTCTTCTCCGCAACGGATATTTGACTAACCGGATCAACAGAACTGCCTAAAGCCTCTTCTGAAAAACCAGCTAGAAACTGGGCAACTAATTGTACATCCTCTGGGATGGATTGTCGGATCATTCCCTCAACGTCCGAGGGCTTTTTATGTTTAGGGCAGAAATAAGATTCCATGACCATGTGGGTATGTACCTGAGCAGCATAACGGTGTGCGTAAGCATTTGCGAACTTCTCGACTGTTTCGGCATCACCACATACACCTGATAGGGTGGTTCCTTTTAAATAACGTAAGAGTTCTTCTATATAGGTCAATTTATGATTATATGTGATTTGTTGTGAGATCCATAGCCAAGCTTTATGTCCGGGTGATTGAGCAAAGATCATATTTTTATCAGACGTTTTGAGGCATGTTGATCCTTCTGACTCACAAATTCGATGGATCAAATGGTATCGAACTTCATCAGCCAAAAATTGATTTTGATTTAATATATCGTCGTTTGGGGCTAGTTGCTCAATCATGACTCTGCCTCCTGAAAATGAGCTATGACCTAAGCACTTGTAAAGTGCTATGAGAAGTAAAATGCTATGAAGATTCCGTTGTTATATCTACTAGGATTTAAACTTCCGCGCTATACGTTTCTTATTCTTTTGTCGCCAAATCCATCTTTCGATAAAGTTTTTTTCTTTTCTTTCCTGAAGTGTTTCTTTCATACCCTTAATAAGAAATTCGGATCTTCGCTTGTCGTTTCTGTCAATTTCACGTAATTCCTCAATAAATTTATCGTCCATGTCCGCATCTCCGTTAGTTCAGGATTTTCCAAATTGCTAAGCTAGATTATACAGAACATATGTTCCTTTTTCAAGTCTACCTCTGCTCTATTCAATCACATAACCATTTTTAGATGGATACGGCGAGGCCCGCGCCAATCGGATGGTGAAGCATAAGATAAAGTTGAAAGGAGGAATTACAACATGGACAACAAAGCATATGTATCTCAAACGTATCCACGTCTTACAGTCTACAACGAAGAAAATTTTCGGGGTTCCAGGAGAGTATTCAGAGGAAACCTGGGCATTCGTAATACCGATAACATTCTCGACGGCATCGAAAGTCTGCGTTTCTTTTCTACCAGCAGCAATGCAACACTTGTACTCTTTACTGGCACGCGGTTTAGAGGTAACTTCCGTGTGTTTAGAGGCAACCGCAGCATCGCCGACCTGGATGATCTGATCCGCGGGAATGATGTGGAATCTATTATCTCTACCAATCAACGTTTGACGTTGCAGCAAATCCGTAATATCCGCAGCAGCGGTAGACTTCCATCTGGCTATCGAATCATCTAACGTCCCCTATCTTTTATGAGTGAACCTTCTACAAGACTGTTTCAGAAGCTTGCAAGTTTGAGGCTTCTGGAGCAGTCTTTGTATAATTAAACTGGAAAATATGAGTAATACTTTAAAAGTAAAGCAAAACAATGGACAAGTCAATGTTTTACATTCGCGCAAGGGTATAGTACAACGCCCGATAAGGGGGAATGGATTTCAATTATGAGGAAGGAAAATGCGCGTTTATTTCCCGTGAAGATTGTGCCAAAATGGCTGTTGTACTTTACTCGGCAAGGGTGAAGATAATACGAACTATGATGTTACAGGACCTGAACTGCTTTCAGCCGATGATATGGTGGCTGGTGGACGCGCCCTTCGTAAAGATCTGATGGCAGTGCTCTTGGACAGAGGCCCCTTTCAAGGAGCTTCTGTATTTTTTTTATTGTGAAAAAGTACATTTAAAACGTATGGCATATTTCATTAAAATTAGATTTAATTTTTAAATATAGCGTTGAAAGAAAGGAAAGTTAGTTATGGTAATGCGGATTGTTGCTTTAATAGCAGGCTTAGTGAATCCCTATCTTGATGTAAAATGGAAGATCGTTGTATTTATTCTGGTTTGTGCATTAGGTATTTTGGATTCAGGTTCAGAGATTCGGTCAAATTGGCTTAATGTCTCAGTCGCTTTTATTTTAGGCCTGCTTGTAAGCTATATCGTATATCCTTTTTTTAAATAGCTTTATCAACCTAAAGAGTAATATTACAGACCATAAGTGCAAGAATGAGGACGAAACAAAGATAGCCTCTTGATAAAATGAGTTACATCACATATCAGGAGGCTATTTTGATGAACAAAATCCAGCAGTTTCATGCACTTCATACATCAGAGAAACTTTTATTTTTAGGGAACGCCTGGGATTTGCTCTCTGCGGTGGCTCTGGAGAAAGCAGGCTTTAAGGCGATAGGTACGACGAGCTGGGGAATTGCCAATACGCTTGGATTCTCAGATGGAGAGCTTATTGATTTTGACCAGCATGTAAGCATTATTCGGACGATTGCTGAGCAAGTTCAGATTCCAGTGTCAGCAGATATTGAAGCAGGATATGGAGAGGATACGGCAACGATTGTTGAGCATGTTTTAAAGGTAGCCGATGTGGGAGTTGCAGGGATTAATATTGAGGATTCGTTGAAAACGCAAAAGGGACTTCGAGAAGTGGGCTTGCACAGTAACCTGTTGTCCAAAATAAGAACAGCATTGGATGCGCGTGGGTTTCAAGAGTTTTTTATAAACGCAAGAACGGATACATATTTACAGATGGATGCCCCACTTTCAGAGACTATAGAGCGGGCCAAAGCGTATGTGGATAGTGGTGCGAGCGGAATTTTTGTTCCAGGATTAAAGAGTGATGAAGAGATCAGGGAAGTTGTGTTTCATATACATGCTCCGCTTAATGTTTTATCCTTGCCGGGTCTGACGAATGTCCACCAGCTTCAGCAGTTAGGAGTTAAACGGTTTAGCTTTGGAAATGCGTTTTCTGATAAGATAATAGTTGCCTTGCAAAAGAATGCAGAACAGTTGATAGCGCTTCAAGATACATCCCATTTATATGAGGATTTACAAAAATCCTATAAGCGACTTTCAATGAACAAGATATAGATCGAAATGGTTTAGTTCGTCTATATCTTGCACTTTGGAGCGAATGGAATCGAATTTTGCAAAATCCTGAACTGGATGAATATGAACTATAGAAAGGACAATATTCGATCATGGCCAACCTTAGTCTTTCTTTTGAAGAAATGTGGGAGAGAATTATAGCATGTGATCGTAAATATGACGGGTTGTTTTTTACCGCTGTGAAAACAACCCGAATATACTGCCGACCTTCCTGTCGATCCAAAAAGCCGAAAAAAATAAATGTGGAGTTTTACTTTGATTTGGACAAAGTGGAAAAGGCGGGTTTTCGTGCTTGCAAAAGATGTCAGCCCCATACAGAACATTCGCCATATATCAGGCTTGTGCAGAATGTGGTAACCTTCTTGGTCAATCATTACAAGGAAAAACTTGTATTGCAGGATATTGCGGATCATATCGGAATAAGCTCCTTTTACTTGGATCGGATATTTAAACAGGAAACCGCTGAAACCCCGCGTACATATTTGGAAAAAATAAGAGTGGATAAGGCCGCCTATCTTCTTAAAAGTGCAAATCTTACGAATCTTGAGATTTGCTATGAGACGGGCTTCCAAAGCCCCTCCCATTTCTATAAGGCGTTTCGCAGCTTGAAGCATTGTTCTCCTAGTGAGTATAGGAAGTTGAGTAAGGAATAGAAAAGGAAGGAGGTTGTATCCTTTTATGAGCGAACTATACGTATTGAAGTATGTATCGCCGATTGGAGAGATAGAGATACAGGGCACAAATGAGGCTGTCTATTCTATTATGTTCTCTAATCGGAATGAGCTCTTAACGAGCGTCATTGAAGAGGCTCCAATCCAAGTATTAGCGGAATGCGCTAGCCAGCTTGACGAGTATTTTAAAGGTGAGCGCTTTGAGTTTACGTTTCCTTATGCCTTTGAAGGTACGGATTTTCAGCAAAAAGTATGGAATGCGCTGGTGTCCGTGGGGTACGGTAAAACGACAGCTTATAAAGATATTGCTCTTGCTATTGGAAATGAAAAAGCGATCCGAGCCGTAGGCAGTGCTAATGGAAAAAATAAGCTGAGCATTGTGATTCCATGTCACCGAATTATCGGTTCCAATCAGAAACTAACGGGCTATGCAGGAGGGCTATGGAGAAAGGAATGGTTGCTCCAGCATGAGAAGCGTTGTCTGAGGCCCTAAGGAGGGTTCATAGATGAGAGACATATATTTGAAAGAGTTTAAGCCGGAGAGCTGGGCCAACATGGTTTTGCTCTATCAGGAGCGATATGATCAGGTAGATCCGGCTGTAAGAGCAAAAGTGGCCAAGAGCAAAATTCCCAAGGAGATTCAGATTGTGCTGCTGCCGGATATGGGGGAGTATTTGCTGACTTGGATGGATCGAAAAGTCCCCGCACTCGGCAACGAAACACCGTCAGATTATTTGAAAAGCGAAGAAGGGACTAAAGCACTGAAGGCGGCTATATTACGTATGCCACGTTGAAGAAGCGGACCAAGGAGATACATATGAACATTGAACAGATGAACAGAGCGCTAATGATGGAAAAAGTGAGTTCGCATATCCATAACTGTAATCATATGGCATGAACTTCATCTAACCCTATGCTATGATTTACCGATAAGAATAGATGCAAAAGGGGAAATAAGAATGAAGCTCAAAAGAATGATGTTCCTACTTTCGTTTTTAACGATATTTGTAGGGTTGTTCACTTTGTGTACAGAAAGTGTTCACGCTGCCAATTCGACGGTATTCAGAGATGGAGATAAGCTTAAGCTTACCCTTGATGATGGTAATGGAGTAAACAGAGTGTTTAAATTCGATCTCCCGTTTACGATTAAGCCTGATACGCCAATTCGTCTGTATAGCAACTATATTGAAATTCCTCCTGGCGACTTTACGATCGATTATGCCAACTCTACAATTATGATTGCGGATTCACGACCAGCACCTTATCCAGGATCAGAAAATCATATAGAACTTCCTATAGCTATAACTATGAAAGGGACTGTGCAGTCAGTCGATGAATCTACAGTAACTCCACTTGCGGAGGAGCCGAAAGTAACGCAGCCTGAGGTGGAGACCAATATAAAAGAGATTCCCACTCCCAGTGAACCCGAGGTGGCTCAACCTGTGGATGAAACGAGAGTAATTGAACCTCAAGTAACCCAGCCTGTCGTGGAGCCTAAAGTGGGCCAAGCGGTTGATGAGTCACCGGAAATCCCTTTGTCTATCCCGTCTGGAGAAAATTTTCCGGGTACATTTACAATCAACTCTTCAGGTACGTCATTTTCGGTTCGTTTGAAAATAAAAAATATTCAACCCACGTACACTTCATACGTTATGGTCAAAAATGCAGATGCTCAATTAATTAAACGGATTCAGTTCGATCCGGAAACAACGTTTAGCTACCCTTTGAGTAACCTGAATTTATCCACGGGTGGATACTACTTTTATATCAAAATGATCGACCAGTCGGGAAATTCGGCAGCGTCTGTACCCCAATTTGTTCCCATAAATAATAACAAGGCTCAGCAGGTTGAGGTGTTTATAGACGGGAAACTGCAACAATATGAGCAGCCTGCGACCTCTATTAGCGGGAGTATGCTGGTACCATTTCGTGCCGTTTTTGAGGCGCTTGGGGCGAAAGTGAAATGGGATGGAGCTACCAAGACTGTTACTGCAACCAGAGGAAATACAACGATCAAGTTAACTGTAGGCTCCAGAGATGCCTATATCAACGGTAAATTAGTGCGTCTCAATGCGGCGCCGAGACTCATTAACGGCAAAGTAATGGTTCCTATTCGCTTTGTAAGTGAGGCGCTGGGTGCGAAGGTGAAGTGGAATATTGCAGCTCAGAGCGTTGTGATTTTCCTTGCTCCACCGCAGGTTTTGACAACCAGTCAAAGTGAACAATTAATGGAGGAAAATGAAGATGCTTCCGAATCACAATCCAATCCAACGATTCTGAAAAAGATATCCACCACCTTCTCCAAATCTACGGATATTGTGTTCGTCATAGATGTTACAAGTAGTATGACAGGGACGCTGGATTATGTGAGACAGAAGGTGAAAGGCTTTGTTGATTCCGTTCCAGCAGGTTCCCAATTTGCTGTCGTTGCATTTCGGGATATCAATCTGAAGGCAGATAAAGATTTAGAATTTTTGGAGTTTACGACCGATAAAAACAAGTTAAAAGGTAATTTGAATATGCTTCGCCCTTCCGCTGGCGGGGATTTGAAGGAATCGGGATTAGAGGCTATTCAGTTAGCTATAAGTAAATTCCCCAAAAATTCTAATTCCAAAACAATCATATTCATTACAGATGCACCAGTTCATGATAAGAATACAGATCTGGGTAAAGCCCGTTTTTCAGTAGATGAAATCAACGAGCAATTACAGAAAAATGGTGTTATTTTTAATGCAATCGTGCCTACAAATGGACCAGCCAACAAACAAATGAAAAAGCTTGTAGATACCAACAAAGGGACTTTGTATGATATCAAGGATGCCAAGCTGAATTTAGCAAAGTAGGTTTGTCCAAACCCAAATAAAGCCGTATAAAGGGAGCCGATGGCAGGCTCCCTTTTGCTATCATAAGCGCCTGTGTAAGAGTTCTAATGGGCTGAAAGCTCACTCTCCGTCACCCATTTATGATTTTTGACAGGCTCTCCTCCTGTAGTCGGCGTATAGTCTACCATATATACGGTCGTTGGCTCGACGGAATCAATGGTAGCCTTAGCCCCATCCATCCCCTTCATATGATCTGCTGTAAGGATAACCTCCGTTCCCGGTGCATAGAGCTCGCTGCCTGCATCCTTAATCTCTTCATGAATCACCCACTTATGATTATTCACTTTTTCCCCTTCAGTGGTTGGAGTATATGAGACCGTATAAGCAGTAGTCGTATAAGCACCCACAATCGTGGCAGTAGCCCCATTCATGCCTGCCATATGGTCAGCTTGAATAGTCGCTTGGCTACCAACTTTGAAGGCTGGATTTTCAGCTTCTTTAAGTCCAGTAGGAAGCTCACTGGAAGTGGAATGGTTCATATCCGATGTGTCGTGCTGTTGACTGCTGTTTGTCGTGTGCTCCTGGTTCGGCGTGTTACTGTTTCCGCACCCACTCAAAATAATCATGATTGTACCAGCGAGCAAAGCCCATTGCATTCTCATATTTACAGCTCCTTTAGGGGTTTAATTACATATTTAAAAATACCCCTATGGGGTATTTTTAAAACGGGAGTATATGACAAATTTGTGAACTGATTTGTCTTCAAGGGGATCGCCTGCTGTGGCCCCTTTTTTTGTTATGGAGAAGATGCGTAATTAAATGTTGTTGACAGTGAATAAAAATCACTGTAATATCAATAAAACTCATCAAATTACTTGGTATTTTGGGTGACTGTAAACATTCTAACTCACCAAAAGTAGATGACATCAAGGGGCAGGGGGAGACATCAAAATGAAGAAACCATGGATTTCATTTATATTGCTGCTGGGAGCAGTCGTGCTTTTTATTTCAGGCTGCGGCAGCAAGAATACGTCGGGCAACGCTGCGGGTGAAGAAAAGAAAACACTGCATATCAGCTTTAATCCCGGTCCATATAGCGATCAGTTTAAGAATGGTGTGGCTCCATATTTGGAGAAGAAAGGCTATAAGATTACATATAAAGAGTTTACAGACGGTGTTCAGCCCAATGTAGCCGTGGCAAATGGGGATATTGATGCTAATGTGTTCCAACATTCGCTCTACCTGGATTCTATGAATAAGCGGGAGAATATTAATCTGATTGGTGCTGTACAGGTCCCGACTCCTCCAATGGGATTGTACTCCAGCAAGCATACCAGCCTTGACGAAATCAGCGATGGAGCCCAAATCAACCTGCCTAACGAGCCAGTCAATATGCTGCGTGCGCTGAATATTTTGAAGGAAGTAGGCTGGATTACGTTAAAGGATAAGATCGATCCATTGCAAACCTCGGTGAACGATATCACCTCTAATCCGCATCATCTGCAATTTGTTGCTACCGACCCAGCACAGGGGCCACGTGCACTGGAGGATGTTGATTTTGCGGCTATACAAGGGAACTTTGCTGTATCGAATGGAATAAAGCTGACCTCGGCATTAAAGCTTGAAAATATGACAGATCCGTTCACGAACGTGGTAGCTGTGGACAGCAAGAACAAGGATAAGCCCTTCGTCAAAGACATTATTGAAGGATATCATTCAGATGAATTCCAAAAGTACATCCAATCGAATCCTGATTATGGAGGCTACAAGTTGCCAAGCTATTTCAAATAATATGGGCTATTATCTTCTGCGGGCTAACGTTGTCAGCCTGTATCTTATAAATAGAAGGTGGATATGAACGTGATTTTTTCATCCTCTGATCTCGTCAAGGCTCTGCCTGACAACTATTTTAGTGCAATGGATGACAAAGTGAATCTGTATAAAAGCAAAGGAATAGATGTAATTAATCTGGCAGCCGGCAACCCGGATCAGCCGACACCGACGCATATTATCAGCGCTTTGAAGGAAGCGGCCGATCAACCGATCAATCAGGGCTATCCGCCTTTTTATGGAAAAAAAAGCACGCTGGAGGCTGTCGCCGCGTTCTATAAACGGGAGTATCAGGTGGAGCTGGATCCTGACCGGGAGGTTGCCATATTCAACGGTTCAGCCATAGGCGTAATGGGGATTCCACAGGCGCTGCTGAATCCCGGTGATTGGTTATTGACCACCGATCCGGCATATCCCCAATATTATTCCGCTGCTGCGCTGGCAAGAGCCCATATTCATACGATCCCACTGGATGAAAAGCATGGTTTCTTGCCTGATTATACAACCGTACCGGAAGAAATTGCAGAGCAGGTCAAATTGCTCATGATTAATTATCCGAACAATCCGACTGGAGCAGTAGCTACTTCAGATTTTCTGACAAAGACGCTGGATTATGCCGCTCGGTATCAGTTTCCGGTTATGAATGATTTTGCTTACGGTGCTCTTGGATTTGACGGACATAAGCCGATTAGTTTACTGCAAATCCCCGGCGGCAAGGAGTATGGCGTCGAGACGTATACGGCTTCCAAAACGTATAACATGGCTGGATGGCGCTTCGGCTTTGCAGTGGGAAATTCGTCCATCATTGGTGCGCTCAAGCATTATCATACGCATGCCTACAGCACTGTTTTTGGAGCGGTACAGGATGCGGGGGCTGTGGCGTTGCTGGGCACGCAGGAACCGGTACGGGAACTCGCGGCGTTATATGAGCGGCGCCGTGATGTTCTCATTGCAGCTATACGAGGTATTGGCTGGGATGTAGCTGCTCCCCAAGGGTCTTTTTTTGCCTGGTTCAAGGTGCCAGAGGGGCATACATCTGCTTCTTTTGCAGACTTTTTATTGGACGAGGCGCATGTTGCGGTGGCCCCTGGAGAAGGCTTTGGTCGTGCGGGAGCATCTCATGTGCGAGTCAGTCTGGTGAACAGTGAAGAAAGGCTGCTGGAAGCGGTGCAGCGCATCGCAGCAACGGGTGTTTTTCAAGTATAAGCTGGAATACAAGGAATTCATGGAGGGAGCGGGAAAAGAACTTTGAGTATAGCGATTATCGGAGCCATGGAGGAAGAAATAGCAGATTTGAAAGCGCAGATCGAAGGGATAAAGATGACCCGGATTGCGAACGGGATTTTTTATACAGGTCAGCTTGAGGGCAAGGAAGTTATTCTGCTGCAATCAGGAATTGGCAAAGCGAACGCAGCCGCGACAACAGCACTGCTGATTGAGCGATTTAGCCCGGAGCTTGTCATTAATACCGGGTCTGCGGGTGGGCTTGATCCAGTGCTACATGTTGGCGATGTCGTAGTGGCGACCGAGCTGACTTACAGCGATGTAGACGGAACGGCGTTCGGCTATACCTACGGGCAGGTGCCACAGATGCCGGCAAGTTATCCTGTCGATCCAGCGCTGCTTGCTTTTGCGATAGAAGCGCTGGCGGAGACCAGGATTGAGGGGCAGATCGTCAACGGATTGATTACGACGGCGGACTCTTTCATCTCCCAGGCTGAGCGCGCCCATTTTATCCGTAGTCAGTTTCCTGAAGCGAAAGTGACGGATATGGAAGGGGCCGCGGTCGTTCAGACTGCGTACCAGTTTGGTGTTCCATTTTTGGCTGTCCGTTCTTTGTCTGATCTTGCCGGTGTAGAAGCGGCGGATTCTTTTGACTCCAATCTTGACTTGGCCGCGGCCAACTCGGCAGCAGTGGTTGTGGCTCTTGTAGCTGCATACGATAGAGACAAGCTTTGATATATTCAATGGCACTATTCAGGAACGTTTTTTCTTCGGCTTGCCATGCTGGTTAATGAGAGTTCGAAGTTGTTTCCCGGCTTGGTTCAGCTCAACATCGTTCAACACATAATCGGTGCTGACTTCCCAGGTGCTGTGGTCATTCAGATGAAAAATAAAGGCTGGAAAGCGAGGGCGCAACCATTTGCGGATGGAGGCCCCTTCGAATTCGACTTTAGTGATTGCAGCCCACGGGACAGTTCGAAAACCATCTGAAATGCTGTCCTCGTCAAAGATGAACAGATAGCTATCCTTACGAAGCGTTCTGCTCAAACAAACCACGAGATAGCTACCGAAAAAAGGAAGCCCGACAATGGCGGACGTAATAAAGAAGAAGATTTGTAGAACTGAGATATCTTCGTCGATAAAAATGAGCAACAGCAAAAACAGACAAATAAGCACAAACATCAAGCTGCCCATGGCTTTCCAAAATGCCAATGATCTTCGATATACAATTTTATCCACGGAATGCCGCCTCGTCGCGAACAAACGTCTGAATGAAATAAGTTATTCGTTCTCTCCAGTCAGCTTCGGTCACACTTTCAATTCGCAGACATGGAGTGGCTTGCATATCCAGTTCTGTATTTCTTACAATCCACACATCATTCGTTCCTTTAAGAACAAATAGCAGATTTGTAACAGAGGGTCCATCTTCATCCGTATCCGCGTATATCATCTGGCTCAAATTATCTAGACTACACTGATTACGATCAAAATCCTCTCGCCAGTCTTGTATCATTTGTTGAGCTGACTCATGAAGCTTCCACGTTGTCATTTGCTGCATGCTGAAGTTGGATGAGGTTAACACATTCCACTGTTCTTCGGTCAGATCGACGTATCGGCTGTGCGCATTGAAGTTCGAAGCAAGCAGGCCGAACAATTGATCAATGTCATGATGCCAGTCTTCTGGGGAAGACCAGCGAAAGAAATGGAGTTCGTTATGACTGGAAAAATGATACAGAAAACGTTCATTTCCATGGTGTATCGTTAATGTATTTTGCTTATCCTGTTGCTCCTTGTAGCCACGTAGCATCTGACGACTTTGTACCAGATGAGCTAGCATTTCAACAATGAACGCATCAAATTCGAGCTGTTGTTGCTCGTCATCCCGTTGTTCCATCAAACCCTTGGATATCAGGCTATGCGTTGCGGCATGAAAAAGCAGTTCCCAGCGATCTTCGGTTAGTTCCCCGTAATAAGATTGGAGCAGACCAGAAGCCATATCTTCTGCGCCCAGTGCGGTCAAGGCAAAGCCTAGTTCCTCAAGCGTTAAAATTACCGTTTGTTTGTCCATAGTCAAGCTCCTTCTCCATCTGTTAGGTGTGTATGTCATTTAAATAGTTTGCTGGCCCAACGTATCCCCTTTTCGGCGAATTTGGCGACTTTTCCACCTGCCCAGCTTCCCACCGTACCTCCGACGTAAGCCCCGACAGCTGCACCGACCGGACCACCGATAGCGCCGCCTACGGCTCCCAAAGCAACAGCACCGCCATAAGTTGCGGCGGTTTTAATCGCTACGTTAGAAGCAGATACGGCCACATCCGTTCCGGTAAGTTTCCCGCTTTTCCATTTTCCAGCCAGACTGATACCCTCGCCCACAATATTCATGGTGGCATTAATAGGGTAGAGCTTTTTGGCAATCATGCCGGGAATTTGGCGGGTGGCTATGCCGTATCGGCCTTTTTCCACCCCGGCGATGACGTTCCGCGTCCATTGAGGAAAGCTATTGGCTTTGTTGAATCCGAGGCCGAGCTTACCCATTTGAAGCTTTCCCGCTAAGCGATCAAAGCCCTTTAAACCCTTCATCACAATACCGGGTTTGGCGAATTGGCGGTTTAGGCTTTTGCCCAAATTACGCATAAACGCATTGTTACCCTTGCCTTTCACCCATGCCGCATTATGTATAACCGCTCGAGTGGGATTCTTCAGACTTTTCTTGAATTCTACTGTTTTGGTGAGTACAAGTGTGGAAGCCAGACCGCTATAGATAGCTGTTCCGGCAAATCCCAATTGCCCGCGCCATTTATTGGCTTCTGAAATGCTGTTAATGGCTATATCTGCTGGATCGGGTCCTTTTTTCCCGGAAGTTGACCCTTCACTGTTGCTGATCTGTCCACTGTGATCTCCTTTGGTAATACCCGTGTCTGCTTGGGTGTCTGTTTCTTTGAATTTTACTGCAATGGAACGCAGCTCTGTGCTGACAGAACCGACAGTTTGAGTGAAAGCATCCATTTGTCCACGCGCTTTATGAAAATCCTGATAAAAACGCTGTTGTGTTGTTCCTGCCCAGCTATTTTCCAACATCTGAATATGCTGTGACAGCTGTCCGCAAATTTGTGCCCCCAGCTCACGTGCCTGTGCGAACTGCCTGGAAACCGCTTCTAGTTTCTCAGGAGGAACCATAATTTTAGCCATGATGTCCACCTCGGATGATTAAAATAATTACTTATATTTTAGTGAATCCAGTGGGGGTTAGCAAAAAAAGGAGGGGATTTTAGTGAAAAATAAGTCATTTGTATGAGTTCATGAGGGTGCATAAGGGAGAATAGTAGGAGGTGTTATGATCCGAAGTTCTTATATATTTTTCAATGAAGAAAATGAAAAAGCCTTTCTGTTCAAATGGAGATTTCCATAAGAAAGATAGGTCTTTTTGCATAGAGGCTATTATATTTTGCGTGTCGCTTTAGCTTATTTTAGCGGAATCTGCTTGGATAGCTTTTCAAACTGCTGCAAATGGGGAGTTACTTTGGCGGTAATTCCTTTGAAATACTTGATGGACGCTTGTCTTTGACGTTCTTTGGTAGCAGTCTCTTCAGGGAACATGGAGTATTCCTTTTGGACAGAGCCATTTTTATAATTTACGGAGAAGAGCTCTCCTTTTTGCCACCTTTGGACCAGATCTTGATTACTGTGCAAGATATTTAACACTTCTTTTCCATTTTTATAAGTGAAGCTGTAGTCTGGATCGGCTACAGCGTGGATCACTTGGTAGCCGTTCTGTAATCCATTGTTCTGAAAAGTACCTACTTGGATCTCGTTCGAACGTACGGTTCCGTCCATTTGCGTCACTTTTTCGGTCTGCGCACCCTTGCCGCTCATCGTGTCATTGTTCCATGTGCTGTTGTATACGACTTTATGATTTTGTCCATCTGCATCGGTGTATTGATTTGTATATTTTCCGGTACCTGAGCGCTTGCCATTCACAAAATCACCCGAATACTGCTTATATTCGCTCCATTTGATCGTACCACGTCCGTTGGGCTGCCCATTCTCAACCTCTCCATAGTAAGTCGTCTGACCGGATAGCTGAAGTAATTCCTTGGTTGCAGCCGCACTCGCCGCAGGTGTACTTACAGACAGTGCTCCAGATATTAACGATGCGGATACCATCATAGGCAGAGACAGAGCCTTCCCTTTTTGCCAAAGTTTTTGCATCATGAGTTCTCCCCTTTCGAAGCTTTGAAATTCTAAAAAGTTATGTTCAACCACCCAGCACCGTTTGTATACTATTTTGTGCTTGGTGATTTATAGTTTAATATATATTGAGAATTATAGGAAACTGTAAAGTGAAAACAGCTAGTTAGGAGAGAAATTCATGAATTTACCCGAACATGGGAGTGAGGATGTATCTAGCATCTTTGCCGTGGAGCGGATATCTGGGATGTCATGCTGAGCCTCGGAATGGAGTGGGGAGATATGGATATTTTCCATGCACACCATCACGGGCCGGGAGGTTATGATGAACTATTTAGCGTACATACGGGAACCGAGCCTGGCTTTTTTTGGTTGAGTTCACTCGCAGAGGATCGCTTTGCAGATTTGATTTTCAGTATGGATGGGGTGCGAACCGTGCAGCCGCAAACTGTGTTTGAGGCGATGTGGAAAAGTGCGGAATACGCACGCACCAGACTCGGCGGGACATTAGTGAATGAACAGGGTCTGCCAGCTGTGCCGGAAGATTATCTGCGCCAGATTCAAGAGATGGAAGATCGATTAAGAGAGTTTGGATTTAAAGCAGGCGAGGATGTTGTTCTGTTTCTATTCTAGATTAGAAAGGAGTGATTTCGTTGTCCAGCAACGCTATTGAGAAGCTAAGAACGATTCTAAAACGTAAAGCTACTATTTTTCATACAGGGGGTCGCAGACCGTCGGATTCCCTTGAACAAAGCTGGATTGGTAGAGTTACAGTGGCTTTGCCAACGGAGGAACAACCTATTGATGAACAGGGGAATGTTATGGCTCCGATCATGCAATTGTATTTGCCTGCCTTGCCCTTTGTCCCTGAAGCTATGCGTAGCATCAAGCTGTTGACAGTCTTCCTGTCTCCCGATGTACTGGATCATGAGGACATGGAGGGATATATGTGTATTCGAGAGTATACGTCGGTAGAGGATTTGGTCGAAAAAGATTTTGGTCCGGCATTTATGCAAATCAAGGCGTTCCCGCTATTCCCTGAGCTTAAAGAGAATGATTATCCGGTTTGGGACGGCGATGACATCCCTGAGGAATACGGCGATGCCCTTAACCAAATGGACGAGGAGGAACCCGACTATTTTGAGGACATCGTAGAGGAAATATATGCGGTTCACAAAATCGGTGGCTATCCCAGCTTTATTCAACCGGGCATCGACTTTGGCGAGGGCTATGAATTTGTGTTTCAGATTGCTTCAGATGCCAAAGCCAAATTGAATATTGTCGATGGGGGCAGTTTTTATTTTGCCAAGCATCAGAATGAAGGAGTCTGGCGGGGGTACTTTGATTTTTACTAATCAACTTAAGTAGAGAACAGTCTGGAACCGATCGTTCTTGCCATCGTTAGAAATGTTTATGCCAAACAATTACATACGCGCGTGCTAGATCGGGCCTGGCAGGCCATTTTCAATCATGTAGACAAATGAGGACAGAGAGCAACTGTAGGAGATTGGCATAATAGCTGAAGGAGTGGGGAGCAATGAGTGACTGGGAATCGGGAATCATTCAGGTCGATGGTGAGCGTGCTATTTACTCATCGTTAACGGAAGATCAATTGTTAGAGGCCGATTGGTATTCGAAATATTTTCATTCTATAAGAAAGCTAGGGAATGAGTATATCTGGTATCATTTTGACCAGGTTTCTTTGCTGCGTCGGCATTTTTTTGTGTCTGTATGCTTTAAGGATACAAGCCTAATTGTTGTTGAGATTTCGCTTCAGGGCGATGAATTTCCAACTTCGTGGGATAATTGGTCTGAGGAAGGGGAAAGAAAGCGGCAAAGGGAGCATGATCGTTTGTTACAGCAACATTTGTCCGTAAAGCCAAGCTATCGTCAAACAAAGCCCTACCCCTATATGGAATATGAACTGAATTGGGGGAAAATCTCTTCTTATTTTGACCCCCGGTCAGGAAATACAGCCATTGCTTTTAAGTATAAAGATGAATAGAAATCTTATATAAAATGCACTACAACCCTTCGCTTTGTGTTGGAGGTGAGGGTGTTGGATGAGTAAGGGAGATGTGTTGTGGATAAAAAGGCAAAAAAAATACTGATGAACACATTCTGGTCCTCTAGCGGCTGGAAGCAGGAGCGGGGATCTTTTTCGGGTGAAGATTTTGAATATGCCAAAAGTAAGGGCTTGATGTTCGATCCGATCACCATTACACATAACGAGATTATAAACAGGTTACATGAGCTGCACCAGCAAAAGGCTACAAAAGAGCGAGTGGCAGCAGCGTTTTTGCACAGTCTTTCCACGAAAAAGGTTCATTTACGAAGCGCCTTATCGAGCTGGGCATTAACCGCAAAGCTTCCTCTGCACACTTATGGGGAGCGGCCTGTCGTCCGGTCCAATTACAGTAGCTGTGGGGATTGTAATTTTAATAAAATGATGTCCGATAAGGAATATGTCAATGAAGATTTGAATGTGCTGAATTTTGAACGAATCAAATGGGGCGGTATTCGTCTAAACCACCTTCTGTATTGCTGGATGGACCTTGAATTGTTCAGTCAAGAAGAGGATGTTCAGGTTTCCGATGAGGATCTAGCTATACTCCATAACATGCTCGAAGTTGTTCAGAACTGTGATGCTCAAAGCAGTGCGCGTCAATTGGAAAAGCGCTGGAAGGATGTGTTTCCATCCAGCAAAAACGAGCGTGATGTGGTCATGGAGGTGTGGGGATATGCCGGACTGCTGGTCCCGCAGGACACGCCTCGTAAACGACAGCACGGCAATCATGATTTTTACTCCGTAGCAGCTTGGCAAGGAGATGACGGATACTCACAAGAGGCGTTGGACTATTTCTTTGGTACGTTTTTATAGAGGAAGTGAATCGTTATGTCACATCTTGATCATGACGGTTCCTCAAACAACAAACGTTCTTCTTCCCGGCTATGAATGGCATTGACAACCAGAAGCGCGTGGAACTGCTGAAGAACTTCAGGCGTAAGCCCTTCTTCACGGATCCCGGCTTTGAGCTCTTTTACAATGATTCGCAGCAGATCATGATCCCGTGTTAGTTTGACGACAGCCTCCTGCAGTTCAGGTTTGTTCGCGACCTTTTCCTGATAGAATCCTTCCTCTTCTGCATCAGCATGGCTGAGAATGCGGGTTTCCCAATATTCGATCAAGTGGTCGGCAGCCTGGCGCGCCACCTTGAATTCTTTTGCTTCGAGTAATTCCTCTACTTCTCTCGTCTTATCTAGAGCGCCAGATAGCCCGCCTTGATGAATGGCATGATGAGCATGTAGTTGACGTAAAGAAGGTCCTCCCATAACAGTTCATCCTTTCTTTGTTCCCTTTTTTAGTACAGTATAGCATAAGAAAATAGCGTTATTTTTCCGGTTAGGATTTTCCCCTCTAAGGAAAAGGGAACTCCCTAATTGGTTTGATTTCATATAATACTTAGAATGAAGTTAGAAGATAAAACTCAATCTTGGGGGAATGGATGATGAATCGATTAACCGAAATAACAGACATAAAAAAGATTGTGAAAAAAGGATCAAGGGTTTGAGGGGGATGAGCAGATACATACCCAATCAACATGGAGCCTGGGCCATGCTCATTCTTCCATTTTTATTCGGTTTAGCTGCTTCTCGAGGGGATCTCATTCATATACCCCTATTTGTGTGCTGGTTTTTTATCTACTTATTCAGTTTTCCTGTCCTCCAATGGATCAAAACAGGCAGCAGTGAAAGATACCGCAAACCCGCCGTTGTATACGGAGTGATATTACTTCCTTTATTAATTTCACTGATATGGTTTGAGCCTGCCTTGATCTGGTATGGAGTTCTTTTATTGCTCTTTTTTATGGCTAATATTTATTTTGCGAGAACGAAAAATGAACGTGCTTTACTCAATGACATTGTTGCAATTCTACTCTTTTGTTCTTTTATATATCCTGTTATTTATATGGGGGGAGGAGAGGATTGGAGGGTAGCAACAGAGCTATTCTTGCTTTTGGTGCTTTACTTTATCGGAACTGCTTTGTATGTCAAAACGATCATTCGTGAAAGAAAAAATATACGTTACCATTATGCTTCCGTTATCTATCATGTGGTGATTTTGTTGTTTGCTACTTGGTTAAAGTTATTTCTGTTTGTTCCTTTTTTAATTTTTTTGATAAGAGCCATTTGGCTTCCTAAACTCGGATTAAAGGCAAAACAAGTTGGCATGGCGGAGATTGGATTTTCAATGATGCTCTATGTTTTTGTGTTGTTTTTATATTTCTAAAAGGAGAGACATCAATGATATCTTTGAAAACGCCGCGTGATTATCATACTGACCCGTTTATAGTCATCTGGGAGGTTACACGAGCTTGTGCTTTAAAGTGCCTTCACTGTAGAGCGGAAGCTCAGTACAAACCTGATCCTCGCCAACTGACACTAGAAGAAGGTAAAAAGCTAATAGATCAAATCGCTGAAATGAATCATCCGTTGCTTGTATTCACAGGCGGAGATCCTTTAATGCGTCCTGATCTGTTTGAACTGGCTCAATATGCAATTGAAGAGAAAAATCTGTCGGTTTCAATGACCCCCAGTGCCACTCCTAAAGTGACACGAACAGCGGTAGAAAAAGCAAAGCAAGTTGGATTATCGCGGTGGGCATTTAGTCTGGACGGTTCATGTGCCGAGATTCACGATCATTTTCGGGGTACAGCGGGTTCTTACAATACGACCATGCGAGGAATTGGTTATTTAAAGGAACTGAATATCCCTATTCAAGTGAACACTACGGTGTCCCGGTACAATCTTCATGATCTGGAGCAAATTGCAGAAAGGGTAAAGGAAATGCAGGCCGTGTTATGGAGTTTATTTTTCCTTGTTCCAACTGGACGTGGCATGGAGAAAGATATGATTACACCTGATGAGCATGAAGCCGTAATGAAATGGTTGTATCAAATACAGCAACAGATGCCGTACGGTGTGAAGGCTACAGAAGCTCCTCACTACCGGAGGGTTGTACTGCAGCAAAAGCACAGCGCAGATGAGAGCAGTGTAGCAGACGGACAAAAGAGGGCAGATGTTTTAGGACGTGCTCCTAAAGGCGTAAATGACGGAGATGGATTTGTTTTTATTAGTCATATCGGCGAAGTATACCCGAGCGGTTTCCTGCCTCTTATGTGCGGGAATGTACGAAAGGATAGCTTGGCAGATATTTATCGCAACTCTCCGATCATGATGAATCTTAGAGATAAGTCCCTACTTAAAGGTAAATGTGGAGTCTGTGAATTCAAGGCCGTCTGTGGGGGCTCCAGAGCAAGGGCTTTTGCAGTAACAGGAGACTATTTGGAGAGTGACCCTTATTGCGCTTATATACCCGGGGTTGGAGAGGAAAAGTGTTTTCATGAAGAAAAGTTCTAAAAAAGTCGTTATTCTAGGCGGAGGAATAAGCGGTTTAAGTGCTGCCTTTTATGTAAAAAAGCTGGCTGAGGATCGGCAACTTGAAGTGGAGATTACACTGGTGGAGAAAAGTGAACGTCTAGGAGGAAAGCTGCATACCGTTCGCCAAAACGATTTTATGATCGAAAAAGGACCGGATGCTTTCTTGGCCAGAAAGACGGCAATATTGGATCTGACTATGGAGTTGGGGCTGGAAGCAGAACTGGTATCGACAAACCCGAAAGCCAAATCTGCTAGCATTTTGCATAAGGGCAAACTTCATACGATGCCGATGGGCTTCATTCTGGGCATTCCAACAAAGCTCACTCCCTTCATTCGGACAGGACTTATTTCTCCGCTGGGAAAAGCACGGGCAGCCCTGGATTTAATCATTCCGGCAAAGAAAGGTGATGCGGACGAATCTCTAGGTGATTTTATCAAACGGCGTCTCGGCAAAGAAGTTCTGGACCAGATTACGGAACCTCTGCTGTCTGGAATTTACGCTGGGGATACACATTCCCTGAGCCTCATGTCAACCTTCCCTCAATTTAAACTAATGGAACAAAAGCATGGAAGTCTGATTAAGGGTATGTCTAAAGGGGCTGGAAGAAAGCCGGCAGTACAAGACAAACTGCCGGATATCGCTAAGAAAAGTATGTTTCTTTCTTATCGGCTAGGATTATCTTCAATCGTGGAGCGGCTAAAGGAAAGACTGGATACCGTACGTTTTGTTATGGGGCAAGGTGTAGTTGAAGTAAGGAAAGAAAGCGGTTATCAGGTCATATTAGAACACGGACAAAAAATAGATGCGGATGCGGTAATCTGCGCTGTTCCAGCTTTTGAAGCAGCTACATTATTCTCCGGCGTTGCAAGCGCTAGCTGGTTACACAAGATTCACTATGTTTCCGTAGCGAATATTGCTCTTGCTTATAAAAACACAGATCTTAATCTTGATTTTGAGGGAACGGGATTTTTAGTCCCCCGCAAAGAAGGCAAAAAGATTACGGCATGCACTTGGTCTTCGACGAAGTGGAGCCACACTGCTCCTGAAGGATATACGCTTTTACGGACCTACATCGGACATGCAGGTGCACAGGAGTGGATCCAGATGACAGACGATCAACTTGTGGATGCCGCGCGTAAAGATTTGAAAGATTTAATGGGCCTGGAAGCGGAACCGGAATTCACCGAAGTCAGTAGGTGTGATCGATCAATGCCTCAATATCCGATTGGACACAAAGAGCATATGGCGAAGATCAGACAGGACTTTGCACAGGATTTACCGGGTGTTTTTCTATGTGGTGCCGGCTATGGGGGCGTTGGAATTCCAGATTGCATCGCTCAAGGGAAAGAAGCGGCTGAACAGTTGCTTTCTGATTTTTTATAATCAGGCTCTTTCCACGAGTGAAAGAGGGAACCCCCTGATTGGTTCAGCTTTAAGGGAGACGTAGAATGAAAGTTGAGCATAAAATCGAAGTAAGACGGAGGAATAGAAGATGAGCCAGTTAACGGAAGAAACATGGGTGGCGGACATTGTGAAAGCAGTACCCAAAACGGGAGATCTGTTCCGCAAATTGAGGATTGATTTCTGCTGTGGAGGGAAAATATCGCTCCGTGAAGCAGCAGCCAATCAAGGTCTCCACGCTGGTGAACTGCTGACGCAGATACATGAAGTGGAAAAAAAGCAGGCACAGCATAAGCAAATGCAACCTCCTTCACTCGAACCAAAAGAACTAATCGCCTATATTCAAAATGAGTATCATACGAAGCTTCGGGAAGAACTATCGGCGTTAACGCCGTATGTAACCAAACTAACGCGGGTTCACGGCGAACGTTATCCGCATCTAAAGCGAGTTAATGAACTGTTCACCTTGCTTAAACAGGAAATATCGGAACATATTCAATATGAGGAGGACCTTGTGTTTCCGATGATTGAAGCATTTTTACAGGAATCAACAGTGGAACAAGCAGATGAATTAAATCCAATTTTGTCCAAGTTGCAAGACGAACATCAAACGGTGGTGGAATTCCTGAAGGAAATGCGTTTGATCACAAACGGCTTTGAGCCGATGCAGGAAGCTTGTGGTACGCACCGACTCGTATTGAAGCGGTTAGAAGACCTGGAAGCAGATATTTTTAATCATATTCTTCTTGAGAATTGTACGCTAGTTGAACGTACGAGACAGGCACAGCTAGTAGCGAAACCTATTAATTGATGATGAACTAACATGAGGAGCCGAACCAAATGCATAAATTAATTAAAAGTAGCACGGTTTTCGTTTTGGTTATTTCCATCATTTTATTACTTTCAGGGTGCGGTGCGGGGCAACAATCAGCTTCAAATGATAGTAGCCCGGCTCAGAACAATGAGGCCTCCAGTCAGGATGCTTCGAAAAAGGCCGAAACTATTGAGCTTACCATATCCGCAGCAGCCAGCTTAACGGATGCGCTCAAAGAAATTCAGCATTTATACGAATCAAACCATCCAGGCCTCAAACTGAATTTTAATTTCGGCGGCTCTGGTGCGCTTGAAAAACAAATTGAGCAAGGAGCGCCGTCGGATTTGTTTCTGTCCGCTTCGAAGAAAAACATGAAGTCTCTTGTAGATCAGCAGTTAATAGAGAGCAATAAACAAAAAACATGGCTGACGAACGAATTGGTTGCGGTTATCCCTGCAGATGGAACGATGAGCATTGCGGGTGTGACGGATTTAACGCAACAAGAAGTGAAGAAGGTGGCAATTGGCATTCCTGAAAGTGTTCCTGCAGGCAAATATGCACAGGAAGCACTAACGAACGTCAAGCTTTGGGACACGTTACAGAGCAAGCTGGTTCAAGCAAAAGACGTTAGACAAGTGCTGCAATATGTGGAAACTGGGAATGCTGATGTCGGATTTGTATATAAAACAGATGCGTTGACTTCACAAAAGGCAAAAATCGCCTTTGAGGTAGATCCTACAACCTATTCACCTGTTGAGTATCCAATCGGGATTGTCAAAGCCTCCAAGCACATTCAAGAAGCCGAAGACTTTTATGCATACCTACAATCGCAAGAATCTCTGAATATTATGGCTAAGTATGGATTTACCATACCGAAGTGAGCATGCAAGATATAGATTGGAATGAATATTGGCCTCCTATCCGATTATCGTTGCAGGTTGCACTGTTATCCAGCGTTATAGTAATCATATTAGGCTTGCTTGTGGCATGGTCCATGTCGAGGTTAGGATTATTTAAAGGGAAAACGGTGGTTGAAACCGTGCTTATGCTGCCTTTGGTGCTCCCGCCGACGGTTGTTGGTTTTTTGCTGTTAATATTACTTGGACGAAAAAGCGGGTTCGGACGTTTTGTGGAGCAATGGTTTGGCGAACCTATTATATTTTCGTGGTGGGCTGGGGTTGTAGCAGCGGTGGTAGTGGCTTTTCCTCTTGTCTATCGGACGCTGAGAATGGGATTGTCTTCTGTTGACCGGGACTTGGAAAACGCGGGACGTTCGATGGGTGCAAGTGAATGGCAGGTTTTTCGATATATCACCTTCCCTTTAATTTTCCCTTCTTTTAAAGCTGCCTTTATACTCGGCTTTGCCCGCGGCCTGGGCGAATTTGGTGCTACGCTGATGATTGCCGGAAATATTCCGGGTAAAACACAAACGATTCCGACGGCCATTTATATTGCGGTGGATGCTGGTCATCTTCCTATGGCCTGGGCCTGGACATGCTCTATCATACTCATTTCTTTTATCATGCTCCTGTTAACAGGCCAAAAGAACAATTAATCACTTCATATAAGCTTCCCTTTAGCAGAGGGAGGCTTTTTTATATCTTTCCATAGAACGAGGGATTTCCTGTAGCGCTATAGGACATTCCCTAATGGGAACAGCGATGAATGAATTACATAATGAGAGTAAGCGAATGAACCTTCCCATGGAACTTGCGTTGGGATGATTTATTCTAAAAAGGAGTGTTGGTCATCGATGAAAAAGAAATACAACCTCAACTTTTTTAAACCGATCGAAAGCTATTCGGGAAATTGGTCAATCCTTGAGGAAAAAAATAGAGAATGGGAAAACGTGTACCGTCAGCGTTGGTCTCACGACAAAGTGGTTCGGACGACTCACGGAGTGAACTGCACCGGTTCCTGTAGTTGGAAGGTTTTTGTCAAAAACGGCATCATCACTTGGGAAAATCAACAGATCGATTATCCTTCCTGCGGTGTAGATATGCCAGAATTCGAACCGCGCGGATGCCCGCGTGGCGCTACATTTTCCTGGTATGAATATAGTCCATTACGCGTGAAATACCCTTATATGCGCGGCAAGCTATTACGACTTTGGCAGGCTGCCATCCAGGAACATGCCAATCCCGTGGAAGCCTGGGCAAGCATTGTGGAAGATCCGGAGAAAGCTAAGCTCTACAAAGCAGCTCGCGGAAAAGGCGGTCATGTCCGTGTCGCTTGGGACGATGTCCTGCGTCTGATCTCGGCGCAACTTATCTATACCATTCGTAAGTATGGTCCCGACCGGATCGCGGGCTTTACGCCAATACCGGCGATGTCAATGATAAGCTACGCTTCAGGAGCCCGATTCATTTCGCTTCTTGGTGGACAGATGTTGAGTTTCTATGACTGGTATGCCGACCTTCCACCTTCATCTCCTCAAATTTGGGGTGAGCAGACGGATGTACCGGAATCTTCTGATTGGTACAATGCAGGTTACCTGATCATGTGGGGATCGAACGTACCGCTTACCCGGACACCAGACGCTCATTTTATGACGGAAGTACGTTATAAGGGAACAAAAGTTGTATCAGTGGCTCCCGACTTGGCGGAGAATGTGAAGTTCGCTGACAACTGGCTTGCACCACATCCGGGTACAGATGCTGCTATAGCCCAGGCTATGACACATGTTATTTTGGATGAGTTTTACAAAGAGCGCCAAGAACCGATGTTCATTAACTATGCCAAACAATATACAGATATGCCGTTTATGATTCTGCTTGATCCGCACGAAGGAGCCTGGAAAGGTGGACGTTTTCTCCGGGCGAGTGACCTTGGGGATGTTTCGCAGCATGCGGACTGGAAGCCGGTCATATATGACGAAGCGGCGGGGGAAATGCTGGTTCCGAACGGTACGATGGGACAGCGCTGGGAGCAGGATAAGAAATGGAACCTGATTCTGGAGCGGGAAGACGGAACAAAAGTTGAGCCCGCACTCACTGTGGAAGGTCATGGTGAGCAATGGGAAGAAATCGTATTCCCTTATTTTGATAACGCGGGTAATGGAACATTCAAACGAGTAATTCCGGTCAAAAAAGTACGCCTAGCAGATGGCTCGGAACGTTACGTAGCAACCGTGTACGATTTGATGATGAGCCAGTACGGTGTCGCACGCAATGACAGCTCTCATAACGCCAAGAATTATTACGACGAAGCTTCGCATTATACCCCTGCCTGGCAGGAGAAGATCACAGGTGTGAAGGCGTCTGTTGTAGTACAGATTGCTCGGGAATTTGCTCAAAATGCTATCGATACCAAAGGACGCTCCATGATTATTATGGGTGCGGGTATCAACCACTGGTTCAACAGTGACACGATCTATCGGTCCATCTTGAATCTTGTCGTGTTGACTGCTTCGCAAGGTGTAAACGGTGGAGGCTGGGCGCATTATGTTGGCCAAGAAAAGCTCCGCCCAATCGAAGGCTGGTCAACGATTGCTTTTGCAAAAGACTGGCAAGGGGCGGCTCGACAGCAAAATGCTACATCGTTTTTCTACTTTGCAACAGAGCAGTGGCGTTACGAAGAAAGTGGAACAGACACCTTGAAGTCACCGACTGGCGGGGATGTCAGTTACAGACATCCAGCAGACTACAACGTGCTCGCAGCGCGTCTGGGTTGGCTGCCTTCTTATCCACAGTTTAATAAAAATAGTCTGCTGTTCGCCGAAGAGGCTGCGCAATTAGGCAAGAAGTCCAACGAGGAAATCATTAATCATTCTGTGGAAGAGATTAAATCACGCAAGACACGCTTCGCTGTAGAAGATCCTGGGGCGGCCGAGAACTTCCCGCGTTCACTCTTTGTTTGGAGATCCAATCTGATTTCCAGTTCGGCGAAGGGACAAGAGTATTTCATGAAGCATTTACTCGGAGCATCTGATGCCCTGCTTGCCCGGCCGAACGAGGAGCAGAAACCGGAGGAAATCGTCTGGAGAGAAGATGTAGAAGGAAAGCTTGATTTGATGGTGGCACTTGATTTCCGGATGACGACAACCCCATTGTACGCGGACATCGTGCTTCCGGCGGCAACCTGGTACGAGAAAACGGATTTGTCGTCAACCGATATGCATCCTTTCGTACACCCGTTTAATCCGGCCGTTAATCCACTGTGGGAATCTCGTGCAGACTGGGATATTTACCGCCAGCTTTCCGAAGTCTTTTCTGATATGGCGAAAGAGTACCTGCCAGGTATATATAAAGACCTTGTGACCGCGCCGCTCGCACACGACAGTGTGGGTGAAATTTCACAGCCGATGGGTCTTGTAAAGGATTGGACGAAGGGTGAGATTGAAGCAACCCCGGGTAAAACCATGCCGAATTTCAGCATCATCGAACGTGACTATACTAAAATTCACGATAAATTTATCTCACTCGGTCCGAATTTGACTACTGGGAAAGCAGGTGCGCATGGCGTCAGCTTCTCCGTAGCAGAAGAATATGAGGAAATGAAAAAGTTGAACGGAGTTTATTATGATGAGTCCATTAAAGACGGACTGCCAAAAATCCAGACAGCTCGCCAAGTGGCCAATGCAATTCTTCATCTTTCATCCGCGACTAATGGACGGGTGTCGCAAAAGGCTTATGAGCAGGCAGAAGAGCTTCACGGTGTTGAACTTAAAGACATCTCGGCCGATCGGGCAGCGGAAAGGATCACTTTCCAAAGTATCACGGCACAGCCTCGGGAAGTTATACCGACACCAGTATTCACTGGATCGAACAAGAAGGGACGCCGCTATTCACCATTTACAACGAATATTGAACGTCTCGTTCCGTTTCGTACTCTGACAGGAAGACAGCATTTCTATATTGATCATGAGATTTTCCAACAATTTGGAGAATCATTGCCGATCTACAAACCGACGCTGCCACCGATGGTGTTCGGTCCTCGAGATCGGGAAATAAAAGGCGGACAAGATTCACTCGTGCTTCGCTATCTGACACCGCACGGTAAATGGAATATTCACTCCACCTACCAGGATAACCAGCACATGCTTACGCTGTTTCGTGGAGGTCCTACCGTGTGGATCAACAATGAAGACGCAGAGGCGCACGATCTTGCTGACAATGACTGGGTAGAGGTATACAACCGTAATGGCGTCGTAACCGCCCGGGCCGTTGTCAGCCATCGGATGCCAAGAGGGACTATGTTCATGTACCATGCTCAGGATAAGCACATTCAAGTGCCAGGCTCTGAAATCACGGATACACGCGGCGGTAGTCACAACGCACCAACAAGAATTCATCTCAAACCAACACAGATGGTCGGTGGATATGCTCAGCTTAGTTATGGATTCAACTATTATGGTCCAATCGGCAACCAGCGTGATGTGTACGTTGCGGTACGTAAAATGAAGGAGGTTAACTGGCTTGAAGATTAAAGCTCAAATTGCCATGGTCATGAACCTGGATAAATGTATTGGCTGCCATACGTGCAGCGTGACATGTAAAACAACCTGGACGAACCGCAAAGGTGCGGAATATATGTGGTTCAACAATGTGGAAACCAAACCCGGTATCGGTTATCCGAAGCGTTGGGAGGATCAGGAACTATATAAAGGCGGCTGGCAGCTGCGCAAAGGGAAACTGGAGCTGAAGTCAGGCAACAAGCTGTCCAAGATAGCGCTGGGTAAGATTTTTTACAATCCAGACATGCCGGAAATGAAAGATTATTATGAGCCTTGGACTTACAATTACGAGCAGCTGACCAATGCTGGTGAGCAGAAGCATTCACCTGTGGCACGCGCACATTCTGCGGTAACCGGTGAGAAAATGGATTTGGAGTGGGGTCCAAACTGGGAAGATGACCTGGCGGGTGCGCATGTAACCGGTCCGCTTGATCCAAATATTCAGAAAATCGAAGAAGAGATTAAATTTAACTTTGAGAAGTCCTTCATGGTTTATCTCCCACGGCTTTGCGAACATTGCCTAAATCCAAGCTGTGTCGCGTCCTGTCCTTCGGGAGCCATGTACAAACGGGACGAGGACGGAATCGTGCTCGTGGATCAGGAAGCCTGCCGTGGCTGGCGGTATTGCATGACGGGCTGTCCTTACAAAAAAGTGTACTTTAACTGGCAGACGAATAAAGCGGAAAAATGTACCTTCTGTTTCCCACGTGTGGAAGCTGGCCTGCCGACGGTCTGCTCCGAGACATGTACAGGACGAATTCGCTACCTCGGCGTTATGCTGTATGACGCGGATCGAGTGCTTGAGGCCGCTTCTACGCAGGATGAGAAAGAGCTTTATAAAGCGCAGTGCGACCTGTTTATGGATCCAAGTGATCCGGCAGTGATTGCTCAAGCGAGAAAAGACGGTATCTCGGAGGATTGGATTGAAGCAGCGCAGAACTCGCCGGTCTACAAGCTTGCCATTGAGCACAAGCTGGCATTCCCGCTTCATCCGGAATATCGCACATTACCTATGGTCTGGTATGTGCCACCACTCAGTCCGATCATGAATTACTTTGAAGGGAAAGACTCGATTGAGAATCCCGATATGATCTTTCCGGCTATCGAAGAGATGCGTACCCCTATTCAGTACCTTGCCAATATGCTGACGGCGGGCGACACACAAACTGTGAAAGAATCCTTGCAACGAATGGCTATGATGCGCTCCTATATGCGTGCACAGTCCACAGGACAATCTTTCGATGAAAGCCGTCTTGAGCGCATCGGCATGACACCGCGGCAGACCGAGCAGATGTATCGACTTCTGGCGATTGCCAAGTATGAGGATCGTTTCGTCATTCCGACATCGCATAAAGAAGGATATTCGAATCCGTACCGGGCTCAAGGATCTGCGGGTTACGGCGATACCATGGGCAACATGGGTTCAGGCTCTGGATGTGATGGCTGTAGTATGGCAAGTTCGATGGGGATGGAAGAGCCTTTAAAAACTGGAAAAGAAATGTACGAAGAAAACTTCTACGGGGGTATTTGGCGTGATTAATGTAGCGAAGTTGTATGAATGCAAGCCATCATTCGGGTTTTTCGCTCAGCAACTCATGTACCCGGAAAAGCTGGATTTTCATCCGGCTTTTCTGGAAGCATCGTTTGATCCGAACCATCCGGCATATACGTATGCGAACACCTACTGGTCCCTTATGCAAGAGTTCAGTATGGAAGAGATTCAGGAGATGTATACAGAAACCTTTGATTTTCAAAAAAATTGTGCACTATATATGACTTACTTTAAATTCGAAGATGCAAAAGAACGGGGACAAATGTTGGTCAAGTTAAAGGTGCTATATGAGATGTACGGTCTTGAAATGCCAGATGGAGAGCTGCCAGATTACCTTCCGCTCATGTGTGAATTTCTGTATGCCGCCGAATGGGCGCAAGATCCGAAGACGACAGAAAACTTCCGCATGCCAATCGCGATCCTGGAAGACGGCACATATCATTTGCTTAAAGCGCTGGAAAAAATGGAAAGCCCGTATTTTCATCTGGTGAAGGGACTGCGCGAAACGCTTAAAGCTTGCGTAGAACAGGAGGCAGCTACGCTATGATGATGCTAGAGCAGTTTTTATGGGTCATTTTCCCCTATATGTGCGTGGTCGTCTTTATTGTAGGCCATATTTTTCGCTACAGAAACGACCAGTTTAATTGGACAGCGAAATCAAGTGAATTTATTGAAAAGAAACAATTGATGATCGGAAGCCTCTTATTCCACCTGGGTATTATCCCGGTTATTATGGGTCATGTGTCTGGTCTGGGCATACCGAAAACCTGGATGCATGCACTGGGTGTAAATGATCATCTGTATCATATTGGAGCAGTTTATATTGGTGGTATATTTGGAGCGATGACGTTCCTCGGTATGTTGATTCTCACCTCTCGTCGTTTTACAATACGCAATGTGCGCCATTTAAGTTCGGCGTCTGATTTGATTGTAAACGTATTGCTTTTGGCCATTGTATGCATGGGGATGTTTGCGACTCTCGTAACGAATGCGGTACAGCCGGAATTCGATTATCGGGAGACGATCTCAATCTGGTTCCGCGGTTTATTTATATTCCGTGTCGACCCGACACTGATGAGAGACGTACCAATATCTTTCAAGCTTCATATCCTTATGGCCTTTGCGATTTTTGCATTCTGGCCGTTTACCCGGCTTGTACATGTGTGGAGTGTTCCGTTGAATTATGTGCGCAGAAGTTATATCCTTTACAGAAGACATAAATCGAATTAGGAAAGCGGGCTCTGCCTTCTTTCCTAATTCTATTAGGAGAGAGCGATGAATAATAGGATGGATTATCAAAGGGAGCTTGAGCGAATACGCGAACATTTCGGTTATGATTTCATGGCGCTTGCTCTGGTTGAACCGGCCGAATATCAATACGTAATTAAATGGAAAAATGCAGCCGGTAATTTAAATGATCGCTTTAAGCGAATTGTACTGCAATCCGGAAAGGGCATAGCAGGAGTCGTGTTCAAAACTGGGAAATCCGTTTTCATTCCATCTGTTCATCAATATGTGGGGGCAGACAACCTGTTTAACTACCCGATCGTTCAATCCGAGAAACTTAAGAGTCTCGGGGCTGTTCCCCTATGGAATGATGCTCGCGTCGCGGGCGTACTGCTTGGTGGATTTCGGGAAGAACTGCTGATGACCGCAGCCATGATGCGTGATTTGGAAGCTTTGGCGCATAGGGGATTTGGAGAGTTGAACGGGAAGGAAGTGATGTAATTGACATTATCTGTAGGGACTGGCTCTTTGAATGCGCTAATGGTGAAGTTGTTTGAGAACAGTACAGAAGCCATTTTCTTTTTTGATGGGCAAGGGAACACCCTAGCTATGAACCCGGCAGCGGAGGAGATTGTGAGCGATGACGTCCTCATTCAACTCTATGAAGGGAAGGAAAAAGCTTTGTGTGGAACATGCAGGGGCTATACAAGCGAAACGGAGCCCCGTACCTGCCTTGATTGTTATTTCAATATGCCAGAATCCAAGGATTTCGCTTCTTTTCAGGTTTATCTGGAAACAAAGAGCAACGGAATGATCCCCTATGCCGCTTCTTTTCACACCATTGATTCTGAACATGGAACAAGGGTGTTGATGTTGAGGGACTTGACTCCGCAATTTCAGACGCAGGAGAAATTGTATCAAAACAAAATGATGAAGCATGTCATTGAAGCGCAGGAGAATGAGCGTAAACGGCTTTCCAGGGAACTGCACGACAGCGTCGCCCAGGAATTGATGAGCGCGGTTGTTGAGCTGCGGGTGTTAAAATACATGACGAATGATGAACAGCTTATCAAAAACATGAAGCAGACCGAAGCATCCATGACGCGGTTGCTGGATGATATTCGTAACCTGTCTGTGGAACTACGTCCCGCTACACTTGATGATTTTGGGCTTGAAGCGGCCTTTCGTTCTCATTTCAAGAGGGTCGAGCAAAGCTTTGGTCTTGTCGTTGAATTTGTGTCGGATCTTCCCCAAAAGCGATATGGAAGTGAAAAGGAAACGGTCATTTACCGTGTCTGCCAGGAGGCTGTTCTCAATGCCTTGAAGTATGCCCAGGTAGATATGGTTAAAGTTTCTTTGTCTGAGCACGATCATACGCTTCGTTTGACTGTAGAGGACGATGGGGTTGGCTTTGAAAAGGGGAGCAACCCTATTGGAACGGGACTTGGTTTATATGGCATGCAGGAGCGAGCAGAGCTGGTAGGCGGAAGTTTTGGCGTCCTTTCGAATGTGGGTCAAGGAACCAAAGTATTTTTAAAAATTCCGATTGGACATGAGGAGGAGTAAAGACGTGATCAAAATTGTGTTAGCGGATGACCATGCAATTGTACGGAGCGGATTTTCCATGATTTTGAACTTCCAATCGGATATGGAGGTTGTTGGAACGGCTGCAGACGGCATTGAAGCGTATACAATGGTAGCTAAATATCGTCCAGATATTCTGATCATGGACCTCAGCATGCCCCCAGGCGAGAGTGGATTGATCGCCACAGGCAAGATTAAAGAAGACCACCCTGATACTAAAATTCTGATTCTGACCATGCATGATGATGAAGAATATCTTTTTCATATTTTAAAGAATGGTGCTTCAGGGTATGTTTTGAAAAATGCTCCAGATGAGGAGCTATTACTTGCCATACGAACCATTCATGGGGGTGGGACTTATATCCATCCTAAAATGGCTACTTCTCTCGTTCGTGAGTTTATCAAAAAAGATACGACGTCACAATCAGAAGATCCTTATGAGATCCTGTCCAAGCGGGAACTGGAGATTCTGCCTCTGGTCGCAAAAGGTTACGGTAACAAGGAAGTTGCGGAAAAGCTGTTCATCTCTGTCAAGACGGTGGAAGCGAACAAAGCGAAGATCATGGAAAAATTGAATTTAAGAAGCCGGCCTGAACTGGTCCAATATGCATTAAAGAAAAAAATGCTGGATTTTTAGCCGATGAATGGAGGAAATCCGCGTGCTGGAAAATGAGAAACTGCGCTTTTCCAAACCTGCCATGCGTATTCTTGAAAATGAGCATCGATATCTAACCTATCTGATGGATGAATGGCATGCCATTGTATTGTGGTTTGAGCAGCACAGAATACTAGATTTGGAAGAAGGCCGCAAGCAACTGGAAAAACTGAGAATGCAGATTATCGACTTTAGGGTACCCCTCAAGAAACATACCGAAAAGGAAGAAGAACACTTCTTTTCTATGCTAGGAACCTACATTGGTTTTGAGCAGGGGCCGCTCGTCGGTATACAGGAGGAGCACCGTGAAATAGAGGGCTATATCGATCATTTTCTTCATCAGACGGAGGGCGATTTGAGTTTGCTCACGCTTGATGACATTCAGGAGGCAGCCCAGAACGCGGGAGAGGCCTTTGAAGTGCTGACTGTACATTTTATAAAAGAAGAAACTGTACTTTTTCCTATGGCAGAGCAACAGATCAATCGGAATGATCTAACCAAGTTATGTGACAAATTAAATACACTTATCTCTTAAAAAGACCAAGTCGCTTCTTACAGAAGCGGCTTTTTATATTTTCAGGGAGTCCCCTGCCAGGTAAAGGGGAGTCCCCTATATTCGAATGGATCGGCTAGCGGCTACAATGGGGACAGAAAATTCAAATAATAATTCGACAGAAAAAACGTTGAAAAGGTGAGTTAAATGATTAGAAAAATGCAGTTGCCGCTACAAACATTGAACTTGATTCTTGGATTCATGGTATGGGTTATCATTTCTTCGCTTATGCCGTTCATTACGGAGGATATTGCTATTCCACCCGGAAAATTGGCCATGGTCACGGCGATTCCGGTCGTGCTGGGATCGGTTCTGCGCATTCCGCTTGGTTATTATGCCAACATCTTCGGAGCAAGAATCGTTTTTCTCGTTAGCTTTATTTTGCTTTTGTTTCCCGTCTACTATATCAGTGAAGCTTCTACGATGACAGATTTAATTATTGGTGGCTTGTTCCTTGGAATTGGAGGAGCAGTGTTCTCGGTTGGGGTGACTTCGCTACCGAAGTATTATCCAAAGGAAAAGCATGGGTTTGTAAATGGAATGTATGGTATAGGAAATTTGGGAACAGCCGTCACTACCTTCTCGGCCCCTATTGTGGCTACCCAAATGGGCTGGGCCCCTACAGTGAAGCTGTATCTCATTCTGCTGCTTGTTTTTATCGTTTTGAATTTCTTCTTAGGGGACCGTCATGAAGCTAAAGTAAAGACGCCCATTATGGAGCAGATTAAAGGGGTTTACAAAAATGAGAAGCTTTGGTTTTTCTCGCTCTTTTATTTTATTACATTTGGCTCATTTGTAGCGTTCACGGTGTACTTGCCGAATTTCCTGGTATCAAATTTTGAACTGACCAAAGTGGATGCAGGGATGCGTACAGCAGGCTTCATAGCGATTGCCACTTTCTTCCGCCCCATCGGTGGCTGGCTGGCGGATCGGTTTCAGCCCCTGTTCCTGCTGGTAGGCACGTTCTCTGTTTATACGGTCGCTGCGATTCTTTTGGCTTTTTCACCAGGGATTACCCTGTATACAGTAGGCTGCTTGGCGATCGCTGTATGTGCTGGAGTGGGGAACGGCGTCATCTTCAAGCTAGTTCCATTTTATTTTAATAAACAAGCAGGTATAGTTAACGGAATTGTATCCATGATGGGCGGTCTCGGTGGCTTTTTCCCTCCGATCTTGTTGTCGACGATTCATGCCGTTACTGGCCATTATTCCATTGGATTCATGCTACTCTCCCAAGTGGCGCTGGCTAGCCTGATCCTTGTCATATGGCTGTATTATCAAGGGACACAATCTAATGAATGATCGTTATTCCAGACAGATCTTATTTAGACCCATTGGTGGCGAAGGGCAGCGTAATCTATCCGCTGCTGTCGTCACCATTATCGGTTGCGGGGCACTGGGTTCCGCCATCGCCGAAACATTGGTAAGAGCGGGCGTTGGGGAGCTCCATCTTGTTGACAGGGACTATGTAGAGATGTCGAATCTGCAACGTCAGCAGCTGTTCACGGAGCAGGACGCCGCGGAAATGCAGCCCAAGGTTATGGCAGCCGAAAAAAGGCTGAAAGCCATACGAGAAGACGTACGCTTGCACACATATCTCGATAATTTGGATGCCGGGCTTGTTCAAGAACTTGCCAGCAAGAGTATATTACTGATGGATGCTACGGACAATTTCGAAACTCGTCTGCTGATCAACGATGCTGCACTGAAGGCAGGAATTCCATGGATTTACGGAGCCTGTGTTGGAAGCACAGGCGTTGTTTTTCCATTCGTGCCGGGCGAGTCAGCTTGTTTACGCTGCCTTCTGCCATCGCTGCCTGCGATCAATCAGACCTGCGATACGGCTGGAATCATCTCACCCGCAGTTCAGGTGACAGCCGCCCTCCAATGTGCAGAAGCCATGAAGTGGCTGAGCGGCGGACGTGATAAGATGCGCCGCAAGGTTCATCTATTTGATCTATGGGAGAACACGCAGATGGACATAGGGATTTCCCGCATCCGTAACCAAGATTGTCCAACCTGTGGAGAACATCCTACGTTTCCTGCACTGACAGCATCACGTCGCTCGGCGTATGCTGCTCTGTGCGGACGGAACGTGGTACAGGTTCTTCCAGACCCACAACGTCCGATCACGCTCGATGATGCAGAGAAAATGGGCAGGCTTATAGCAGATCGTGTAAAAAGAACCCCTTATTTCGTTGAATTTTATGCTTTTAAGCACCGAATGATTTTATTCAAAAACGGAAGGCTTCTCATACACGGTGTACGGAGTGTTGCCAACGGTCAAAAACTATATCATCAGCTGTTCGGTTAAATGAGATATAGATACAATAAGCAGAAATATTTAAAAGAGTCTGTCACCGGAGAGTGGCTTGTCCGGTGGCTGGAAGGTGGAAAAGATGAGTGTATTTGAAATCGTGACGGAGCCCATTATCCCGCAGGCTTATGCGGATTATGTCCTAAGGCCGGAAGCAGGAGCGGTGACTGTTTTTACAGGGCACGTACGAGAATGGACTCAAGGCGTACGGACCTTATACCTTGCTTATGAGGCCTATGTCCCCATGGCCCAAAAAAAACTCACAGAGATTGGCCGCGAAATCGAACAGAAATGGGAAGGAACGCGAGTGGCGATCGCGCACCGCATTGGCGAGCTTCAAATCGGTGATATTGCCGTTGTCATTGCCGTTTCTTCACCTCACCGTTCGGATGCGTATGAGGCGAATGAATACGCGATCGAGCGAATCAAAGAAATAGTTCCTATTTGGAAACGAGAGATTTGGGAAGATGGAACGCAGTGGGTCGGAGATCAAAAGAAAAAGCCGGGGGAGATCAGTCATGATTAAGCTGTACTACTTTGCGGGACTCCGTGAGGTGACGGGAAAAGCAGAAGAATTGGCAGATTTGGCGGGCCAAACGGTAGGCGATTTATCCAATTGGATAACAGATCAATATCCAGATATGCTGATCAAGTCTGTGCGAATTGCGATAAACGAGGAGTATGCGTTGTCTACGGATGTATTACAGGATGGAGATATTGCAGCCTTCATTCCCCCAGTCAGCGGCGGCTAATGATAACGATGCTAAACAACTAGAAAGGAGGGGGCGTATGAATTTTCATCCACTGAAAGACAAGTTGCAGCGGCCGATTCGTGACCTGCGTATATCGGTTACGGACCGCTGTAATTTCCGCTGTTCCTATTGCATGCCCAAAGAGATTTTCGGTGACGATTACGCCTTTCTTCCCCAAAATGAATGTCTGTCGTTTGAAGAGATTCAGCGGCTGACGAAGCTCTTTGTATCCCTAGGTGTAAAAAAGATCAGACTCACGGGCGGCGAACCATTAATGCGCAGGAATCTACCCGATCTGGTCTCCCAAATCCTGTCCATTGACGGAGTGGAAGATGTCGGTTTGACCACCAACGGTGTGCTGCTAGGACAGCAGGCTAAGCCTCTCTATGACGCGGGGCTACGACGGCTTAATGTCAGTCTGGACGCTCTGGACCCCGAGCTGTTTGGGCGGTTGAATGGGCGGGGGATTAAGCCTGATGTTATTTTGAAGCAGATCGAATATGCAAGAGAAATCGGCTTTGAAATCAAGGTCAATATGGTCGTTCAAAAAGGCGTTAATGACTCGGAGATTTTGCCGATGGCCGCTTATTTTAAGGAGCAGGGAATAACCCTTCGTTTTATCGAGTTTATGGATGTAGGTAATGACAACGGATGGAGCTTCAAAAAGGTACTAACCAAAAAAGAAATCGTTGAACGACTTAAGAATGCGTACGAGCTGGAGCCGATGGATCGGGATTACTTTGGAGAAGTAGCAAAGCGTTATCGTTATAAAGACAGCGACGCACAGATTGGTTTTATTACTTCGGTTTCTGAATCGTTTTGTTCGTCTTGTACACGTGCCCGCTTATCGTGCGATGGCAAGTTTTATACATGTTTGTTTGCTTCAGGCGGATTTGATTTACGCCAGATGCTTCGTAATGGAGCGAATGACCAGGAATTACTCGATGTGATTACTTCAGTATGGGAACAACGTACAGACCGGTATTCCGATGAACGTACGGAGCAGACAGCCAACAACAAAAAAAAGATTAGCATGTCCTACATTGGAGGCTGACATTTTATACCATGGGAATGTGCTGTATTTGATGTGGTTGCTCCAAAAAAGAAAGCGCAAACATTTTTGTTGGCAAAACTTAAATTCGATGTTATTATGATCTTGGGATTGTTACTGAAAAGGCAAAACCCGGGGCATGGAATTAGATTTCCATGTGTTGGGTTTTGCCTTTTCTTTTCAGAATACAAGCTTTACGATATCCTGCATGATATGAATATCTGGCCAGCCATAACGCAGAAAGGTGAGTGATATAAAGCCTTACAAGTGCTGAACAACAAAGATAATGACGTCGACCAACGAATCGACATCCGAAAAATGATGTCATAGGACGTGGTTAACCGACTATATCCATTTTCAAAACGGAATATCAGATCGGTTTGGGAGCACTCAAGATCATTCAGGGAAAACGTAAGGCTTTGTCTCTTATTATGAATGCGTTTTCAATACACGAATTGTAAATCAATACATTTGAATTTGATTTACGATGAAGGTTTGATCGGCTATTACCGTCTTGTGACCTATCTGAAATTTCGCCCAGCATCTAAATCCTTTTTTAAATTTGATGGGATAAGGGGGGCAGTAGATGATCATAACGAAGATATTTAATAACAACGCCATAATAGCCAAAGATCAAAAAAGAGATGAATTTGTTGTTATGGGTCGTGGTATTGCATTCAAAAAGAGTGCAGGCGAACAAGTAGAAGAGCATCTAATTGAAAAGGTCTTTGTGCTTAAACATAAAGATGCTTCAGAGAAATTCAAGTTATTGTTAGAGGATGTTGCATCAGAATATGTTTCGTTATGCTATGACATCATTGAATATGGAAAAAGCATATTAGAAGTACAATTGAGCGATTATATATATGTTTCGCTTACGGATCACATGAACAATGCATTTAAAATGTTTGATGAAGGGTTTAAAAATGCAAATCCGTTAATTTGGGAGATCAAAAAATTTTATCCCAAAGAATTTGCTATTGGCTTAAAGGCACTGGAGTTCATTGAAGACGAAACAGGCAAACGATTGTCAGAAGATGAAGCAGGTAATATTGCTCTTCATTTAATCAATGCTCAAGTAAACAGCTCCTACAACAAGGTAGCAGATGTTGCTCAGCAAACTCAAAAAATACACGACATCTTGAATATTATTAAATACTCTTATAATACCACCATAGATGAACACTCGATCAGTTATGAGCGATTTATTACACATTTAAGATTCTTCTTTCAGCGATTAAATAAAAAAGAAAAAGTAGAACTGGAAGACGATTTTTTGTGGAGGCAAGTGAAAGCGAAGTACAAAAAGGCCTATGGCTGCATGCTGAAGATCGAGAAATACTTGAATATGGTATTGTCAGATGAGGAAAAGCTGTATATAACGATTCATATTCAGCGTGTGACCCAAAGACAAAATTGAATAACTCTTGGATTGTTACTGGTAATGCAGGCGAAACCAACCTAGATCGAATTTGATCTATTTTGGTTTTGCCTTTTTTTATAAATACAAATAAAGGGGAAATTACAATGAAGTATGAGACATTAGCAAAAGACATCATTAGAAATGTCGGCGGCAAAGAAAATGTGAATAGTCTAACTCATTGTATTACACGCTTGCGCTTCAAACTAAAAGATGAAAGTAAAGCCAATACAGAGGTTTTGAAAAATATGGATGGTATTGTCACTGTGGTAAAGAGTGGTGGGCAATACCAGGTTGTTATAGGTAATCATGTTCCTGAGGTGTATGCTGATGTTACTGCTGTAGGCGGTTTTCAGACAGGAGATTCAGAAGAAGCCTCAGGTGAAAAAATGAGTTTGTTCAATAGATTCATTGATACCATTTCAGGTGTATTTACACCTACGCTGGGTGTCTTAAGTGCCACGGGTATGATTAAGGGCTTCACTGCCTTATTTGTAGCTCTGGGCTGGCTGGCCACTACATCGGGTACGTATCAAATTCTCAATGCTTTAGGTGATTGTTTGTTTTACTTCTTTCCTATTTTCCTGGGGTATACGTCGGCTAAAAAGTTCAATGCCAACATTTTTATAGGTATGGCTATAGGTGCATCGCTTGTGTACCCAACATTTAGCACGATAACAGCCTCGGGCAAACCACTATACACTCTATTTGGCGGCACTATATTTGAGTCACCGGTATATATCACCTTCTTAGGTATTCCGGTCATTCTGATGAGCTATGCGTCAACCGTTCTTCCGATTATCATATCCACCTATGTAGGCTCAAAAATAGAGAACTTCTTTAAAAAGGTAATCCCTAGCGTAGTGAGAACATTTTTGGTTCCGTTTTTCACATTGTTAGTTATTGTACCCTTAGCATTGATTGTGATTGGACCTCTCTCGACTTGGGCAGGTCAACTGCTTGGGGCAGCAACCCTCTTTGTGTATAACTTAAGTCCAATTATTGAAGGCATAATCATGGGCGCTTTCTGGCAAGTGTTTGTTATCTTTGGATTACACTGGGGACTTGTCCCTATCGCTATGAACAACTTAGCCGTGCTTAAATTCGATCCGATTCTTGCGGCTACGCTGGGAGCTTCCTTTGCTCAGACAGGTGTCGTACTGGCGATTTTGTTTAAAACCAAAAATGTAAAACTGAGATCACTTTCCATTCCAGCTGTCATATCCGGGATTTTTGGTGTGACAGAACCAGCGATTTACGGGATTACATTACCACGTAAGAAACCATTTATTTTAAGCTGTATAGCCTCTGCAGTAGGTGGCGGTATTATAGGAATGATGGGAACTAAAGGTTACATCATTGGCGGATTGGGGATTTTCGCTATCCCGAGCTATATCAGTCCTGCGGGAATAGACAGCGGATTTTATGGAGCTGTTATTGGTATATTGGTAAGCTTTGTATTAGGCTTCTTGCTTATGTTCTTTGGCGGATTTAAAGATGATGAAGTGAAAGAAGCTAAAAAGGAAGACAGCACACCAGGAGCAGCCAAAGGAGAAATTTTAGTAAAACAAGAGACGGTGATGAGTCCATTAAAAGGTGAAGTGAAGTCTTTATCTGAAGTAACAGATGAAGCCTTTTCGACAGGTGCTCTGGGTAAAGGGATTGCCATTGAACCTTCTGAAGGTAAGGTCGTTTCACCTGTAGATGGTGTATTAACATCATTATTTTCGTCAGGCCATGCGATCGGGATTACAAGTGATCACGGTGTTGAGGTCCTCATCCATGTAGGCAAAGATACGGTCAAATTAAAAGGCAAACATTTTTATCCTAAAGTAAAACAGGGGGATGCTGTTAAAAAGGGCCAGCTGCTTATGGAGTTTGATATAAAAGCTATAAAAGAGGCTGGTTATGTTTTGACCACACCTGTTATCGTTGCCAATACTTCGAATTACCTGGATGTCATTGAAACAGAGAAGAAGGCGATTGAGTATCAAGAGGATTTATTGACCGTCGTAGTATAATCCTAATTAAATGTTGAGGAGGAATTAAACAATGAAAAATACAACTGAATTGGAATTTCCACAAGGATTTTTATGGGGAGGTGCAACGGCTGCTAACCAATTTGAGGGTGGATATAATGAGGAAGGTAAAGGCTTAAGCACTGCTGATGTGATTACGGCCGGAACGCATACGACTTCTCGAAGAATTACACCTATACTGGAAGAAGGAGTGAACTATCCGAGTCACGAGGCTATTGACTTTTTCCACCGCTATCAAGAAGATATCCGCTTATTTGCAGAGATGGGATTCAAGGTCTTTAGAATGTCCATTGCGTGGTCAAGAATATTTCCTAACGGAGATGATGCAGAGCCGAATGAGCAAGGCTTGCAGTTCTATGATCGTGTATTCGCAGAATTGAAAAAGTACAATATTGAGCCTTTGGTTACGATCTCACATTATGAAGCACCGTTTCATTTGACCCAAAAATATAATGGTTGGTCAGATCGCAGAGTCGTAGATTTTTATGTGAGATATTGTGAAGTGCTTTTTAACAGATACAAAGATGTCGTGAAATACTGGTTAACCTTTAATGAAATCAATATTTTAACCTTGTCATTTGGAGCATTCATGGCTGGAGCTATGATGCCGGAGGGGAATGGAGAGCTTGCCCATGCTACAGTGAAGGATGAGCAGGTTCTGTATCAGGCGTTGCATCATCAATTTATTGCCAGTGCAAAGGCTGTAAAGCTGGGTCATGAAATCAACAAGGACTTTAAAATCGGTTGTATGATTGCTTATATGTGTTCCTACCCACTTACATGCCATCCTGATGATATTCTGCTAGCTCAACAAAAGGATAACTTAAGTAATTTCCTATGCTCAGATGTTCAAGTAAGAGGAGCTTATCCGGGATTTGCCAAACGCTATTTTAGAGATCATAATATTCAGATCAAAATGCAAGAAGAGGATGAGGACATCTTAAAAGAAGGCTGCGTAGATTTCTATACTTTCAGCTATTATTCCTCTACTTGTGTCAGTGCCGATCCCAACCAGGAGAAGGTGGGAGGGAATTTATCTATGGGCTTAAAGAATCCTCATTTGAAAGCAAGTGCCTGGGATTGGCAGATCGATCCACAGGGATTGAGATGGTCCCTCAATAACATTTATAACCGATATGAAATCCCGTTAATGGTTGTTGAAAATGGCCTTGGTGCCGTAGATACAGTGGAAGAAGACGGTTCCATTCACGATGATTATCGAATTGATTATCTGAAGCAACACATTGAGCAAATGAAAGAAGCGATTGCTGATGGAGTGGATCTAATAGGGTATACGCCTTGGGGATGTATTGATCTGGTAAGTGCAGGAACCGGTGAAATGAAAAAGCGTTATGGGTTTATATACGTCGATAAGGATAATGAAGGCAAGGGGACACTTGCCAGATTCAGAAAGAAGAGCTTCTATTGGTATAAGAATGTGATCGAAACCAATGGAGAGCAGTTGGATTAAAAATCTTAGTGCCTGTTTCATAAAAGTCATACCATCAGCGCGTGCCAATTTTAATCGGTACGCGCTGCTTCACTAAATACATGGGATGAAAATGTCGAAATAGAGGGTAGGACTGATATCAAAATTTGAGGAAGTGGATACATATTACCTGCTTGGATTAAATGCTGCGATTTAAGCTGCTCGGGTGGGTGACTCAGGAGCAGGTTTTGGGGTCGTCGCTACAGAAATCCGCAAAATGTCTACGGGCACCAAGGAAGCAACAGGACGTATTGAACAATCCTTGCAAGCCGTCAGACAATCAGTGTATAAGATGGGTGGTTACATGTATGAATTTGAATGAGTTGAATGAACAGAGTTACACAGAACTAGAGGATTATTGGGTGCGTGTATTTCTAAATTTAGTACAAAATCAGGATAAGGAGAACTGGGTCATTCCTTATTACAACAACATGTGCACAAGGTAAAGGGGATCATTGAACGTTGGATTTATGAATGAGATTCATTATCCATAAGCAAATCTTTTCCGATATAATAATGAAAAGAAGCCCGTAGAACAGATACTACCTCAGAGAGGTGATTTATAATGACTGTTGACATTCTTGTACGTAATAATGTAAAAGTGCTGGGCTCAGGCAGCCAAACGATCGTATTTGCTCATGGCTTTGGATGCGATCAGGATATGTGGCGTTATATCGTCCCTAGCTTTATCGACAACTACCAAATCGTCTTATTTGATTATGTAGGTTCTGGAGATTCTCAAATTAAGTACTATGATTCAGAAAAATACAGCGACTTGCAAGGGTATGCCCAAGATGTGCTAGATATTATGGAAGCGCTAGAATTAAGAAATGTCATATTCGTCGGACATTCTGTTAGTAGTATGATTGGAATGCTTGCTTCTATCCGCAATCCCCAATATTTTGAGCGTATCGTCATGCTCGGTCCCTCTCCTCGTTATGTGAATGACCTCCCCCATTATTATGGAGGCTTCGATAAGAGCGACATCGATGAATTGCTTGATATGATGCAAATGAACTTTATTGGCTGGGCTAGTTACCTGGCACCCATTGTTATGCAGAATCCTGAACGACAGGAATTAACTGAAGAGTTGGAGAAAACCTTTTGCTCAAGAGACCCTCATATTGCACGACAATTTGCGGAAGTGACTTTTTTTTCGGATTGCCGTGTCGATCTCCAGCATGCTTCGGTTCCTACACTGATTCTCCAGTGCTCGGACGATAGCATTGCTCCGATTGAAGTAGGGGATTATTTACATACTCATCTTAAAAATAGCAAGCTTCAACAGATGAGGGCAAAGGGGCATTATCCTCACTTAAGTCAACCTGGAGAAACAAGTGATCTGATTAAAGAGTATTTAGCCAGTGTGTAATATCAGAAGAAAGGCAGTTATGAAATGGATATTCAATTAGATAAAGCTCCCTGTGGATATTTCTCAATCTCGGATTCTGGCTTCATTCAATCGGTAAATCAAACGTTATTGGATATGCTGTTTTATGATCGTAATGAATTGCTCGGACGGCCTATTGAATCCACAATGTCTGTTACCAACAAGCTATTTTTTCATACTTATTTTTATCCCTATATTCAGATCGGTCTGATCCTTGATCCACAAATCGATAAATAATGATAGATACATATCTTCCCCGAGCTCACTCGCAATATTGATGCAATCTTCAAGATCAGCTGTATCTTTGCTGAATAAATATGTTTCCAAAATCAACTCAGAGTCAAACCCGGCATATGTATCGAAATTGGCCTCCTTGGCCTGCTGGAACAAAATTTGGTCCCGCTCACGCTCATACTTTTGCAGTAAAAAAACGGCGTAATATAGAGCATCGCCAATCCCCTGAAAGCTGTTCGTCTCCCTGTCTATAATCTCATTAACGAGCAGCCTTCTCACAATCGGTTCGTAATGCGGGGCATCTCGATCTTCACGATTATACATAGCCAAAAGCACCTTCAAGCGATTGGTATAATTGGCATCACTTTTTCCATATTTCTCACTGTGTTTCTCCAAATAGTCAACCTTTGAATAATCGGCGTGATCACCTATTAGACTCTGCAGCATTTCATCATAGGGTGCCATCATCTGATCCAGCAGCTTTTTGTAGTTCGTTTCCAATATTGTAATTCTCCTTTCCTGATCGGCTTAATACTACAATCCATATATACAAAAAACAAGCGATTTCCTTTTGAAAGGGAATCGCTGTTTTGCATCATACTGATTTTGATTTCTATAATCAAATAAAACACGACATTTAAATAACATGATAAGTAACTTTAGTGCACGGACGACAAAATTCGTCATTATTTTTAGTTATTCAGGACGTGGAAACCGTTCTTGTTCCTTAGTACAATGAATCAAAATAACAAGTGATGAAAAGAAAGGTGACAAAGAGACGAGGGATTACGGATAAGGGGGGACAGGCTGTGGCCGTATACACACTACGTAGATTGATACAAATGATTCCGGCACTACTTGGTATTGTCGTCATAACATTCATGATCTCAAGAGTGCTTCCAGGTGATCCTGCCGTGATGCTTGCGGGGGAACAGGCTACACCTGAGACGATTGAAAATATTCGAAGCAGCATGGGATTGGATCAACCGAAGTACATTCAATTTTTCCATTATGTAGTTGGATTGTTCCAAGGTGATCTGGGTCAGGCTTATCACACCGGACAGTCCGTGGCAAGCGACTTTGCTACCCGGTTTCCAGCAACCATTGAGTTGGCGCTGGCGAGTTTGATTATTGCAATCCTGGTGGCAATTCCGATCGGCATCCTGGCGGCAACCCGTAAAGAATCGATTGTTGATCACATTTCACGTGTGTTTTCCTTGATCGGTGCATGTATGCCCATTTTCTGGATTGGTCTTTTATTCATTTATATTTTTTATGCGAAATGGGGCATCGCTCCTGCGCCGATGGGTCGAATTAGCGGTGATATCAATCCGCCGACGCACGTTACGGGACTTTATGTACTCGATAGTCTGATGACTGGTGATTTTGTAGCTTTAAAAAGCAGTTTATCCCATTTGGTTCTGCCAGCAGTCTGTCTCAGTACAGGCACTATGGCGATTGTGGCACGGATGATGCGTTCCAGCATGCTGGAAGTAATCGGTCAGGATTTTGTTCGCACAGCCAGAGCCAAAGGTCTGCGCGAAGGAATTGTCATTTATAAGCACGCACTCATTAACGCCTTTATCCCAACACTTACCGTACTTGGTTTGCAGGTCGGTTACCTGATTGGTGGAGCGGTTATTACCGAAACCATTTTTACCTGGCCAGGAGTGGGCAGCTATGTGACGGACTCTATTTTGGCGGCTGACTATGCGCCGATTCAAGCATTTACCCTTGTAAGTGCGCTGATTTACAGCTTTATCAATCTTGGAGTTGACTTGGTTTACGGATTGATTGACCCACGTATCCGGTACGAGTGATAACAATGAAGCACAAAAAGTAGGGGGAGGTACTCGGATGAGCACTGCAAGTGATTTGGTGGCAAAAGCGGCTGTGCCTCAGCCCAATGCAGCCGCTATACCGAAACGCAAGAGCTTTTGGCGATTACTGTTTGGCAATAAACTCGCTTTAATCGGATTCATTTTTATCGTTGGCTGGACGCTCATTGCCATCCTCTCATCATGGATCGTTCCACATGATCCTTATGTAACCGATCCGGCGAACAAGCTGCTGCCACCAAGTGCAGAACATTGGTTTGGGACCGATAATTACGGACGTGACATTCTCAGCCGTGTTATTTACGGAGCCAGAATCAGCATATGGACCGGGATGATCGCCGTGTCAATCTCATTTATCATCGGCGTACCGCTTGGAGCCATCGCAGGTTTCTATGGCGGTCGAATGGGTAGCATTATTATGCGCTGCATGGATATTCTGTTGGCTTTCCCGTCGCTGGTACTCGCCATGGCTATTGCTGCAGCGATGGGACCAGGACTGATGAGTGCACTTATCGCCGTGGGCATTGTAGGCATACCCGAATTCGCCAGGCTGATTCACGGACAAACCATCTCTCTTCGGGAGAAGGAATTTGTGGAGGCCAGCCGGGCGATTGGTGTGACGAACGGAACGATCCTGTTTCGCCACATCTTGCCTAATGCACTTGCCCCACTGCTTGTGAATGCAACGCTTGGAATGGGCTTTGCCATCCTCACCTCAGCCAGTCTCAGCTTCCTGGGACTCGGTGTGAAACCCCCGATTGCTGAATGGGGCGCAATGATTTCAGAAGGGCGAGCGTATATCATTTCCGGTGAGTGGTGGATTGTAACCTTCCCGGGTCTTGGAATTGCGACAGCTATTTTGGGCTTCAATTTGCTTGGAGACGGTTTGCGGGATGTTCTTGATCCTAGACTGCGCTCTAGCAAATAAAAATAAATTGATCATTAAAGGGGAGAACGTAAGCCATGTTGAAAAAAAGTCTTTCTCTAATTGTCGTCTTGTCTACATTGCTATGGACGGCAGGCTGTGCGAGCAATGCTAACAGCCCGTCCGCTTCATCTGGAGAGAAAGGCGCAGATGCCTCATCCCCACCAAAGACGATTACACTTGCTTACTCAGAGGGAGGGTCAACCATGGACCCTGCTGAGGCAAGTGATCTTACATCAGATACCCTTGTGCTTGCGCTCTATGATCAGCTTGTGACCTATGGCAAAAAGTCTACTGAGAGCGGTGAAGTGGCAGATACGGAAGCCATTAAGCCCATGCTGGCTGAAAAATGGGATGTGTCCGCTGATAACATGACTTATACGCTCCATCTGCGTAAAGACGTTAAATTCCAAAGTGGCAACCCGCTGACCGCCAATTCTGTGTTGTATTCCTTTGAGCGGCTTAAAAATTCCGATTCCGGTAGCTTTCTGTATGGTATGAGCTCCATTAAAACCGCTACAGCGCCAGATGAGCACACCGTTGTCGTTACATTGTCCCAACCCAATCATATGTTTCTGCAAATCCTGTCATTGTACAACTTCTCCATTGTGGATGATGTGCTTGTCAAAGAAAATGGCGATGGCGACTATTTGAAAACACATGCGGCAGGTTCAGGTCCGTTCAAGCTTGAAAAATGGGACCCTGCGACAGAAGCTGTCTTTAATGCTAATGCTAGCTACTGGCAAGGAGCGCCAAATCTGAGCAAAGTAACGATGAAGTTTACCAAGGAAGCTTCCAACCGTGTACTTCTGCTGGATAAAGGCGATGTGGACATGGCGATTGAGATTCCTGCAAAGGATGTTTCGAAGCTGGAAACTAACGCTGATCTGAAGGTTCAATCCAATGCAAGTAACCGGATTCTGTATTTCGCCATGAATAATAAAGTCAAACCTTTTAATGATCCAAAAGTGCGTCAAGCCATTGCTTATGCTATTCCTTACGACCAATTAATTGACGATGTCATGTACGGTCAAGCAAAGCAGATGAAGAGTTCTGTAGCGAGTAACACGCCTGGCTACACCGATGCGGGTTACAGCTATAAGCACGACCTGGACAAAGCAAAACAGCTGCTTACAGAAGCGGGTTATCCGAATGGGTTTAATTTTGACCTGACACTGGGTTCCGGTTTCCAGGACTGGGCAGATGATGCTGTATTGATTCAAGCTGAACTTGCCAAGATTGGCGTAAAGATGAATGTTGTTAATGTTGCTCGTGCACAGTTCCTTGAACAGCAACGAGAAGGCAACCTGACAGCATACATTTCCAAATGGACTTCCTTCGTCAACGACCCTGGATACCATCTCGGGTTTCTAATGTACAGCGGCGGTTCTTCGAATTATATGCATTACGCTAATGCAGAAGTGGATAAGCTTTGGGAACAAGCAGGCAAAGAACAAGATGAAAATAAACGTAAAGAGCTGTATGGCAAAGCACAAGAGCTTATAAATCAAGATTCGCCCTGGGCGTACCTGTATGAATACAATCGGGTTGTTGGCATGAGCAAAGACGTCACTGGATATGTTTACTACCCAGACGAAGTTATCCGATTCTATTCATTGAATAAAGAGTAAGTTTTGATCTTACTTATGCCTTCGGTTTTTACAGCCGAAGGCTATCATTTTACACCTGAAGTTGATGCTGATCCCGATGGATGTAAAAGGTTTAGTTGGCTAAATGTAAAACGTGAAGGGACTGAATGGGAATGACAGATTGGAAAACGTTAGTTCTTGATGAAATAGATAAACGGCAGGACGAATTGCTTGAGCTATGCTCGCGGTTGATTCAATTTCCTTCGGAAAATCCTCCAGGTGACTCACGCGAAATTAGTCAGTTCATTATGGACTATCTTAAAGAAGCAGGTATAGAAACAACGGTGCATGAATCCGGGCCGAATATGTGGAATCTCATTTCTAATTATGGCGCTGAAACGGCGAACGGAAAAAAACTGATTTTCTGTGGACATACGGACGTTGTGCCAGCAGGGGATCGTACTCGTTGGGATTTTGATCCGTTTTGTGGTGAAATTCGTGATGGCTATCTCCTGGGCCGCGGCGCTTCTGACATGAAAGCCGGACTGGGTGGATTAATATTTACCGTTGCGCTGTTCTCCAAATTGGGCGTACCACTCGAAGGTGCGTTGTCGTTGCTTGTAGTTCCAGACGAGGAAACCGGGGGTCATCTTGGAGTACCTTGGGTGCTGGAAAGAAAACTGATTGAAGGAACCGCTGCTGTGATCGCAGAGCCTTCAGGCCCGCAAAACCCGACCATCGGGCAAAAAGGAAGCTGCTGGTTTGAATTTACCGTTGAAGGCACGCCGGGTCATGGCAGTTTGCAGCCGATTGCAGGTGAAAGTGCTATTTTGAAGGCGGCAAAAGGGATTGAAGCGCTGCAACAACTGTGGGACATCAAGCCGGACATCCCGGAAGAAGTCCAAGAGATCATTGAAATTTCCAAGCGTTATGCAAGCGAACGGGAGAACCCAAGCTATGGACAAGCGTTTGATCATGTAACGGTGAACATTGGTACGATCCAGGGGGGCACTAAAGTCAATGTGGTTGCGGACCGTTGCACAGTGCAAGTGGATTCCCGTGTTCCGTTTGGCGTAGACCACCGGGATGTACTGGCCAAAGCCAAAGAGTTGCTTGCAAGTGTAGGCATTGACACGGAACCCAAACAATTTGGATTTTATGGTAATGCCAACTGGACCCCGCCAACCGAGCCGATTGTACAGGAGCTTGTGGAATCTATCGCTGAGGTCAGCGGTAAAGAGGCCTATGGCGTATTGCAATGGGCAACCAGCGATGCACGTGCATTCCGCAAATACAACATCCCGGTATTGCAATACGGGCCTGCCGAACTGTCGACCATTCACAATTTTAATGAAAAAGCTCCGGTATGGCAGATCATTCAATCTGCGAAAGTATACGCTTTAACGGCGCTTAAATATCTGAAAACAACTCAAAAAGAAGCATAAGGGGATCTGCCGTATGATGAAACAAGTTTTTGAAGTCTATGACCTTTTGGATAGCCCGTTCGCCAGCGGGGCAGAAGTCAAAGCTTATTTGGAACAACTGGGTCAAGCGGAGATTACGGTCTCCACCGTGCAAGGAGAAAAGGGTTCTACGGATTTTATAAAAATTGTCATTGCCGGTAAAACGGGTCGCATTCAGGGGGGCGATTCTCCAACCTTGGGTGTAGTAGGGCGACTTGGTGGACTAGGGGCACGGCCAGAGATGATCGGATTTGTATCCGATGGTGACGGTGCAGCAGCGGCAATTTCGGCGGCAGCTAAACTTTTGAGCATGCAGTCCAAAGGAGATGTGCTTGACGGAGATGTGATCATCTGTACACATATTTGTCCAGATGCACCCACTCAGCCCCATGATCCGGTTCCATTTATGGATTCACCCGTAGATATTTTGACGATGAACAAATATGAAGTGACACCCGAAATGGAAGCGATCCTGTCCATTGATACGACCAAAGGGAATCGGGTCATTAACCATAAAGGTATTGCCATTTCCCCGACGGTACGTGAAGGCTACGTGCTACGCATTAGTGAAGACCTCGTCGATATTGTTCAGACCGTTACTGGCGAACCGTGTGTCACGTTTGCTGTAACTACGCAGGACATCACACCTTATGGTAACGACCTGTATCACATCAACAGCATTTTGCAGCCAGCGGTGGCCACTTCCGCTCCAGTGGTTGGTGTTGCCATCACGGCCGCTGCTCCTGTCCCAGGCAGTGCAACGGGGGCCAGCCACGAAAGCGATATTGCGCTGGCGGCCAAATTGGCTGTAGAAACAGCCAAAGCTTACGGACGTGGGCAATGCTCTTTTCATTCGGAAAAGGAGTTTCAACATATTACTAAATTGTACGGTACCATGAAGCATCTACAAACGATGGGGAAGTCTGAATAAGCTTATTCCCTAAGATAAAAAGAACATGAAGATTCAATGATGGACAAGGAGGAGGAAGAGGGCATGGCACAACTGCTTGAAGTAACCAACCTCCGGACGGAGTTCAAGACTGCGGCTGGCACCATCCGGGCTGTGGACGGCGTCGATCTATCGGTTGGCAAAGGCGAAACACTCGGAATCGTTGGCGAATCCGGGTGCGGCAAGAGCATTACCTCCCTTTCCATTATGCAGCTCCTCCCCAAGGGACTTGGGAAAGTAGCCGCTGGTGAAGTACGGTTTAACGGTGAAAACATGCTGGATTTTTCGGAGCGGAAAATGCGCTCGATTCGTGGCAACGAGATGGCTATGATTTTTCAGGAGCCGATGACTTCGCTAAATCCTGTGTTCAAAATCGGCAAGCAAATTGCGGAGTCTGCCCGATACCACCACGGTGTAAGCAAACATAAAGCAAAAGATATGGCTGTGGAAATGCTGACGAAAGTGGGGATTCCACGCCCAGAAAAAGTAGCCGCTTCTTATCCGCATGAACTCTCGGGCGGGATGCGGCAACGGGTGATGATTGCGATGGCGATGGTGTGCAATCCGAAGCTGCTGATCGCCGATGAGCCGACAACGGCACTCGATGTAACCATTCAGGCACAGATTCTTGATTTGATGCGTGAGCTACAGAAATCTGAAGGAACTTCGATTCTGATGATTACCCATGATCTTGGTGTCGTTGCTGAAATGTGCGATCGGGTCGTGATTATGTACGCCGGACAAGTGGTAGAAGAAACCGATGTAAAAACGCTTTTTAAAGAACCCAAGCATCCGTATACACAAAGTTTGCTAGCCTCACTGCCACAGTTGAACAGTGATCAGGAGCGTCTAGCTTCCATTCCGGGTCAGGTTCCCAACCCACTTGATATGCCGACAGGGTGCCGCTTTGCACCACGTTGTCAGTTTGCCAAGGAAATTTGCCGGGCAGAGGCTCCGGAGCTTACAGAAGTGGAACCCGGACACAAAAGCCGCTGCTTGCTACAGCAGGAGGGATATCATGAACACACTGCTTGAAATACGTAATTTGAAAAAACACTATCAGATCAAAAAAGGACTTTTTTCCAAACAAGTGGGGGCAGTTAAAGCGGTGGATGGTATTAACCTGACTGTGCAGCAGGGTGAAACCTTGGCAATCGTAGGGGAATCCGGCTGCGGCAAATCCACAACCGGACGGGCAATTCTCAGATTGATCGAACCGACGGATGGAGAGATTCTGTTTAACGGCACGGATATACGTAAGCTAAACACAGAGCAGCTGCGCAAATTTAGAACGGATATGCAGATGGTGTTTCAGGACCCGTTTGCTTCGCTTGATCCCAGATGGACGGTACAGCAGGTGCTGGAAGAACCGCTCATCACGCATGAAAAGCTAAGCAAAACGCAGCTCAAAGAGCGGGTGAATGAGTTGCTCGAAGTGGTCGGATTGTCTCCTTATCATGCACATCGTTATCCGCATGAGTTTTCAGGTGGTCAGCGCCAGCGGATCGGGATCGCACGGGCACTGGCGCTTCATCCCAAATTTATCGTGTGTGACGAGCCAGTCTCGGCCCTCGATGTGTCGATTCAGGCGCAAGTGCTCAATCTGATGAAGGACCTGCAAAAACAATATGACCTGACGTATATGTTTATTTCTCATGATCTGTCGGTCGTCAAATTTATCAGCGACCGCGTGGGTGTGATGTACCTGGGCAAGCTGGTCGAACTCGCACCGACCCAAGAAGTGTTCAGAGAGCCGCTGCATCCATATACAAAGGCGTTAATGTCTGCGGTGCCCGTAGCTGATCCGGAAGCGGAACGTGATCGGATTGTTCTCAAAGGGGATGTGCCCAGTCCAGAAAATCCGCCAAGTGGTTGTGCGTTTCATAATCGGTGCCCGGCAGCCATGGACATTTGCAGCAAAGTACAGCCCATCTTTGCCGAAGCTGCACCGGGGCGGCAGGTAGCCTGTCACTTGTATCCAGCTTCCACGCCGGAACAAGCGCTAGCCGGACAAGCATAATCCAGCTGAAAAAGAATAGATAGACCTTCTAGCAAGAATTAAGCCTGAATCCATCTCAAACGGATTCGGGCTTTTTTTAATAAGTGTAGCTGCTCTGCAAACGCACATATTTTTCTAATAGATCCATTTTAAGATTCAATATAAGGGGTGGGATTTCAACACCTGTAAATCAAGCATATAACATGCATGGATACAACATTGCGCACAATCAATGGAAACGTTTTAATTTGAATATAGAAACACAAAAGAAGACCTCAGGGAGGGTATAAGAATGCTAAAAGTGAAAGCGCTTAGATGCGAACATTTAAATAATCCGATTGGATTGGGTTGTCTAAAACCGCGGTTAAGTTGGCAGATCGAATCTGAAAAAATGTATGTTTCTCAAAAACGGTTTCAATTGCAAGTATCCGTTCATCCCACTTTTGAACCGCTGATCTGGAATCATTTTACCTATTCGGATCAATCCATTCTGGTTCCCTACGAAGGCCCCCCGCTGGAATCAGGACAAAGATATTATTATCGGGTAAAAGTATGGACTCAGGGAGCAGGTGACACAGAACCGGAAGAATCGGAATGGAGTGAGTCCGGCTTTTGGGAGATGGGGTTGCTCCATGAGCAGGACTGGAAGGCACAATGGATCACAGTGAAGGAGCGGAGCATCCATGAACAGTTTCAGACAAGAGCTCCTTTTGCCGCTTCCAAATATTTTTCGGTTGAGGGAAAAGTGAAAAAAGCAATCATTTATGCTACAAGCCTGGGGTTGTATGAACTGGAGTTCAATGGACAAAAGGTGGGCGATGCCTACTTTACCCCGGGATGGACGGATTATAACGATCGTATCCAGGTGCAAGCATATGATGTGACTTCTACGATTCGAGAACAACATAATCGCATCACAGCAACGGTGGGAGAGGGCTGGTACAGCGGTTATCTGGGCTGGAAAAAGCGCAAGGACACCTACGGGAACACGAATGCATTGTTATTTCAAATGAAGATTAGTTATGAAGATGGCCATTCTGAAGTCATTTGCTCTGATTCTTCTTGGGAGGAAACGAGCTGTGCCATTTTAATGTCGGATATTTATAACGGCGAAATTTATGATGCCCGACTTGAGAAGCAGGTAGCCGAACATAGCTCCTTAACCGAACGGAAAATGATGCAGGTCGTTTCGTTCCCGTTAAGTCATCTGATTGCTCAGGAGAACGAGCCTGTCCGTGTGATGAACCGATTGAAGCCTGTTGAACTCATTCGAACTCCTAAAGGTGAGCTGGTGCTTAACTTGGGTCAAAATATGGTAGGCTGGCTGGAATTTAAAGTGGAAGCCCCCGAAGGTACAGTTCTAAATCTGGTTCATGGTGAAGTCTTGGATCAGCAAGGGAACTTTTACAGAGATAATATTCGTGATGCAGCGCAACAGATTACGTACATTTGCAGCGGGAAGGGGACGGAGATATTTAGGCCACATTTCACTTTTCAAGGCTTTCAATATGTGAAGCTTGAGGGCTTTCCAGATGGCGTTACAATTGAAGATTTTACGGGTGTCGTTCTGCATTCGGACATGGAGACGATCGGGGTGTTTGAGACATCAGATCCAAAGCTGAATCAACTTCAGCACAATATTGTGTGGGGGCAAAAGGGGAACTTCCTGGATGTGCCAACCGATTGTCCGCAGCGTGATGAGCGATTAGGCTGGACCGGCGATGCACAGATTTTTGCCAGAACTGCCAGCTTCAATATGAATACGGCTTCCTTCTTCCGAAAGTGGCTTAGGGATTTGGCTTACAACCAGCTGGAAAATGGGGCAGTGCCTTTTGTAGTGCCGGATGTCCTCAAAGGAACCTTTGCCGATAATATGGACAAAACGACGGCAGCATGGGGAGACGCGGCGGTTATATGTCCGTGGACCCTATATCAATGCTATGGGGATAAGCAAATCTTAGTGCAGCAGTATGACAGTATGAAAGCATGGGTGGATTATATTCGCGCCCAAGGGAGCGAAGAATATCTTTGGGATACCGGTTTGCAGCTGGGAGACTGGCTGGCGCTGGATAGCGAGGAAGGAAGCTATTTTGGGGCGACGGACGGAACGCTGGTGGCCACTGCTTATTTTGCGTATTCGACTCATATTTTGGCGCAGACGGCCAAACTGCTGAACCGTTATACCGATTACAACACATATAAAGGCTTACATGAGGGGATTAAAAAGGCTTTTGCGAACCGCTACTTCGATGACGCGGGCAAATTGACCTCCAATACCCAGACTGCACAGGTTGTGGCTTTGCACTTTGGATTGGTGCCAGAAAAGTATAAAACGCAAGTGATCCAGGAGCTCGTACGGCTCATAGAAAAAAATGATATGCATCTGGATACCGGCTTTGTGGGCACTCCTTATCTATGCCTGGTTTTATCCGACCATGGCTATACGGATGTCGCTTATAAAATTTTATTTCAAAATGATTATCCTTCATGGCTATATCAGGTTGAACGGGGAGCAACGACCATGTGGGAGCATTGGGATAGCATTAAAGTGGACGGCTCATTCTGGAGCATCGATATGAACTCGTTCAATCACTATTCGTACGGTTCAGTAGGAGACTTTATGTACCAAAATATTGCCGGAATTGATGTGCTTGAAGCGGGCTATAAAAAATCTCGTTTAGCTCCTAAACCGCCTGCCAATCTTACTTCGGCCCACGGCAAGCTGGAGACGCCATATGGCACGCTTGAAGTCCAATGGGAAATCGTGAATAAAGAAATGAAGATGACGGTTCACGTGCCACATAATACGACGGCTGAGATTACACTTCCGGGCGTTATGGAGCCGGATGCACTACAGCAAACCATTGCTATGCAATATCCGTCGATTCAGTATCCGCCTGTTGATGTGCCACAGGAGCTGGCCGGGAAATTAGGTTCTACAGGGGAACTGGCGATTTTCCAAAGGGGCGGAGATCATGAAATGACATTTACGGTCGGTTCTGGACAGTATACGTTCCAGTACAGATGCAACTAGAGGCTAAATAACATAGACTAGAGGTGAGAGCTTAATGAATATAAAAAACAAAGTTTTGTTTAAAACGGCGCTGCTGTCCATTTCCTTAGTCCTGACATCAGCAAGTGCCATTTCGGCTGTCATACCGATGATGCTGAACCAATTATCAGGCGTCTCCAGTTCGCTGATTGAAAGCGTAGTCACGATTCCATCTTTCTCGATGATGCTGTTTGTGCTGTTGAGTGGCCCGATTTCTTCCCGATTGGGTAAAAAAAATACAGTCCTGCTAGGGCTTTTGCTCGTGGTCATCGGCGGAATACTTCCCATGTTCACGACGAACATTACATGGATTCTTGCGCTGCGTTTGGTACTAGGTGCAGGTCTCGGGATGTTCAATTCGCTGGCCGTCAGTTTAATTAGTGATTTTTTTGAAGGGGACGAACGGGCTCAATTAGTAGGCTTTCAAAGCGCCGTTCAAGGGCTCGGAAGTAGCTTGGCTACCTTTGTGGCAGGGCAGCTCGCCCTAATCGACTGGCAGTTCGCTTTTTTATGCTATGCTATTACCATTCCTATTGCGCTATTATTCTTTCTAATCATTCCCGAACCAGAGCACGAGGAGCCTACAGTAGAGAGTTCAACAGAAAAGGGTCACAAGAGCGGGGGAATATCCATACCTGTACTTGGATTAGGGGCTGCACTTTTTCTGTTTATGACTTTTATCATGATTGTATATACCAAAACAGGCATTATGATTGCTGAAAAGAGTATGCCCAATGCTGGTTTTTTAGGAACTGCGTTAACGCTGTTTTCCTTGTCCACCATGATTGCAGGCTTCCTGTTTGGTAGAATATATAAATGGTTTAGAAATTACGCTCCCTTTATCTCCAGTCTATTAACAGCAACAGGTTTTGTACTATTATGGTTTGCTCAGAATGTGACCATGGTTACCGTTGCCATGCTGATCATTGGCTTTAGTTTTGCGCTATTTATTCCTTATATTTTTACCATACTAACTAAAATCGTACCTAAAGGCAGTGAGACGATATCTATTTCAATTGCGATGGTAGGCTCCAATTTGGGAGCGTTTGCTTCGCCTTATGTGATCAAGTTAGTTGGCGTGTTGTCTGGAAATGAAACGGCCTCATTTTCCTTCCTTGTCTCTGCGATTGTATTTACGATTGCAGCACTCCTCTGTCTGGGAATCGCTATTAGAGGAAAGGGAAGCAAAACTCAGGCGGCAGTCCACAGTTAATGGGGGAGTCTGAAGGAGGAGTCAGTGTTTATGAACCTTCATGAGTTGGATCAGTTGCTGAGAAACAAAACGGAAATTGAACTTTTACAACAGCAAAACAATCAGGTGATTAATGATCTCTCCAAGGATTCGGAAAGTGAGCGATATTTTGATATGAATCAGAAAATGTATCGAATGCCCGCTTTATTTTTCTTCGGAGAACATGATATTTATATTAACAAGCACAACAGATTTGCTTCTATGCTGGAGCACATGCATGAATTTATTGAATTAAACTATGTTTACTCAGGTAAGTGCAATCAAATCATAGCGGGCAAAGAAATTCAGCTTTGTGAAGGCCAAGTATGTGTCCTGGATAAGGATGTGCCCCACAGCATCGCCCCTTTGGGAGAAGACGATATACTTATTAATATCTTGCTGCAAAGAGAAACGATTTCATCCCTATTTCTGCAGCGGCTATCTAAGAAAAAAAGTCTGATTGGAGAATTTCTGGCTAACTCTGTCCTCCAGCATCAGCACCATAATCACTTTATTATTTTTAAGTCGCAGCATAATGAAAACCTTCAATATATATTGCGTAGAATCTTGATTGAATATTTTTCCAGGCAAGAGGATTCGATGGAGTTGGTCAAGGCTTATTTGCCAATTGTATTTGGGGAATTGGTCCGTGTATTGGAAAGCGAGCATAATATTCAATTAAACCAGCAGGAAAATAATATTACCTCTATTCTCAATTACATGGAAGAGCATTATCAGCATTTAAGCCTGCAGCAGCTTTCTAATCATTTTAATTACAATAGTACGTATTTAAGTAATAAGTTAAAAAAAGTAACCGGTCTTACTTACACTCAGCTTATTGCTAACATTAAACTCAATGCAGCCTATTCTTTGGTAGTGAATACTAATCTGCCGTTCGAAATGATATTTAAGCAGGTAGGATATAACAGCATGAGTTTTTTCTATAAAAAGTTTAAAACAGCGTATGGTGCTACCCCTCAAAATATCCGAAACAAACAGTTGAGGAAATGAAGGATATACAAGGACGTCCAATTCTATTGGGCGTCTATATTTGTTATAATATCTGCAAATTAAGCTGGTGTTTATAAGGGAGGATACATCCTTGGAAGCAATACTAAGACGTCACTGGCCGGAGTGGAACGGAACGCTGCAGGAACGAACCGGGGGTTGGAATAATACGACGTATTTTGTTAAGCGTGGTGGACGAAGCGGGGTGCTGCGTGTTTACGATACACACAGGGATCGGGACAAAATTGAATTTGAGCATGCGGTTTTGCAGGAGCTGAGTAAGCATTCTCTATCATTCAGGATACCCCAGCCTATTCCAACGGTCACGGGAGAGACGCTTGCTCAACTGGAGAAGGGAAGCGGTAAATATATGTGTCTGTTCGAATACATAGAAGGCATATCACCACTGGAGCAGGATTCAAGCTTTGCCTATTCTTTTGGCGAGACTACGGGGGAATTATCGGCTGTACTTGCGACATTCATTCTTGATATGACTCCAGTCTATCGACCGTATTATGCTCTGCAGCAATCCTATCCATTATGTGACCGAGAAACGGTCCAAGGGTTTTGTTTACATCCTCCTGAGCCTCTAAAGGATTTGCATGAAGAACTGCGATTAATAAGAGAGGTTTATGAAGAGATTACAGATTCGCTTCATGCATTGGAAGAGTTGCCGCATCAGCTTGTACATGGAGACTTGAATGCTTCCAATTTGTTAGTAAAGGATTCGGATCATAGTCTAGTAACTGCACTGCTTGATTTTGAATTTTGTACGTTAGACGTTCGGGTTATGGAGCCGGCAGTCATCTTATCAGGATTTTTGGGACAACCAGAGGAGGCGACAGCCGTTCGGGATTTTTGCCGGGGCTTCAGCCGCCAGGTTCATTTAAGCCACACTGAGATTGATGCTTTGCCTGTATTGATGCTGCTTAGGAAGGTAGATGTATTTCTTCATTTTTTGAGTCGCTTTCTGGAAGGAACGGATCAGTCACACGTATTGCAAGAGCAGGTCAAACAGATCTCTGCCGACTTGCGCCAGCTTTCTACCAGCAGTAGCTGGATTCAGGAAGAGTTGGTCCAAGCTGGAACAGTGTATGAATAAACGAGCTAAATGCCGCGTGGAAATAGACCTTTTCACAGATGGGTATGTACTGGTCATCGGAGATTTGCGCCAAATGCAAAAGGATCAGTTGTTTGCAGAGGAGAGCATATGGAACAGTGTCATGACCATGCCTTTATTCGTGCGTCCGTATTTGTTTACGAGTCGTGACCGTTCAACAGCTTTGGAATCCATCACAGCCGCCCCGTTATCTGATACAACCTGGATTGTCATGGATGATTTCTTTATGCGGGGGTCCTACGAGCGGGTAGGGAATAAACCGTTGGTAGAAGAGGATATTGTGTTCCCGATCGGTTACGGCTATAGCACGGATAGCAGAAAAGACAGAACATATAGTCTGTCCTGGGGAACGGGCACGGTTTCCAAACCGGAAGGGGAGACAGTGTTCAAGTCTTCGCGGAAATTTTTAGATAACGGTGTGTATTCAAGTATCGTTGCGGACTGTTTTGGTCCTTGGGAAGAGCGGGAGTGGCACAAAACGCTGGATAATCCGTTGTATCGGGAGGAGCGTCGAAAAGCACTGGCCGAATTCGGATTCCCGGAAGACATTTCATATGATGAGTTCAACCGTCAAACGGGAGGACTGACACGTTCGGAATATCTCGCTTATTTGGCAAGGACCTATAGCGGAAAAAGGAAGATGAAATGATGCGGTTATACATCCTTTTAGGAGGGGCCAATGAAATATCTTAAAGATTGTCCAGAACCAGGCATGGGAACCTGGTACTTTGAAATAGATTCAGATGGCGTAGCCTATCGGCAAATTGTTATACAGGATGATGGCACGTATATTGCTTCTAATCGCAAGCACGAGCAATATCATTTCTTGTTAGCCGAGAAAGCAATTGATGATACGGAGCTCTATTATACGAAAATTACAAAAAAAGAGTTTGAAGAAGTCTGGTCCAATAATCTTCACACCTTCAACAAGGAATGGCATCAAATCAAAAATGCACTGCCCGTTGGGACTAAGGTAAAGGGTTATATTGAAGCATTTTTTCCACATGGTACGCTTATTCATATTTTCCAGCATCATGCGGTCGGATTGTTAGACACTCGTACATATGAGGAAAAGACACCATCCGAGTGGATGTATCCGAAGCATGAGGTCACAGCAATTGTAAAAGGATACGACGAAGTGAATCAGTGGGTGATTTTAGATCAAACGCAGGTTTTCAAAAATCAGTTCGCAGGTTGAATGTGAATTTTGGAATATACAGGAAGGGGAATGAACATGCATACGTTAACGGTGGATGAACTGGTGGATCAGGACAACCATGCATGGGAAGAGGTCAGAAATATCCTGGAAGGAGGGAGGAATCCATATCGCATTGTATCGGCAGAATCGGAATCTGCTAGGGGAGATACGCTATACCATCTGCAGGTGAGTACCAAATCGTACTTGGGAACGGTTGCCTATGAGACAGGGGGAATCGTGTTTGATTGCGGTTGGATCACCTTGCTGGGGGCGGGTGGCTCTGGAATTTTCGGTAGCTTGACCTCATGGAACGGGCTTCAAGAGCCGGAAAGTGTTCCTGCGCTTGAGGGTATGCTGATTGTGGCCTATGATGCAGCAGGTGGATTTTTTGGATTGGATACAGGGAAATTCGGACGTAGCGGTCATATCTACTATTTTACACCAGATGCATTGGAATGGGAATCTACAGAGCTGGCCTATTTCGGTTTCTTGAGCTGGCTGGCTGAGGGAGATTTGGGCTTGTTCTACCAGACATTCCGTTGGAATGGTTGGCAGTCGGATATGGAGCAACTTCAGCCAGGCGAGGTATTTGCTTATTACCCGCCGTTATGGACTCAGGAAGGTGGCGGAGAGACCAGCCAAAAATCGCCTATAGCGGTAACAGAAGCGTGGCAGGCGGTAGTGGATAAGGAATAGCTCGTACGAGCTCAAGACCGTTTATTACTATAAACGTGAGAACCTTCAACCTCATGAAAGTGTGGCTGAATGGGTTGAAAAAGATGGAGAAGGTTGAAAAAGGTAGAAACAACAACTCTTAGAGGCATCGAGGTATGGAGGTTGGTAGATATGTGGAGTATTCACTTTGAACAACCGTTTGTAATAAGTCAGGAAGCAACGGATGAACAAATCATAAATTTTTTGAAAACATGGAACATAAAGCTATCAGAGCAGGAGGTTCACGAAATCAAGCAAAGACAAGTGAACCCTTTTCCAAAATCGTCTCCATTTTATGATCAATATAAACCTCTAGATCCTGTTGGTTGGCATCTGCCCCAAGGACAATTTCCTGACAGCTATATGGATTTTTTGAAATACTCTAACGGCGGGGAGTTTCAAAATGGAGAACGTTATTTTCAGTTTTTCAATACCGAAGATTTGAGAGAAATGAACCTCGCCTACGAGCTGCCAGAGTATATGCCGGGTGCCGTGTCGTTTGCGATGGATGGGTGCGGAAACCACTATATGTTTGATATGAGAGAGGAAAAAAGAAACAACGAATATCCCGTTCTTTTTGCTCATTCTGGTAGCTTGGGGTATGACGAATGTGAACAGGTTGCCCATTCTTTTATAGAGCTGTGTACGGAAAAATGGGCATTATATTGATACCTGTATGATTCTGCCCAATATATAGCCAATAGCGAGAAAGTCCATTGAATTGGACTTCTCGCTATTGTGTTATATTTTTGCACAAAGCTATCTTACATATGTTGTGGCCTGATTGCCGGCATAATCTTCAAGCACGATCTTTAGCGAGCTGGTACGAGAAGTAGGGGTAAAAGTCAGTTCACTTAATTTTGTTCTTCCCCGGACAATGTAAGGAAACTTTTTCGATACATAAGTTACGCCAAATTGCTTGGGCACATCGTTTTCGTATACATATAAATAATGCCAGTCCTTCAAGGTTGGTAGAGCAAGCGTATACGTTGACCCAGTGACCGTCACATTCTCTTTTGCATAAGGCTCTATCATCGTGTCTGCGAGATGCCCGGTATATGCTACAGGTTCATGATCACCGATGGCGATACGTAGTGTGTAGCGATCACCGTTTGTGGGCAGATCGGTAAACGTAGCCGTTTCAGCGCCATTGTCCGCCGTAATGGTTTTCTGGAATGCGGTGTCCGTATAGTCGGTGGTCAAGGTCAATTTAACCGATCTGTCCGCCTCAGAGGGATTTTTCCACGTTACTGTAGCCTTACCGTTTTCTTGAGTCTCCACTTTAATGTCACTGACGGCAGCATTCAGATCGTAGCCTAATCGAGCCGGTTCGCTTTCCGTTCCATCAGCCCCAACTGCGGTAAGCATTAATTCACCGGATTTATGGTTTAGGGATTTAATATAATAGGTTGAGTCATAAATTCCGCCGATATAGGAGCCGTTCTCATACAGATTGTATTGTTTAACTTTGGAGTAATCCTCAAGGTCCCAGGCTACGAGCATTTCGTTCGTATCGGTCAGTGCCTTGGTGATTTTAAATCCTGTCGGCGCAGCTGGTTTCCGGGCAGAACTGTCTGTTATCTTGATTTGGCCGATATTCATCTGATAGTTTTTGATTGTTTTATTCGCGTTATCAAAAGATAAACCGAAAGCTACAATTGTTTTTCCTTTATAGACACTCAAATCCAGTTTGTGGCTTACCCAGCCCGTGGTTTGTTTACCAGAGTTAGGGATGCTGACTTTTACGACTTGGCCGGGGTTATCCTTGAAAATAAGTCCGATATTCAGCATCGAGCTGTCATCGGAGGAAGGCTTGTTGTACGTGATGGACAAGTTTGAATTCTTATTTACCGACAGATCCGTTTTATACAGGCGTAAAAAGTTATCTGAATTCAGCTCTCCGTTAACGACGAGGGAGCTACCGCCCTGATAAGCGCCCACAGGCTGATAGGTAAACCGAGTACCTTTGGCATAATTCAGGCCATAGTCGTAGTCAACCGAGAGCGGTTTACCTTGGGTATCGAGCCACCATTGCCAGGTCACCGGGATATCCTGAATATTGATGTTGGACCATTCCTTGGGATTGGAAACAACTCCATTCACCACATACTGCAAGCCATGTCCAGTATTGAAGCTGGTATTAAAATGGGAGCCACGAATGACAGAACGTTCGGCGATATATGCCGCGATACCGTCCCAGTTTGCGCCTGAAGCTTTTACATCGGACAAATCTACACTTGGGTTTCTTTGTGCATGGACGGGATTCTGATTCGGACCGGACCACCAGACACGGTCGCGGATAAAGGTCATCCATTGATAGGCATTGTCAGCTCTGCGATTGGTGTCCTGTCCGCCAAACTCTTCATCCAGCGCATTATGTGTGAAATCTGCTCCCAACGTTGCGATACTGTTCATCGGCTGCCCGTTATCACCGATATTCAGACGAAGATCGTATTTTTGCTTCCATCTGCCAAAGTCACCGTTCCCGCCCTCAATCCCAGCAAAAACGGTTTTAAGAGGGTCCAGACGCAATTGCTTGGCATGGTCGCGGGAGCTTTTCAGCTTCGCTTTGTCCCACCAATAATTCAGAAAAATAGAATCGGACACCTGTCCGTATTGCTTGTCTTTGACAAACGGGCTGTTCACGGCATTAAACTCATTTTGATAAGCAATTTTACCGGTTTCGTTTACGGTGGAGTCGTACCATTGCACATACATGCCCTGATCTCGTAAGTATTTCATAAACTGCTTGTAACGGGGGATGTCCTCCTTAGCTACGCCCTTTGAAGCTTCTTCCTGGTTGATGAAATAGCCGTCATAGCCATAATATTTCGCCATTTCGATCAATTTTTTGGCTACCGGAAATCCACCCTGAGCATCCTGCACGAGCATTTGCTTATACGTTTGCGGTCCACGGTCATTATCCGAGAAAAAAATGCAGGCGATGGAGAGGACGCCGTTTTTGTGCGCCGCATTCGTATAGCCCGGATTTGGAATGTTCAGAATGCTGAACTCGAACCATTTTTCCGTCCAATCCTTTTGGGGATCGTATAGCTCTTCGGGAACATGGGCGGTAGGCATGCCATGCCAGTAGCCGTAATAGTCAGTATACTGCCAGTAATTGAACAAATATTGGCTGAATTTATTGGTATAGGGATAGCTATCGAAGAAAGCGTTTCCATAATCGCCGCTGAGTGTAAACATTTGCGTGTCAGGACTTAAAGCAGGCTGAGCCTGTGTGGCTGCAAAGGGGCTGTTTCGTTGTTGTAGTGGGACACGGGCGCGAAGCATATCTCCATAGACATCCTGGGTAGGAGTCCAGTCCAAAATATGTGAGCTGGCGTATCCATGCTGATAAGGCTGATTCGGCCCTTTGGCGCTTTCTCCTTCATACGGGAGGGTATCGCCTGCATACACGGATGGAGAGAGGGTTTGACTTAACAGGACAGAAGTCAAAACCAGCGCAGTCCATTTTAAAGCGAACTTGTGAACCTTGTTACGTTTCATAGTTCATCCCCCTAGCGAGTATTTATCCCCCTAAAGATAATCAATAAAATGGTTTTTACATAGAGGATAAATTAAAGATATAGCGTTTAAATTAAAGAAAATCACGCTTTTCATGAATGCGCTTACTTATCTCCTGCGAAGGACATGGTATACTTTATTTACGCATGAACGATCCTGGAGGGCTTATACGATGAAAAGGGGCCATAGATACACAGCTTATTTTAAAAACAACATGTTCCTGAGGATACTAGTGTTGTTCTCCTGTATTGCCATTTTGTCAATTATTACGATTGCATATGTCACGTATATATCCATATCGCAATCCATCGTTCGACGGGAACTGGATACTCAGAAAGCAGCGATGGAGAGTGTTGACCGCTATATCCATCTCCGGCATGAATCCGTTCAGAACATGGTACGGGATATGTACCGGAATGAGGCGCTCTCGATGAATGTTTCTTTTTTTATGGACCACGCGTATTCCGAATATGTACAGCACCGCATGGACGAAACGTACATGGAGAGTCATGATTATTCAACAGATGTGCTCACCTATTTTAAAAATTGGCTGGATGAAAATAGCGATATTAGCAATTTGATATTGTACAGTGCCGACCAGCAATATTTGTCCACCTTCAATGAGAGCAAGCAATTCAAGCAATTTCCGGTGCATGCGGCGCGTTCCTTTGTACCGGATGTGATGGCTGCCGAAAGCAAAAGCGTCTCTGCTCCGAATTACTGGATTCGGAAGGCGGTCGGTCAGTGGAGCCCCTCGTTATATTCGTTACAAGTCCCCATTAACAATAAGCAAACACTCAAAAATACCGGTCAGCTTCTAGTATTTCTAAATTCCAAAAGTATCTCCAATGCACTTGCCAGCTATGGGAACAACCTGAAGGGAGAAATTATCGTTCTGTCCACCCATGGAACGGTTCTGTTCGATTCAAGGAATAACTATTACGGAAAAACGTACCCTTATGTGGAAGTGACCCGATCGTTATATGACGATGTGGATGCCGATGTTGGGATCATTCAGGCAAAGCAAAATATGTACATTAACAAACTGATTTCTCCAGATGAAGGGTATGTCGTGATTGGGGCAGTCCCCAATGAGGAAATGGCTCAATCGTACCGGGGTATCCGTAATACGATTTTGACAATCAGTGTCATTTGTATTCTGTTTGCTGTGCTATTCCCTGCCTTTTTCGTCATTAACTTTGCTAAACGAACGAATCGGATTATTAAATTTACTCGTCAGGTGAAAAATGGTGACCTCACAGCTCGCATCCAAGACCCCCGAGAGGATGAGCTGGGACAAATCTCTCGAAGCTTCAACGATATGCTGGATGAACTTAATCTATATATTGAACGGGTGTATAAAGCAGAGATCAAGCAAAAGCAAACGGAGCTCGTTGCCTTGCAGGCACGTATTCATCCACATTTTTTGTATAACACGCTTGAAGTGATACGTATGAGGGCGATTTCCCAGGGAGCCAAGGATGTAGGAGAAATGATCTATAGCTTATCGGTGTTGTTCAAAAGCCTGGTTCAGCAGAAAAAAATATACACGCTTAAAGATGAATTGGAGGCTTGCAGATTATATCTTGAGTTGTTCAGAATACGCTACAAGGAAAGGTTCAATTACACGATTACGGTCGACCCCGAATTGTATACCCGTTCTGTCATGAAGCTGATGCTTCAACCCATCATTGAGAATTATATTGTTCATGGTATCCAAAGCGACCGGAATGATAATGTGCTGACCATTGATGTGCGGGACACGGGGGAGGTTCTGCTGGTTGAGATCCGTGACAATGGGAAGGGCATTGAAGAGGAGCGTTTGAAACAGATTCTGGAGGAACTGGAACGCCAGGAGGAAGATGGACAAATGTTTGGATTACGCAGTGTGCACACCCGACTTCGGTTTTTACATGGAGCCGATTCCGGGATTGAACTGGAGAGCCGCAGCGGCGAGGGAACGACGATTCGGGTACGATGCCCCAACAGGGAAGGGATGGATGCCATATATGTATAAAGTATTTATTGTAGACGATGAGCCTTTTATCATTGAGGGATTATACGATATTGTGGATTGGACCTCTTTTGGGCTAGAAATTGTCGGACATGCGGAAAATGGATCTTTGGCGCTGAAAGCGCTGGCCTCCAGACCCGTGGACGTACTGATTACGGACATTTCTATGCCGACGATGAATGGTCTCAGGCTGATTTATGAGGCGAGAAAGCTGCATGCTGACTTGAAGGTGATTGTGTTGAGCGGATTTAATGAATTTGATTACTTGAAGGAAGGCATGAAGCTGGGCATCGAAAATTACCTTTTGAAGCCGATTAATGTGGAGGAACTGGAATCCACTTTATGCAATACAACGGAGAAGTTGGACAGGTCCCGGTTGGATCAACAATATGAGACGTTTGGGGTGCAGGTTCTCAAGGAAAATACATTGTACCGTTGGCTGACAGGACAGATTGCGCCTACAGAATTTCAGGAACGTGCTGAATTGATAGGTTTTTCGTTAAATATCCCCTTCATGGAGGTAGCCGTGTTACGGACGGAAGGGGATTCGGCAGGAATGCATCAACAGTTAAGGCAGTACATTCAACACCAGCCCGATTTAACATTGTTTCGCGATGTTGATGCGGTTAGTGTAATCATTGCTGCACTACCGAATTATGATGAGGGCAGACAGGACTTGATAACGCTGTTGGAGAATTTCTCTGTTCAGTGGTCGAAGGACGGGGAAGAAACAGTTTATATCGGGATAGGCAGCGCCGGTTCGCTTGCTGCAGCTCCACGCAGCTATAATGAAGCTAAAAAATCACTGGAATATTTTATGCTATATGATGACCGCCGGATCATGGACTATACGTTGCTGAAGGAGGGCGGGGGAAATGCTGGCGAGACTTGTTCCATCGAATGGAAGGATTATGCGAAACTGATTATAGCAAGAGACCTAGATGCGCTTACCGCACGGATTCAGAGTGATTTTGAGCAAATCCAGCATCTTGAAAGTGTTACCCCGGATGAATTGCGGAATATGGCGCTGGAGCTGGTGATCCGGTTTAAGATGGAACTGGAGAGCATCAAGCATTCCAATGAGTCGGACCGGTTTCAGCAGGGGCTTCACCAGATAAAATGCTGTACGACATGGGCAGAGCTGGTGAGTGCGCTTCAGCATGTGGCGACAGAAACGGTGAATTCACTGCTGCAAGATATGAAAAACCCTATTGTAAGTCAGGTGTTGTCCTATATCCATGTTCATTATGCCAAGGAGCTATCATTAAAAATATTAGGATACCAGTACCACCTTCATCCCGTTTATCTCGGTCAGTTGTTTCATAAGGAAACGGGCGAAACCTTTGCTGAATATATCAATCAGTACCGGATTAAAAAAGCCAAGGAACAGCTTAAAAACACCAATCTCAAGGTACACGAAATTGCGCGGAACGTGGGGTATTGGGAGACGGGATATTTTTATAAGCAGTTCAGAAAATATGTGGGCATTTCCCCGACAGACTATAAAGGATTGGGATAAATACCAGGTGTACATGGATTTCTTTAATTTGTACCTTGGTTTATTAAGTTTATCTTCTTTATGAAAGTGCTTACATTAGTTAAGGTTAACGTAGTTGCTTCATAAATGAGGATTTCGCAAAATAAGGGAGGATCATACATGGGTAAAAGCAAAAGAAGCTACTCGTTTGTTGTGGTGATGTGTATGGTGTTGACGCTCATTCTCAGTGCTTGTGGAGGAAGCAACGCTGGCGGGGAAACGACGAATGGAGGAGCGGAAAAGCCAGTAGAACTGATCTGGTACACCATTGGTACGCCTCAAAAAGATGTAGATCGGGTGATGGAAGAGGTTAGCAAGTATACCCAAAAGAAAATAAACGCCACGATCAAAATGAAAATGGTCGATTGGGGCGACTACCCGCAAAAAATGCAGGTGAATGTGGCTTCGGGAGAGCCAATGGATATTGTATTTACGGCTTCCGGTGGCTTTGATTATGTGCAAAATGCCAGAAAGGGTGCATTCATGGAACTGGACGACTTGCTTGACAAGTACGGTCAGGATCTTAAAAAGACGATTGATCCTGCATTTCTGGAAGGCTCCAAGGTGGATGGTCATCATTATGGCATTCCTGCCAACAAGGAGCTTCCGCAGCAAGAGGTATGGCGGTTCAATAAAAAATTGCTGACCCAATACAAGCTGGACCTTTCCAATGTCCGCTCGCTGGATAGCCTGGAGCCTCTGCTCAAAACGATTAAAGAAAACGAGCCCGGCGTAACGGCATTCGGCATGGACAAAAACTATGTTCCCTATGTTCCCTATGACTATATCATTCAAAACCTGCCGATGGCTGTCAAACTGGATACTACGGATTATAAGATCGTAAACATCTTGGAAACGCCTGAAATGAAGCAGGCGCTGACGACGATGCATAAGTATTACAAGGCCGGATACGTATCACCGGAAGCTGCAACCACAGGCTCGACCAATGATTTAACAACGTCCGGAAACTGGTTTCTGGATCGTGCGCAGACTCAACCGCTAGCCGATAATCTATGGTCTGCAAGTTACGGCTATCCGGTGATATCGACACCTGCCAGTGATCCAATTGTGACCAATACGTCTGTTCAGGGTTCCATTATGGCGATTTCGGCTAACTCGGCAAACCCTGAAAAGGCGATGCAGTTCCTGAACCTGCTGAGTACAGATCCGGTTTTACGTAATATGGTTGACTCTGGTATTGAAGGAGTGCATTACAAAAAAACAGATGGCCAGTACATCGAAAATCTGGCTGATTCCAAAAACTATGACATGCCTTCTTATTCGCTCGGCAACAATATGCTCCTGTATCTGAATCCCAATGATCCTGCTGACAAATGGGAGCAATTCAAGAAGTTCAACTCGGAAGGAAAAAACTCTCCAATCCTGAGCTTCAACTTTGACAGCAGTAAAGTATCTGCGGAGATGGCAGCCGTTCAGAACATCAAAGAGCAATTTTGGGCTTCGCTGATGACAGGCACGCTGGACCCGGAAACGAATCTCCCGAAAGTAATTGAGAAATTCAAGCAGGCTGGGCTGGATAAGGTGATGGTGGAAGCGCAATCCCAGCTTGATGCCTGGAAGGAAAAAGACAGCAAATAATACTTTAGATTGTGAAATATAAGCGAGATCGGGCGGGCGCAAGTTACGCCCGGTCTTTTTCCAATAGCTATTTTAGCTGATTTTCTCATTACAGATTGGGAGGGGCTACCTATGGCCGCATTTATCAGAAATGTGATTAGAAACAAAGTTATGCTGTTCATGGTGCTGCCCGGCGCTATCTGGTTCTTCTTATTTTCATATCTGCCGCTGGTCGGGACAGTGTCTGCTTTCAAGCAATATCGTTTTAACAGGGAAGGATTCTGGGCCAGTATTTATACAAGCAAGTGGGTGGGTTGGGATAACTTCAAGTTTCTGTTCAATAACAATGATGCCTACGTCATCACACGAAATACCCTTTTGTATAACCTGGTCTTTATTATTCTTGGCCTTGTTTTTTCAGTAGCTATGGCTATTCTGCTCTCCGAGCTGATTAACAAACGGTTGGCGAAGCTGTACCAGACAGGCATGTTTCTCCCATATTTTCTATCATGGGTCATCGTGGGCTACTTTGCCTTCAGCTTTCTGAGCATGGATCGGGGAATGCTGAATCAAATTATCGCAGGGTTTGGCATCGAGCCGATTCAGTGGTATTCGGAGGCCGCCTATTGGCCGTATATCTTGATTTTAGTCAGTCTATGGAAGGCGATCGGCTATAACAGTGTCGTATATCTGGCTTCGATTTTGGGTATCGACAAATCCTTATATGAAGCAGCCATGATAGATGGAGCCAGCAAGTGGCAGCAAATTCGTAATGTGACGATCCCTTTGCTCTCGCCGATCATTATCATTATGACGCTGCTTGCAGTCGGACGGATTTTTTATGCGGATTTTGGTTTGTTCTATCAGGTGCCGAGAGATTCGGGCACCTTGTATTCGGTAACGAACGTCATCGACACCTATGTATATCGTGGGCTGAAAACGACAGGGGAAATCGGGATGAGCACAGCGGCAGGTTTGTATCAGTCGGTGGTTGGCTTCGTTCTCGTCATTCTATCCAATTATGTTGTGCGAAAAATAGATAAAGACAGCGCTTTGTTCTAAGAAAAGAGGAGAGGGGTGTGGACTGTGGCTTCTGGAAAAGAAAGAAAAAAACGAGATTTCCATCATATTTCACGGGGCTGGAATGCTGTTCTAAATGTGATAGCAGGGGTGTTCGCGTTTCTATGTGTATTTCCCTTTTTGTTCGTCGTCATTATTTCCCTAACCGATGAGAAAACGCTGGCGCGGGACGGATATCGGTTGCTCCCGGCTCAATGGAGTCTGGAAGCCTACCGCTTCATATTTCGCACCAGTGATACGCTACTGCGCTCTTATGGAGTGACGATTGCCGTAACGGTCATCGGTACGGTGATCAGCCTCATTCTCATTTCGTTATATGCGTATGCCATTTCACGAAAGAGCTTCCGTTACCGGAGATTCTTTTCCATTTTTGCGATTTTAACCATGCTCTTTAATGGCGGAATGATCCCGACCTATATGGTCGTTTCCCAATTGCTCGGGCTCAAGGATACGATTTGGGCTTTGATTTTGCCGCTGGCTATGAATGCCTTTTATATTATGATCCTTCGCACGTTCTATAGCACCAGCGTGCCAGATGCCATCGTCGAATCAGCCAAAATAGATGGGGCAGGCGAGTTTTACACCTTTTTAAAAATCGTGCTTCCACTCTCTCTGCCCGGACTTGCAACCATTGGCTTATTCAGCACGCTTGGTTACTGGAATGACTGGTTTAATGCCCTGTTGTATATTGACAATCCCAATCTGGTGCCACTTCAGTCCATGCTGATGCGGATTGAATCCAGCATTCAGTTCATCCAGCAAAATTCGCAAAACAGCTCTATGAGTCTGGCTGCACTTCAATCCATTCCGCAGGATACTTCACGGATGGCGATGGTGGTGCTAGCGACGCTGCCTATTATATTCGCGTATCCTTTTTTCCAGCGTTACTTTGTGCAGGGACTTACGGTTGGGGCTGTGAAGGAATAACAGGGAAGGAGAGACATGAACATGTTGATTTATAAAGATAAAAGCAAACCGATCGAAGAACGGGTGGAGCACTTAATCGGTTTGATGACAATAGAGGAAAAGGTGGGGCAGCTTATACAGCCCTTTGGCTGGCAAGTGTATGAGCACATAGACGGGGAATTGTCCCTACATCATGATTTCAAGCAGCAGGTGCAAAATGGGGGAGTTGGTTCCTTATACGGAGTGCTTCGGGCCGATCCGTGGACCGGGGTGACCTTGGAGAATGGCTTATCCGCCAAGCAAGGGGCGGAGGCTGTGAATTTGATTCAACGCTATGCGATAGAGCATTCCCGGCTGGGTATCCCGATACTGATCGGCGAGGAATGCTCTCATGGGCATATGGCGATTGACGGCACTGTGTTTCCGGTTCCGCTGTCCATCGGTAGCACATGGAATGTGGATTTGTACCGCGATATGTGCCGTGCGGTTGCGAGTGAAACCCGTGCTCAGGGCGGGGCGGTCACGTACTCGCCCGTGCTTGATGTTGTGCGTGATCCGCGCTGGGGGCGCACGGAGGAATGCTATGGCGAAGACCCTTATCTCATCGGCGAATTTGCTGTTGCCGCAGTGGAGGGACTCCAAGGGGAGAGCTTACTCAGCGAACATAGCGTAGCTGCCACATTAAAGCATTTTGCAGGTTATGGCAGCTCGGAAGGCGGACGTAATGCCGGACCTGTGCATATGGGCTGGCGCGAGCTTCTGGAAGTGGATCTGTATCCATTTCAAAAAGCGGTGAAAGCAGGGGCGCAGTCTATTATGCCAGCCTATAACGAAATCGACGGTGTACCGTGTACTGTGAATGCTGAGCTATTGGACGATATTCTACGTCAGGCGTGGGGATTTGACGGTCTGATCATTACGGACTGTGGCGCGATTGAAATGTTAGCGAGCGGGCACGATGTGGCCGAGGATGGATCGGATGCCGCTGTGCAGGCGATTCGTGCAGGGATTGATATGGAAATGTCCGGCGAAATGTTCGGAAGTCATCTGGTCGAGGCGGTTCACGCTGGCAAGCTGGAGACGAGCGTGCTGGAGCGGGCGGTTCGCAGGGTGCTCACATTAAAATTTAGGCTGGGTCTGTTTGACAAACCGTATGTGGATGCGGAACGAGCAGAGCAGGTGATTGGTCAGGCGGAGCATATTCGGTTGGCTCGTGAGCTTGCGACCGAGGGGATTGTGCTGCTCAAAAACGTCGATAGAACGCTTCCCCTGCCGAAAACCTCCAAGCGTATTGCGGTCATCGGCCCGAATGCGGATCAGATCTACAACCAACTGGGCGATTATACATCACCGCAGCAGAGATCCCGTGTGGTAACTGTACTTGATGGCATCCGTAGCAAATTAAGCAAGCATCAGGCTGGCGTTCTATATGCACCTGGTTGTCGGATCAAGGGAGAATCCCGGGAAGGCTTTGAAAATGCACTGGCATGTTCGGCTGAGGCCGATACCGTGGTGATGGTGATTGGAGGGTCCAGCACCCGCGATTTCGGGGAAGGAACGATTGATCTGAAAACCGGCGCATCGAAGGTATCGGATCACGATTGGAACGACATGGAATGCGGCGAAGGCATCGACCGGATGACGTTGGGGCTTGCGGGCGTACAGCTCCAACTTATGCAGGAAGTCTACAGGCTGGGGAAAGAGCTTGTCGTCGTTTATATGAACGGGCGACCGATTGCTGAGCCATGGGTGGAGGAGCACGCACACGCCATTGTGGAAGCATGGTATCCCGGTCAGGAGGGAGGGCATGCAATCGCAGATATTTTATTTGGGGATGTAAACCCTTCGGGACGTTTGACTCTTTCCATCCCTAAACATGTGGGGCAGTTGCCGGTATATTACAACGGCAAACGTTCCCGGGGCAAGCGGTATCTGGAGGACGATGCCGAGCCGCGTTATCCGTTTGGTTACGGTCTTAGCTACACGACGTTTAGCTATGAAAGGCTTACATTAAGCGCCAATTCGATCCGAGCGGGCGAATCCGTTACGGTTACAGTCGATGTAACCAACACGGGCGACCGGGAAGGGGCTGAAGTAGTTCAGTTGTATATCTCGGACACGGTGAGCTCGGTGACCCGTCCAATCAGGGAACTCAAGGGCTTTTACAAGATTGTATTAAAGCCAGGAGAAACACGGACGGTTGAGTTTGTTGTAGGCTCCGACAAGCTGCAATATATAGGGCGTGATCTACAGCCAGTCGTTGAGGCAGGGCGATTTTCTATTCAAGTAGGCAGGCACTCCAAAGATACCCTGTGTGCCGAGTTAATCGTACGGGAGGATGAATAATGGAGCGTATCAAACGCCTGATTCGAGAATTGTCGGAATGCCAATGGCTGGAGAAGCTGGATTTGCGAAGCTGGAACATGACACGCTCCACTTACCAAACACCAGGTCAATACGAAGACGCCGCACCTTTAATGGAAGGACTGGACCTCAAGCGATTCCCCAGCAGTCAGGGGACGACTTATTTTTTTCGAACGCAGTTGGATGTCCCGACAGCATGGTTGAGAGAGCCTTTTGGATTGGTGTTTGAGTCCGGGGGAGAAGGTTTGCTGCGGGTCAATGGTGCTTCCTATCACGGGCTTGATCGCAATCATACTTATGTCACGCTTAATCCGCAGGTCATTGGGACTTCACCGGAATTGGAGATTGAGCTGTTTGATCCTGTACCTGAGCCCGTAGATCCGCTCAATCGGCAGGCTGTCATTCAACCTCCGATTTCTTCTATTACAAGCTATCTTGTACGGCCCAATAAGCCCGTGCAGAGCCTGATGTATACCGTTACCGTTATTAGCGAAGCCGCTCTATTACTGCCTGAGGGCGATATCCGAAGAATACGCCTGCTGAAGGCTCTGTATGGGGTGATGGATCGTTTTGCGAATCTGGAGGAAGACGCCATTCGAGTAGGGGAAGCGATCTCAGCCACAGAAAAGGAGTTCATTCAGCAGGTTCAGGAGATCGGTGAAAATGCGCAAGGTTTGGAGCACATGGTAGGACAGTCGCACATTGACATTGCTTGGCTGTGGCCTATGCGCGAGACCGTGCGGAAAACAAGCCGAACCTTCTCAACGGTGGATGCGCTGATGGATGAATACCCGGCCTATCAATATGCACAGAGTCAGCCGCTGCTGTTTTCTTTTGTAAAGGAAAATGATCCAGAGCTGTATGAACGGATCAAAGCAAGAGTCGCCGAAGGACGGTGGGAGCTGGTTGGGGGGATGTGGGTAGAGCCTGATTTGAATCTGCCCAGTGGCGAATCACTGATTCGGCAAATGCTGTATGGTCAGCGTTTTTACCAACAGGAATTCGGCAAAACCTCTCATATCGAATGGCTGCCGGATACGTTCGGCTACTGTGCGTCCCTGCCGCAGATTTTAAAGCATGGGAAGATAGACTACTTTATGACAACCAAGCTCGGCTGGAATGATACGAATGTGTTTCCTTACGATTTGTTCCACTGGGTGGGCATCGATGGTACTTCGATGTTGTCCTACCTCAATCATGGCGTGAATGAAAATACACGGCCACAGGATATTCATGACCATTGGCAGTCCTATCGTGAAAAATCGGCTCATCCTGAGCACATGTTGCTCTATGGACATGGAGACGGCGGTGGCGGCGTTACGCGTGAAATGCTGGAATATATAGAGCGTTCTCCGCTAATGGTGGGACTGCCTGCGAGTCGGTTCAGCACGGCAGGGCAATTTTTTGCAGGCATAGATCAGGCGCATCCGAAGCTTCCCCAATGGCATGGTGACTTGTACCTTGAGTTGCACCGGGGAACCTACACGACTCATGCCCGCAACAAACGCAATAATCGAAAAGCGGAGGGAGTCTACCGCGAGGCAGAGCTGTGGAGCACGCTGGCATTACCAAAGCTGGAGCCGGAGCAGGTGCAGGACATCTGTTCGGCATTGCATGAGGGCTGGAAGCTGATTTTGTTGAATCAGTTCCACGATATTATCCCCGGCTCTGCGATTACCGAGGTTTACGGCACTTCGGATAAGGAGTATCAGCAAATTTTCGAATGGGGACATGTCGGGCTTCAACAGGGGATTACGACGCTGGCGGCTCAAGTGAACACGGAAGGCTCGAGGACAGGAATGCCGTATCTTGTGTTTAACAGCCTGGGCTGGAGCCGTAGTGCTGTGATCCATATCGCTACGGAATCGGCAAAGGGATTGTATGCCTACCACTACGCTAATGATGAAGCCGAGCGGCTAGACACCGATGTGGAGGAAGGCGGCATTTCGGTGCGTATTCCAGACATTCCTGCACTGGGCTACAAAACGATTTGGTTGGAGCGAGAACAGGCTCAAGCAGGTGAGAAGCCCGAGATCGCTGTGATATCTGGATCGCTGGGGGATATGTGGGAGACGGGATTTTATAAGGTGCAATTTAACGAACGGGGCGAAATGATTCGTCTGCTGGATAAAGCAGCAAACCGTGAAATCTTGAAGCAAGGGGAACGGGCAAACCGTTTTTATTTTTTCCATGACCGTCCGACGCTGTGGGATGCATGGGATTTGGATGACCGCTATGAGGAACAGGTAGCAGAAGAAGCCGAGTTGCTGGAAAAACAACTAGTGCTTCAGGGGAAAACGAAGGATGTGCTGCGCTTCCGTTGGCGAATCCATCAATCTGAAATGACACAGGACGTGACCTTTTATCATCATGAGCGGCGAATTGATTTCAAGACGCATGTGAGCTGGAATGAAGCGCACAAGTTGCTAAAGGTAGGCTTTCCTGTAGATGTGGTTACGGACAAGGCGACTTATGAAATTCCGTTCGGTGCTTTGGAGCGGCCGACCCATCGGAATACGAGCTGGGAGCAGGCGCAGTACGAAGTGTGCGGACACCGATTTGCGGATGTTTCCGAGTACGGGTATGGCGTGAGTCTGCTCAATGATTGCAAATATGGCTACGACATTCAAGACAGCACCCTCCGTCTGTCTCTTCTGCGTGCACCCAAATGGCCGGATAAAGATGCCGATCTGGGCGAACACGATTTTACGTATTCGCTATATCCGCATGTGGGAGACTGGCGCAGCGCCCATACCTTGCGTCATGCGGCTGAGCTAAACCAAGATATGCCTGTTGTGCAGCAACAAAAGCACAGCACTGGAGTGCTGCCGAGCAGCGGATCATTCATCAGTTTGGATAGCCGTCACATTGTGCTGGATACGATCAAGCCGGCCGAAGATGGACTGGGGACGATTCTTCGTTTGTACGAATCTTCCGGGGGACGGGAAACGATCAAGCTGACCTGGCCTTACATGTTCAACGCAGCTTACGTGTCGAATGCGCTGGAGGAACCTCTGCAGCCGCTTGAGCTGGAAGGTAGCTGTCTCACATTGTCTTTTACACCTTATGAAATTAAAACGATACGCTTGCAATAGATATGATAAAGGAGTGAAAAAGCTATTGGAACAATTCAGACTTCCCAAAATATCAATGCCCAACCTTGACTTGCCGCAGGCTGTTCAGGACTTACTTAAGGAAGCGGAGCAAGCACTGGCTCATAGGCCGAAGTTGCTGAAGCTGTTTAAAAACTGCTTTCCAAATTCACTGGAGACGACGACCAAACTAATGGATGATGGGACAACGTTTCTCATTACAGGTGATATTCCGGCTCTCTGGTTGCGGGATTCCGTGGAGCAGGTCATTCATTATGTGCCGTTAGCCAAGGAGGATGCTGATTTACAGCGTATCATTGGTGGTCTGATCAAGCGCCATATTCATTATGTCCTCATAGACCCGTACGCGAATGCGTTCAATGAGACGGCGAATGACTGGCACTGGAACGCGGCCGATGAGACGGAAATGTCGCCATGGGTGTGGGAACGAAAATTTGAGATCGACTCGCTGTGTTTTGTTATACGGCTGGCTTATATGTACTGGAAGGAAACAGAGCTTACCGATATTTTTGATTCAAAATTCAAGATGGCTCTGCGTAAAATGGTGGATGTGTTCAAAACGGAGCAGCGTCACCAAGAACAATCTGCGTATCGGTTTACGCGTAATAACGGCATTTTCACCGATTCCTTGCGCAATCAGGGACTCGGCATGCCTGTAAATTATACAGGGATGATTTGGTCGGGCTTCCGTTCCAGTGATGATGCTTGCGATTTCCACTACAATATACCCGGTAATATGTTTGCTGTGGTTGCTTTACGGCAGATGCAGGAGTTTGCGGAGTGGGTATTTCGTGATATGGACTTCCTGAACGAGCTGAAGGAGCTGGAAGCTGAGGTGGAGCACGGTATCCGCTTGTACGGCATTTACCGACACCCGGTATTCGGGCCTATATATGCTTATGAAACGGACGGATTTGGCAACTACTGCCTGATGGATGATGCGGGTACACCTGGATTGATGTCCATTCCGTATTTGGGCTATACGACGGCGGACGATCCTATCTATCAAAATACGAGACGCTTCGCTTTAAGTCAGGAGAATCCGTTTTACTATGAAGGCAAGGCGGCTAAAGGCATCGGAAGTCCGCACACTCTGCCGGGTTACATCTGGCATATGTCCCTGTCTATGCAAGGGTTAACGGCCCAGACCACAGAAGAAAAGCTGGAGATGATCCGGATGCTGGAAGCGACCGATGGCGACACCGGATATCTGCATGAAGGCTTTCATGCAGATGATCCCACGGTTTATACGAGAAAATGGTTCGCCTGGTCCAACAGTCTGTTTGCCCAGCTTGTGTATAAGGCCATGAAGGATGGCTTGTTATGAATGAATCCACAGTAAGCCCATCCATCGTTGTTTTTAGTGAGCAAGGCTTTCCCGCTATAGGTAGCCTGTTGCCGGACGAGGCGTTTCATGGAGTTGCAGACGTGGTGGTCGTACGAGCCGATGAACTGGCTGAAACGTTAAAACATATAGAAAGTGGCTGTTTTGTCAATCTGCATGCACCGTATTTCCCAAAATCCGCTTGGACCGAAATCGTTGCATTCCTTCGCAGGGGAGGGGGGCTGCTTAACGTTGGGGGAGCACCCTTTAAGCATCCAGTCCGCGATCCTGCTGATGAGCATGGAGATTGGTGGATTGAGACTGAGCAGACTGCGTATCATCAGGAATTGCATATTCATGAGGTGCTGAGAGTAGACGCGTCGAAGGTGGCTTCCCTGGTCGCATCAGAGGATATTCCTGTGCTGTGTGGTCAGGAGTCTCTGTTCCGGGTGGCGGATACGTGGAATCTCGTTCCACATACGACCAAAGGCAGCGATCTGCCGCACCAAATGGGTTCTGCCGGGCCGATGAATACGCAAATTTATTCTTTGCTAAAAGGTGTCAGTGCAGACGGACGGGACATTGCCGCCCCGGTGGTGCTATGGGAGCATGCCCGAGGTCTGTTTGCTGGCGCACGCTGGATGTTTGTCCAATTACCGTTGATAGCTTCCTTTTGGGAACAGGATGGTGAGCAGCTGCTTGCCCAATGGGCACGTTTTTGCGCTAAGGGGGTGACGGAGCTATCTATCAAGCCAAACTATGCTGCTTATGAGCCTGGGGAACGAGCCGTACTGACACTCCAAACCCAAAGATTGCAGCGAGGAGGAACCACGCCCAGATATCACGAGATATGGAACTTTGACCTGATGGTGGAGCAAATATTGGATGATCACAGTCAGCAGGCATGGAGCAAGCGCTTGCAGATTGAGGTTAGCCGAGAACAGGACTTTGTACGTATTCCCCTTGCCTTTTCCATCCTAAGCGGTTTATATCGGGTCATTTGCCGAGCCGAGTCATCGGATGGTGAAGTGCGTATATTGCGACAGGGTTTTTGGGGGCAGGATGCCGAACTGCTGGCTGAAGGACAGATCATCATGCGTAGTCGGGACTATTTTATAAAGGATGGGCGCCCGTTGCCTGTTGTCGGCATGACCTATATGACCTCAGACGTAGCACGGAAGTTTCTGTTTTTGCCCAATGCGGCAATTTGGGACCGGGATATGGCCCAGATGGCCAAAGCGGGCATCAACTGGATTCGTACAGGGGTATGGACGGCATATCGCAATATGATGCAGATAGACGGACACGCTTCGGAAGAGGTGCTTCGTGCGATTGATGCTTTTCTGCTGACAGCTAAAAGGCATGGCTTGCAGGTGACGTTCACGTTCTTTTCTTTTACACCGGAAACATGGGAAGGGGTTAACCCTTATCTCGATCCGCAAAGCGTGGAAGCACAAAAGCGCTTCATTCGCAGTATTGTCAGCCGTCACACGGCTACAACCCATGTGGATTGGGATCTGATAAACGAGCCTTCCATGTTTGATTCGTCGCGTATTTTCGCAGAGGGTCCACGCTCTGCGAGGGACTCATGGGAACAGGCGGCATTCAGCACATGGCTGGAGCAACGGCACGGCAGCATTGAGGCTTTGCAGGAAGCATGGAATATGACGCCACAGCAGCTTCCCTGTTTTGCATCTGCCACAGTTCCCGAGCCGGAGGAGATCAACTTCGACGTTCAGGATATGCATCAGGCCAAAAAGGGAGTCAAGTGGCTGGATTACTGTCTGTTCTCGATGGAAATGCACAATCTGTGGGCTGAGCAATTGGCGACTACGATTCGGGAGCTTTGTCCTGGGCATTTGGTAACTGTAGGTCAGGACGAGGCACTGGGCGCGCAGCGACCGTCTCCGTTTTTTTATGAGGCTGTGGTGGATTATACGACGGTGCATTCATGGTGGTTGAATGATCATTTGGTGTGGGACGGTATTTTTGCCAAAACACCAGACAAACCGAATCTCGTGCAGGAAACCGGAATCATGTATGTTGAGACGTCGGATGGTCGAGCCAAGCGTTCAGAGGCGGAGCTGCGCGACATGCTGGAGCGCAAGTATGCGTATGCCTTTTCGACTGGTGGAGCGGGTGCGATTCATTGGATCTGGAATACGAACTTTTATATGGATAATGCCAATGAATCGCACATTGGTGCGTTACGTGCGGATGGGACCGAGAAGCCGGAAGCAGAGGTATCTTACGATTTTGGGCGTTTTATGAATGATATTCGCGATCTGTTTACAGACCGGAAGCTGGAGGAAACGGCTGTTGTATTCCCGTATTCCAATGATTTCTCCAACCGATCACTTGCCTTTGATGCCACGACACGGCTTACCCGGGTGATGTCCTATGATCTCAAGCAGCCGTTCCGTGCCGTCTCTGAGTATCATCTGGACTCGCTCAAGCGGCAGTTACCAAAACTGATTATGATCCCCAGCGCGCACAATTTCGACAGTACATCGCTGGAATATCTTTTGGAAATGGTGCAATCCTTCGGTGTGACGCTACTAGTCACCGGGCCACTGGGACTTGATCCTTACTGGAAAATGACCGACCGGGTCGATGACCTGATTGGGCAGCGTACACTGGGGAACGTCCAACGGGAGGAAGTACTGAGTCTGGAGGGTCAAACCTTCCCTGTCTCATTCGGTCAGCGGCGAATTGCTGAGGTGGCTAAGGAGGCACAACTGTCACCGGAAGCGGATGGAGCGATGGGTGATGAAGTCGTGAACCTGCCGCTTGGTAAGGGGCGCTTGATCTGGAGTCCGCTTCCACTGGAGTTGAATGGCAGGGATGAGCCGATTGCTGAGCTATATCGCTACGCTCTCACTGCCGCCGGGGTGGAGCGAAAACTGGAGTGGATAGTCGGTGGCGATCAGCAGGGACTATATGGACGTAAGCTGAATTTCGAGAATGGGGGCTTGTATATTTTCGTATCGGAGTTTTCCCGGGATACCCAGGTGCGTGTTCGGGATAAGGAGACTGGATTATCCTACGCTTTTCTGTTGCCAAGGAGCCGCTCTGTCTTGTTTGCTGTGGATCGAGAAGGTCAGTTGCTAGCGGTATATCGACCCGAGGACGTGACGATTGAAGTGATGCAGTGAACAATGGCAGGTCAAGACATACGGTGAGGAGATATACAATGAGCGAGCACAGGGATGAACCAATCAACAATCAAGTGATAAGCAGGATAGTAGACACATACACGGGCAGCAAGACGACAGCACATATTATTTCGCATACCCACTGGGATCGGGAGTGGTATTTGCCTTATGAGAAGCACCATATGCGCCTGATTAGCCTGATGGATTCTCTGCTGGATAAGCTGGAGCAGGACCCGGATTATAAAAGCTTTTATCTGGACGGGCAGACGATCATTCTGGAGGATTATCTACAGGTTCGGCCCGAGCATAAGAAACGGCTGGAGCAGCATATTCGCAATGGTCGTATTTTTATCGGACCCTGGTACATTTTGCAGGATGCTTTTCTGACCAGCGGCGAAGCCAATGTACGCAATATGCAGATTGGGCATCGCGATGCCGAACGTTATGGCAATCCGTCCAAGATCGGATACTTCCCCGATACGTTTGGTCTGGTTGGGCAGACTCCGCAGTTCATGCAACAGTCGGGGATTACGAATGTTTTCTTTGGAAGGGGAGTAAAGCCCACAGGGTTTAACAATACGGTGTCGGATAGAGGCTACGAGTCCTCCTTTTCGGAACTGTTATGGATGGGGCCAGACGGATCGGAGGTACTCGGTATTTTATTCGCCAACTGGTATTCCAACGGCAATGAGGTTCCGGTAGATGAGGCGGAAGCCAAGGTTTATTGGAAGCGTAAACTGGATGATGCGCAAAAATATGCTTCAACTGGCGAGCTGCTTTTCATGAACGGTTGCGATCATCAGCCTTTACAGCTTGATTTACCGGAAGCAATTCGTACGGCACAGAAGCTTTATCCGGATATCGAGTTTATTCATTCCAATTTCAACGATTATCTGACCTCTCTGAAACGGGCTTCCCAAAGGCAACTCTCGTCAGTGAAGGGAGAGTTTCGCAGTCAGCGCACGGACGGCTGGGGAACGCTGGTGAATACGGCTTCTGCCCGAGTGTATTTGAAACAGATGAACCAGTTGGGACAAGTGATGCTGGAAAAAGTGGCTGAGCCGCTTGCTACTTTCGCGCATCTGTTGGGGCAGGCTTATCCTCACCATTTGTTCACCTATGCCTGGAAAACACTGATGCAGAATCATCCGCATGACAGTATTTGCGGTTGTAGTGTGGACGAGGTACACCGTGAGATGGTGACCCGCTTTGATAAGAGCCGACATGTGGCTGAGAGCATTGTGGATGAAAGCATAGAAGTCATTGCGCAAGCAGTGGATACGACGGGCTTCAGTCGCTATGGAGCAGATGCGTTGCCGCTCGTTATTTTTAATACGTCAGGCTGGGAACGCAGTGGTGTAGTGTCGGCAGAACTGGAAGTGGTGCGTCTGTACTTCCGTGAAGGATACACGCTTGAGGAGGCTGCTCATCAAGCGAAGAACGTGGATCTTTCCGGGCGCATACTGGTGGACAGTGAAGGGTGTCCGGTCGCATGCAAGGTGGAGGACCTCGGGCTACAGTTTGGTTATGATTTGCCGGATGACCGATTCCGCCAGCCTTACATGTCTCGTCGGGTTCGCCTTACCTTTGAGGTTGAACGTGTGCCTCTGCTAGGCTTAAAAACCTATGCTTGGCTGAGAAGCAATGTCGAGACGGACTCCTCTTCCCTCTTTCATGGCAGTCGCAGTATGGAAAATGATCTGCTTCACGTCGAAATTGCGGATAACGGCTCTTTTACCCTGACGGATAAGCGTACAGTCCGTAGCTACAAAGGCCTTGGCATATATGAAAATGTGGGTGATATCGGCAACGAGTACATGTTCAGACAGCCCGAGGGAGAGCAGGCGCTGACCACCGAAGATTTGATTGCTGACATCCGTGTGCTTGAAGATACACCTTATCTGGCATCCATGGAGATTATCCATCATTGGGAAATACCAGCCTCTGCGGATGAAACGCTAGAGCAGGAGCAGCGAGAGCTGGTTTATTATCCGTACCGCAAGGCTCAGCGCTCCCGACAGACCGTTCCGCTGACGATACGGACTGTCATTTCTTTATCTCGGAACAGCAGGGGTGTTTCCATGGAAACCACTTTTAACAATCAGGCCAAGGATCACCGTCTTCGCGCTCTATTTCCGACAGATATAGATTCTGGTGAGCATCGGGTGGACTCCATGTTTGAAATTGCAATCCGGGACAATGAGCCCGCACCTGAGTGGGAAAACCCAAGCAATACACAGCATCAGCAGGCGTTTGTGGATGTAAGCGGGGAACAAACCGGTCTGACCGTGGCCAATCTCGGGTTGTATGAATATGAAATGATGCGTGATGGACGTAACACGATTGCAGTAACGCTGCTTCGCTCAGTTGGCGAGCTGGGTGATTGGGGATGGTTCCCGACGCCGGAAGCGCAATCCCCAGGTGAGCATACCGCCCGTCTGGAAATCATCCCACATGATGGTGACGGTATTCAGTCCGGCGCGTATACAGAAGCCTATCAATACCAAATTCCTTGGATTGTAAAACAAGCGGGGATTCATGCGGGTACAGTTGCTCCAGATTATGCGCCGTTTGATTGGAAAAGCACGGAGCTTGCCTTTTCCTCTATGAAAATGAATGAGCTGTCGGGGGATGTGCTGTTACGCTGGTACAATATGAGCAATAGTATAGCCGAATTAATTATCAAGCCCAGACCGCAGCAGTACAATTTTTATAAAAGTAATATCCTCGAAGAACCAGGAGAAGACATCGTAGTGGATTCATCTAATGAGTTGCTTCAGTCTGTAAAGCCGCATGAAATTATCACACTAGGTTTTAAAATGAAGACTTAACAATAAAGAGAAGAAGGCCATAGCAATAGGATAATAAGCCCCGATGGAATAACTTATCTCGGGGCTTGTTATCCTATTGCTAAAAGTAAATAGTAGCTAGGTTTAGCAAATTCTTTAAGCCCATGAGTATCTAAAATTTTGAGTTACATAGCAAGTCCAACTATGAAATTGTCTGTTATAATATTCTTTATTTTTGCAGTACCGTTAATTTCACTTATAAATTTAAGCGCTTTCTACCGATATATATAGATATATTTCATCACGTTCTGTGATCTGCTTCATTTTGTTGCTTGGAGGGCAATGTCAAGGAGACCGATCGGAAACTCGTGAAAGTTGAGTGCAGCGTGAACTATTATCCATAGACGATCTGGAGGGGTTTGGATGAGTAACAAGCTATCGGACAGGACTAAAAAAGGAAAAGGTTTTAGGGATTTAAAGGTTACGACAACGATGATCTCCATGATTATGATCAGCTTAGTGGGGTTGCTTATTATATCGTTGGTAGGGGTTATCGGTATGTATCAAGCTAAAGAGGGCCAAGGTATTTTGTATACGGATCGCTTTCAACACCAAACGAATATTCTTGAAGTCAAAAGTGATTTCTATAATATGCGGGCTAATTATACAAAAATACTCGACAATAAGGATTATACGGATAAACAGTATAAGCAGGTGCAGAAAGGAAAAGATAGCGTTACAACCGGGCTAAATGAATTCTCACAAAGGAATTTGGATGCTAAGGAACAGAAATTGTATGAGGAACTAAGAAGCAGTATAGACACATATTATCAGGATATTGAGCAAATCATGACAGTCAAAAAAAATAGTGGAACGTATGACACGGAAGAAAGAGGACGGATTAATAAATCCAGTACGGCAATCGTTACGATGCTGACTACGATTTCAGATTATAACAATGAGCAATCCGCCAACCTATATCAAAATACGCAAAATGAGATTAAAATGCGCACAATTGTTTTGATCACGGTTCTGGCTCTTGTGCTGGCTGTTCTGATCACGATCTCCTTTGTGGCCATTCGAAATATCCGTTCTCGGATGAGCACCATTACGAAATACTGCGAAGAGATTACCCAAGGCAATTTAACGGCAGCCCTTGATCCTGCCTTGCTCAAAGGGAATAATGAGATCGCTGTCATTGCTCGTGCCATTCAGCAAATGACAGATTCAACCTCAATAGTCATTACGGGAGTGGTCAATGAGTCACGACAAATTAACCAGCTAAGTGATCAGACGAATGTTAATATGACAGATCTCAATGAACGGATTCGCGATGTATCCGCCACGGTCGAACAGCTGTCAGCAGCTATGGAGGAGACTTCAGCATACACTGAAAACATGAATCATTCTGCGGAAGAAATGCAGCGGGCAGCAGAGTACATTTCGGTCAAAACTCAAGAAAGAGCTCAGTCTGCCCATGATACAAGTGTAAAAGCCGAAACATTGAAGCATGCGGCTAGTGAATCCAATAAAGTGGCTAAGGAAATTTACCAGAAGGCCAACGTGAAGATGAAGGAAGCGCTAGAACGAGCCAAGGCCGTAGACCAAATTCGTTTACTTTCTCAGTCCATCTTAGAAATTACGGCACAAACCAATTTGCTGGCTCTAAATGCATCCATTGAAGCGGCTCGTGCGGGTGAGTCAGGTCGAGGGTTTGCGGTTGTGGCTAACGAGATTCGTAAGTTGGCAGACGGCTCCAAACACGCGGTAGACCAAATTCAGAGTGTTACTCAAGAGGTTGTGCAGTCTGTAGAAAATCTGACTACCAATGCCGAAGAACTACTGCACTTCCTGCAAGCTCAGGTGGGCAAAGATTATCAGCTGCTTGAGGATACAGCAGGACAATATTACAATGATGCCGTGGAGCATACGAACACGGTCAATGATTTGAACGCCACCTCTAAGCAGGTGAATGCAACGATCCAAACCATGGTGAGAGCAATCCATGAGATTGCAACAGCCAGCGAACAGTCCGCTGTATCCACTCAGCACATTGCAGAGAATATGGTTTCATCGACGGAGAAATCTCTTGATGTGGCACAACAGTCTGATCAGGTGAAGGAAAGCGCTGCCCGACTGAATGAACTGGTCGAAGGTTTTAAAATTTAACGGGGCCAATACACAGGGACTAGGGAAAACATTACATCGAAGAAAAACAGTTGGGAGCCGTAAAAAAGGCTCCCTTTTTGAGTTTACTCTTCCAAGGTTGCTTTTGGACTACAGTCAGAGTCCGTATCCCGTAACTCTTCCTGTTCAGCCGTTTGCATCAGCTTATAGATCTGCCGTGTTGTGTTCACATTTCGCACAGTCATTTGCTGATACAGCTTGGTGCCGACTAATTTCGTTAACCCGCTTTTTGTGACCTGTTCTTTGCTGACAGAAAACAGAACGGCCCCGGTCGTATATATTACATGGCCTATTCCCGGTTTCAATGGAAGCTTGTCCAGAACGGAGATATCGTTAATTTCATCCCACAGGAACATTACATCACTTTTCATCTGTGTATCATTAGACCATTCATTCGGCAGTGCCTCTATAATGGTCTGAATCTCCTTCATATTACGGACGATGACACGGATGGGTAAGCTAAAATCCTCCAGAATCGCCTGTTCCAGTTTGAGCGATAGTTCCTCGTTGGACTGACCTTGACTGGAAAAAATAATGTTTCCAGAATTGATGTAAGTCGTCACATGTCCCATACCTGCATGTTCAAACGTTTGCTTGAGCTTCTTCATCTCGATCTTGTTGTTGCCGCCAACATTGATGCCCCGCAGTAATGCGATATAGATCATAAAAAGCTCCACCTCTCTTTAAACAAAAAGGATTTCTAACAAAGGGATAGGTATTCCAATAAATATGTGGTTTGATTTTCGCTCAACAGCTGATTTAGTAATGGTTTTACGTGCTCGATATATTCTGTTTTGGTTTCGTATGTTTCTTCATCTTTCAATTCTCCCTTAAAGGTATAGGCACCTTCAATCAGGGTAGAAAGAGCAATAAAGAAGTTAGCCAAAGAGTCAGCCACCAGCTGCGGCGCACCGCCTTCGAATGCAGCATATACAGGGGAATTGGGTGCGCAAGTATCGACAATGACTGGATCGTCATTAAAAGTGGCGATCACGACATGATGAGACGGCCACGAAGAAGACTCTTGGACAAGCTCACCAGATGTAATCCAGCGGTAGCCTAGCTGTTGGCGATACAGATGTTCTGGCGCGACAAAAAAGAGAACCGCAGCATCCCCGATTTCAACTGCCGCATTTTTTAATTTGTGTGTTCCCGCTGCCTTGGCATCGATCATTTCATAGTGGCTATACAGATACTCAAGTTCAGGGGATACGGGAATCCGGCTGTCCCAGCAATCTGATCTTTTCTCCATCCGGGGCTGGATGTCATGGTTTTGGAACAGCCCGTAGGCTTCATTATACAAGTTTTGCTGGTGTACAAAACGGGCCAGAGCTTCGCTTAGCTGTTTCATAGGTGTTCATTCCTTTCTAATCGTAGGCTATGACCTCCGACAATAATGTTTCATTTCTAGCTAAAGATATCATAATATAGACATGGAGAACATATGTTTCTGTAGTTGTGTGCCGCCTTGCCAGTCTATCCAGATTAATTTTACAATATAGGAGTTCGAACATGTTTTGTGCTTAGTTTAATATGATCAGGCTTACTTGTAAGGAGGATAAGCATGTCATTTTCTAAAATATATGATTACAAATTAAGAGCTTATTTTAATGAGCGTATTTCTGATTTAAGTCATGAATATCTATTTTATTCTTATCCCGATCAAGAGCAAAATTTAAAAATATTAACCCTGAATATAAACGAGCAGGATCATGTTTCTCTAGTGCGATGGCATGATTTATTTGGCAGGTCGCTATTTGCAAAAATGGATCACCCCATTATAAGTGTAGCGGATGCTGAATGTCTGATTCGATTGCTTTCTCTCTTTTTTAACGTTTTTGATATACATAAAGATGTTGTTTATAGCCGAAAAAACTTATGTTGTTTTTATTTTCAATATCAAGTTTCACATCTAGCAGAGAGAGGGAATGAATTCTCGCTTACTCAGGACAGACTATTTTTTCTTCACCATCTTTTATTTGAACTGGGTTTAGGTGATGACATTTATGATCGTCTAACGATTGAAAATAATAAGATCATGTACAGGTTGGAAGACGCACAGCAGTATGATTTGCACATTCTAATTGACATGTTGCATGAGCATATCAACAAAAATAAGATGGATATGGATACCCGAACAGCGCTGGGGAAAATAAAAATTTTGCAAGGCCAGTTGGTCAACTTCATTCTGGGCAGTCATGATGTATATGATTTTCCGTATGATGATTTCAACAAGCCGTTTGTAGAAGCAACGATGTTTATACAAGCCTATAACTCTAATAAAAATAGGGTATTAGAGGTGCTGATCGACTGTATAAATGAGCATCAATCTCCAACAGAACAGTTCATCTCCAATTTGATCTTGATGAATTACTCCTATTTTATTCTCAAAAATGATCCCAGCGAAATTACATATCTTAAGTTGTTTTGCAAGAAGAAACCGGGAGTTTTTATGAAAGTATTAACTGCATTGCTTGAAATCAGATTTTTTGTTGATAAATCCAGCTTCACAAATGCGGGTATAAATTATTATTTATCCAGAGTAAAAGGGGTTTAATGATGCCATTCCATCACGTTTCTTTACCTGATTTACCATCGTCTATCGGACGTCTTACGGCTATTCATCCTGTAAAAGGTAGCTCTCAGGGAAGCATAACCCTGCTGGCTTTGAACACACAAGCAGAACTGTGGAGGCTAGAACTTCGCTCAGGCAGCGCGGAATTATGCACAAGTATTTGTATTCCTGATTTTAATCCCATGCAACCTGTCCAAATAGTTACCAGTCCTGACGGCAAGTACGTAGCCATATCCAATCGTTTTGGACGGCATGCGGCAGTGTATGACTTAGTCCATGCTCAAGAAAAATTGCAACTATCACGGGATGAATATCACTACGATAAAAGTATGTTTCCCTTGGCATTTGTACACCAAGACGGTGCATGTATTCTTGTTCATGGGACGGAATGGAACCGGCTTGATCTGACGGCTGTAGAAACAGGCATGCTTTTGACAGCAAGACCTACCCCTATTTATAACAACGAAAGCAAAAATGAGCACTATCTAGATTATTTTCATGGGAGGCTACTGATTTCACCAGGGGGAAAGTGGATTGCGGATACGGGATGGGTGTGGGCTCCGATTGGAGTCATCCGAACTTGGTCGTTATCGGATTGGCTACTGAATCCATGGGAATCGGAGAAGGGTCCGTCGGTTCGTTATCTTTGGCAAACCATAGATTGGGATGGGCCGGTGTGCTGGACAGGACCCGATACATTGGCGGTTTGGGGACAGATGGATGCTGATTTGCTGGAGGAGGAAGATTGGGGAGAGGAAGGAGTTGAACCGGCGGTTGTCCTATTCGATATGGCTCAGCCCGGGTACCGACGTGTGCTTCCAGCGATTCCATCCCTAGATTGTAAGCCTGTTGAAGACGGGACTTTTCCTTTTCCCCAAGCAGATATGGCCGTTTCCGGCGACCGATTATTCTTATGGGGAAAAGAAGTCCCGCTTCAGGTATGGCGGCTTTCAAGCGGTGTGCGAGAATATGTAGATACGGAGCGGTTTCCACTTATTTACCATCACGAGGCAGGGATTTTCGTTGAATTAAAACCGGATAGCCGTTGCACAGCCTTGATCTATGAATAAAGGCGTTACTGCATTTTTGCTTCCTTCTTGGCGAGATGGGAAATATGCGTTAGTTATTACATTTGAAAAGGGGCGTAAAACCAAAATGGCACTTATCAAGGATCGTTTTTTGGGATGCCTGGTTGGGCTGGCCGTGGGTGATGCTTTGGGAACCACTGTAGAATTCAGCAGTCCAGGTACATTTGAACTTGTAACGGATATCGTGGGCGGCGGTGTCTTTGGGTTAAAGCCGGGACAGTGGACAGACGATACGTCTATGGCGCTCTGCTTGGCCGAGAGTATGGTGCGTAAAGATGGATTTGATCCAGCAGACCAAATGCGCCGCTACACCAATTGGTACCACCTGGGATATATGAGCAGCACGGGAACGTGCTTTGATATCGGTGGTGCAACGAGAGCAGCACTGCATCGCTTCGAAGCTACCGGAGATCCGTACAGCGGGTCCGTTGACCCCATGACTGCGGGTAATGGCTCTATTATGAGGCTTGCACCTGTGGCTATGGCCTATGCGAACCGTCCGGAAGAGGCGGTGATGTACGCTGAGATGAGCTCGCGAACCACCCATGGAGCAGTTGAAAGTGTGGAGGCCTGTGCCGTGCTTGCTTCAATCCTTGTGGCAGGTCTGCGGGGAGCGGACAAAGAATCCATGTTATCACCCGACGTCTGCTATAAGTGGCGGCAGGACGAGCCCGCTTATTCGGCAGCCATTGAAGAAATCATTCAGGGATCTTACAAGCATAAGGTGCCGCCCGAAATACAAGGAAGCGGGTATGTCATTCGTTCCCTTGAGGCTGCGCTGTGGGCATTTCACCATTCGGCTTCGTTTGAAGAGGGGGCACTGCTGGCAGTAAATCTGGGGGATGACGCCGATACGACCGGGGCGGTGTACGGGCAAATTGCAGGAGCTTATTACGGGCTAAGCGGTATCCCGAGTCATTGGCGCGAGAAGCTGGCGATGAAGGAGACGATAGATGAGCTGACTGAGGCTTTATGGCAGAAGGCCGACAAGAACCAAACACTTTAAGGGGAACATCTATAAAGATTAAGCTGGGTTGCTTTTCTTATGAAGCAGAACCCGGCTTTTTTTGTTTGCTATATCGCCATACTTCCGCCCTACTCAGTAACATGTTGTTATGACAAAATAAAGTCCAATACAAATAACACTTCACTTTACTGATCTTTCAGAGGAGGAACTACATTGTCACATCTATATAAACCGCTTCATTCATTTGTCGATATTTCCGATTATATGAAAGGATTTGAGATCGTTTCGACCCAATTTGGCCCTGATGGACGCGTGTATATTTTGCTGATTGATAAAATCCCAGAACGAGTGCGGGGGGATGTTCACGCCTGCTTCTCTTAAAGACAGACATACTTACAAGGTACTCATCATAGACGATCATATCGAAGAAGTATGTATGGAGGGGCAGCAGTTTAACTATCATTATGTACAGCCTCTAAAAAATCATTTGTTACTCGTCGGAGCACGGTGCCATTATTACGGACCTGGCCAATACGATCTAAATGGTAAAATTATTGATTATGAAGGCCGTACCGTGAATGAACTGCTGCTTGGAGACGGTATCCAGAGTGTTCAGGTTACAGAAAAAGGTACGATCTGGACCAGTTATTTTGACGAAGGTATATTCGGAAATTATGGTTGGGTTGAGCCTGTGGGGTCCTCCGGCCTTGTCGCCTGGAATGAAAAGGGAGATAAAATATATGAGAACCAAGCAGCAGCCATTGATGATTGCTACGCATTAAACGTAGTCAGCGAACAGGAAATCTGGTTTTATTACTATTCAGACTTTTCATTAGGACGTATTTCCGGTAGTGATCATACGAATATTACGTTTATGAATCCGAGGATTTCCGGCTGCTCTGGGGTGGCTACAGATGGATATCACTTTTTGTTCGACAGCGGGTATGGAAAGAGTGGACAATATGTCCTGAAAAAGAATGTGAAGCCAGGGAGCTTGTCCAAAGGGCAAAACATCCGTTTTTTAAATGACGATCAAAAGTTTCTTCAGCCGCAAGAACAGGATTTCAGAAAAAACCGCCTGCTGCTCCGTGAAGCTTCTCTGCTGTATCAGGTGACTATAGAAGAGTTAGCGTAAAAACCCACGTCCGACGTGGTTTTTTTGTTGATTGAAAGTAATTTGAGCCTATATTCTTGGTTTAAATTCATGGATATAGCCAAAGAGGGGCAGCGGTAAACAGCATGATAATTTCGTAACCTCACAGATTTTTTTCCGTATAAAGATAAAAACATGATCCAAATTCGTTCCCTCAGGGAGAAATGCAACCATGTTTAACAAAATGAGAAGTTGAGGTAATGCATCATATGAATGAAAAATTACAAGCCAATACAGGATATCAGCTGGCTGAGCGGAAGGCGATTCAGTATTTTGCATTACTTTATGATCAGGTCATAGACAAATCTTATGTGACTACCTTGACAGAAGATATTCAAAGGTGGAAAAGGAATCATATTCATCAGTCTTCATGGATATCCTTTTTTTCGCGGAGAAAGAGAAAACCTGATACTCGGGACTATAATAGATACATTCAATGGCTGAATTATACAGGCAAATTGGATGATTATCTGGATCGAAGCGTCTCCTATATTTATATGAGGGACCTAGGCAAAGCTATGGATTCTCCTGATACACATACCCGGATTCAGCGTGTCATTGCAGACGTAAAAAAACACTTGGTCCAATCCACCCGTGCAAACGGGGCAGACCAACCGGAATTTATGAATTTGGCCGGGGTGTATCGGTGGGCCCAGAGGGAAGGTATAGAGACCGCGATAATTTGGGTGATCAACAAACTTAGGTTCGTATCCTCCCATATTCCCGACGAAATGGATGCAGAGCATGCCCAGCGCAAACTGATTAAAATCATTATTGGAGTTATTCTGCATGTTATGGAAGAAATGGACGAAGCTGTGTCACCTGTGGAACGTGCTCGCAGACTTGATGAAGCCATCAGGCTTGGGTACTCCTATGGTCTAACCTATCCTTTCATTGATGATCTTCTCGACTCCCAGCTTTTGACGGTTCAAGAGAAAGAACAATATTCCCGTATGATACGTGCCGCGCTTCTCAGTGGATCTGTGCCTGAGTTGGGCGATTGGACCGGAAATCATATGGAGTTGATTCAATACATACATTCGGAGCTCTCGGATGCATTTGAGTATATAAAGAAACATCAGCGATCGGACACACAGCAAACATTTTTCGAGCAGTCCTATGTCTTTTTTCATTCTCAAGATATTGACCGTGTTAAGGACCTAACGCGAGCTACTTATACTAATGAAGAGCTTTATATACCCGTTATCTTAAAATCTTCTTCGTCCCGTTTGATTGTCCGTTCCGTAATTAGTGCTCCTGCGGATGAGGGGTTTGAGCAACGAACATTCTTTTATGGTATCTACAACCAGCTTGCTGATGATTTCGCGGATATAGTTGACGATATGAAAGCCGGTACGGTAACACCCTATACCTACTATTTAAAATATCATCATCAGAGACCGGATTTGATCAATCCCTTTGAATTATACTGGGCGGTCATCTCCTATTTGATCCATAACGTATATGCTTCCGATGCCGTGGCTCGTGAGGTGATACTGGACCGTGCAATGAATGGGCTCAAACGTTATAAAGAACGTGTAGGTATTGAAAAGTATAATGAAATAATGGAGATTTTTGCATCCGGAAATCCAGAATTTAATAATCTCATTCAGAAGATGGTACAAAAAGCGGATGATGTAGATTTCTTAGATAAGCTGCTCCGGGACCAAATGATTACCCATCTGAAAAACGATGCGAGGGAAAAGGAAGACTTTATGAATACGGTCAAAATGGTCCGTGAGCAGATTAACAACCACTTGAAAATTACCAAGCCTCAAGGGATTCCGGCCATGAAAGAACAGCTTATTGAGGCTGCAAATTACAGTCTCGAAGGTGACGGGAAGCGGATACGGCCTATATTGACTTGGGTCATGGGCGTGAACGAATATGGATTAGATGCATCGGCAATTGTGCCTCTTCTGAGATCATTGGAATATATGCATACAGCCTCCCTGATTTTTGATGATTTGCCTTCCCAGGATAACGCCTCTACCCGTAGAGGGCGTCAGACCTTGCATCAGATGCACAACAGCGCCACTGCGGAACTAACCGGTCTGTATCTGATCCAGAAGGCGATTGGGGAACAATCGTCACTTGACCAGTTCAGTGCTGAAACGGTGCTTGCTTTGATACAATACTCGGCCCAGAAAGCAGAAGATATGTGTATGGGGCAGGCGATGGATCTGGATTCCAAAGGAAAGGCACTGACCTTGGAGCAGCTGAATATGGTGTGCTTCTACAAAACAGGAGTGGCGTTTGAGGCTTGTCTGGTTATGCCAGCCATGCTTGCACAGGTCAAGGAGTCGGAAATTGCTGCTTTGAAGAAATTTGCCTATCATATGGGGATTGCTTTTCAGATTAAAGATGATTTGCTTGATGTGGAAGGAGATATGCTCTTACTCGGAAAACCTGTTGGCCAAGATTCTGATAATAACAATTCGAATTTCGTGTCCATCCTTGGTCTAGAAGGTGCCAGTAAAGAGATGTGGGAACACTATTGCCTCGCGATGGAAGCATTGGAAGAAATCCCACGTAATATTGCTTTTCTGAAGCACTTAATACATTATGTCGTGAACCGGGACCGTTAAAAAACGAGTCTACCCCATTGCTCCACAAGAGTGTAATGGGGTGTTTTTACGTTGAGACAGAAGAGTTGCCATGCTCCTTCGCTCATCGGTAATCCTCTAATGTGATATAAATATGTCTGAGCACACAACACAGATATGTGAATATCTGGTGACTTCAGCACCCCATTTTGCCCATTACGGTGCGTTCTCCTTTATAATAATACAAAATAGACGAGGAGATGAACTCCAGATGAAAAAAGGAATCTTGGTCGCTTCAGGGTTGGTTGTTGCCGCATTGGGGACGTACCTAATTGCAGGGAATATTCAGAGAGAAGGGGCGGAAAACCATGAGACGACAGATATCAAGCAATTGGTGCATGATATCAGTGCAGGCAAGGCAACAGCCCAGTCCGCTTCCATTAATTCCAGTCAGTTGATTGTCACAGGGGACGATACTCAGACCATGAATTATGATTTGCCTGACAACGAGTTTTTTGTTTCGATTGCGCCATATGTGGAACAGACCCACCCTTGTGCAACTCATAGTCTAACCGGCTGCCAAGGCGAAATAAAAAACGGAGCGTTCAATGTGACCGTTCACGACTCCGAAGGGAATGTCATCATGGAGAATGCCGCCATGAAATCACAATCCAATGGTTTTATTGATCTATGGCTACCAAGGGATAAAACATATCGTATTAGTGTGAATCATGAAGGTAAAACGGCCGAAACTGAATTCTCTACATATGAAAAAAACGATACGTGTATCACAACGATGCAGTTGGGTTAGCGAAATAAATTCAAATCCATATTCGAGCTCCTGTGTGCAGGAAAGCGATTGGGAATGCCCTCAAAGATTACACCACTCATACACCTGATCCGCAGCTGTTGATAAATAAATACATTGATATGAAGAAAAAAGTACGCCGCTCATTAGAGTTTTCTCTCTGAGTGGATTTTTTATGTTTATATATGCTGAATCACGTGTTTTGTTATTTTTGTTAGGATATAATCAACCTAAAATTTCATTTATTAGCATAGACTTTTGAATTCATTTTTCATATAATCGCATAGTAAAGCGTTTACAATTTATTTTTAAATCCCTAAAATGAAAGGTGGCGTGAGTTTTTGTTTCGCTATGTAGTTTATTTTTCGTTTTGTTAGCATTTGTTTGCTTAATGTTATTTCATCATTCGATAAATGGAGGCGTTTACATGAAAGGATTGAAGTCATATTCTGTATCTCTACTTACTGTTATTCTTACCTTTTCGATAGTTTCTCCAGCATGGGCTGCGAGCCAGGAAGAGCCCACTGTAGTCACACAGCAGCCAGGCAAAATTACTTTAGTTGATCCTCAGGCAACTGCAGAGACCCGCTCTCTGTTCGCCTATTTGAATGATATTCGGGGCAAAAAGATCTTGTTCGGGCATCAGCATGCTACAGATGAAGGTATCACCTTGAAGCCGGATGCGGCAGGGGTTCAATCTGATGTATACAACTCCGTTGGTGAATATCCTGCCGTCTTCGGTTGGGATACCTTGAGTCTTGAAGGCAAGGAGAAGCCGGGCGTCGCTGGCGATCTTGAACAGAGCCGCCGCAATCTGGTTTCTTCTATGAAGCAGGCTCATGAGATGGGGGCTATTCTTAATCTGAGTACCCATTTTCCGAATTTTGTGACCGGAGGTAGCTTTAACGATACTGCGGGCAATGTAGTCGAGCATATTTTACCGGGAGGGGATAAGAATGAAGACTTCAATGCCTTTCTCGATCAGATTGCAGTCTTCGCCAAGGATCTCAAGGATGATCAAGGTAAGCAAATCCCTGTGCTGTTTCGTCCGTTCCACGAACAGAATGGCGGCTGGTTCTGGTGGGGGTCTAAGACGACCACGTCAAGTCAGTATGTAGCACTATACCGTTATACGGTCGAATATTTACGGGATAATAAGGGAGTTCACAACTTCCTATATGTATATTCTCCGAATGGGCCATTTGGCGGTAAAGAAGATCACTATTTGACCACTTATCCTGGAGACTTGTATGTTGATGTCCTGGGAATGGATCAATACGATAATGATGCTAAACCAGGAACAGAGTCATTTTTGAACGGATTGGTTAGTGACCTTGCAATGATCTCCAGACTGGCCGACCTTACCGGCAAGGTCTCAACCTTCTCTGAATTCGGATACTCACCCAGCGGAATGAAGGCCAGCGGTAACCTGGATACGGAATGGTTCACTAAGGTGCTGAATGCGATCAAGTCCAATCCGGATGCGAAGCGCATGTCCTATATGCTTACTTGGGCGAACTTCAGCACGAACGGCAATTTGTTCGTTCCATATAAGAACGCACCGAATGGTCTTGGAGACCACGAGTTGTTGAATGATTTCGTAAACTATTATCGGAATGATTATACAGGCTTCCTTAAGGATGTGAAGGGTGTCTATGATTATAAGGTGGATACGATTGCCAAAGAACCGTTTATGCATATTGCTGCTCCGATAGAAGGCTCCTCTGTCACACGCCGGACGACAAAAGTTTTGGCTCGCGTGCTGGATACCAAGCCGACCAAGGTGACGTTCACAGCCAGCGGACTTGAGAAAGAGCAACAGATGAAGCTTGATTCGAATGGGTTTTATGCAGCCGACTGGACCCCGCCACTGGAACTGAACGGCAAGACGGCAAATATTGCAGTTAAGGTATATCAAGGAAACCGTGTCACGCTGAGTCAACAGATTCAGGTATTCGTCAGAGTGAACGAAATTCCGATCAAGTCCTACAGCTTCGATCATACGAAGGAACTGAACGAAATTCGAAATAACGGAGCATACCCGAATAGCGTGAAGACTTCCTTCAGCCGTGTTCAGTTGAAAGGAAATGGCATGCTCAAGATCAATGTAAACGGTCTTGATCCAAGCCAGACTTGGCAGGAGTTTAAGATGCTGCTCCAAGATCCGAGTGTAGATTACAAGCAGGTGAATCGCATTAAGCTCAAACTGCTCGTTCCGGTAAATTCGACAGTTGATGGCGCTTCGCTTCGTGCAGTGGCCATGATTCCAGGGCAGTCGGAGACGAAGTATGGTCAAGAGGAGACGCTGAAGAAGGTGTCTTCGCTTGGGCAAGCTAAAATTAATAATACCGCCTATTATGAGTATGAGGCTGTCATCGATATGAAGGCACCAACCAGTGCAACTGAGGGCCTGGCGGTATCAATTGTAGGCAGTGGTTTGAAAAGCGGTCCAGTCTATGTGGATCAGATTCAGCTCTACAATGCTTATTATGAGGCATCCTTGGACCCGGCTGTTGTGGATGACTTCGAATCCTACGGAACTGGCGATAGCGGTAACAAAATCCTCCAGTCCAAGTATGTTCGTGCAAGCAGTGGCGATGAAGTTCAGGTGGCTTTGTCAGATGATGCTAAAGGTGGACATCAGCTCAAGTATACGTATAACTTGTCTACTCAAGGTTACGCAGGAGTCACTAAGGTACTCAGCGGTGTAGACTGGTCAGCATTCAATCAGCTTCAGATGCAGTTCACACCGGATGGTCAAGGGCAGAAGCTTGTGATTCAACTCAAGATGGACGGCAAGCTGTTCGAATACTATCCTAAGACGACCAATACAGAGCCGCATCTGGAGAGAATGCCTTTTAATGAATTTGTTCCCGTGCATGGTACGCAAGGCTCAATCACTAAAGATCGACTTAAGAGTGTGACAGAATTCAGCATTTATACGAATGCTGTGGATGGGGCCAAACTGACTAGCACGATGTACTTTGATGAGATTAAAGCGGTCCTTGACCCAACTGTAAGCTTGATAAATTAGTGGAGACGATACAGCCGAAGTATGTGTGGAGGATCTCGTATCTGAAAAAGTAGAGCAATAGCAGGCCTAACCGCTGCAAACTGAAGCGGTTAGGCCTGCGCTCATTCGGATATACGCTGCATCTTCTGCATACCTGTGGCATTTGGAGCTCCTGTGAAAACTTTAAATTGTGTATACTAAAAACCTATTAAAACAGCTGCGAACTTCCGACATATTATCTAAGAGCTTTTCGCTCAATATTCCTCGGGGAGATGGCAGCATGTCACAAAATATGAAGAAGCGCGTATTCAGATCATCCAGTATCGCGAACACATTGGCCATGGTCTTGTTAGTCATTATCGTTGTCGTCTTTGCAACCTTGGGGACGTTCATGTTTGCAAGCACGCAAAGCATACTTGTCAAGCAGCAAGAGGCCATGCTCCAGACCAAGACGCAGGCCATGGTTAGTCAATTCGATGCGTTGTTTAAGGAAAAGGGCTCACTTGTCCAGCAAATGTCAACGAACAACACCTTTAAGCAATATTTAGAAACCACCCCATCGGTAGAAATGGTGAAAACTTCTCCTTATGCTGCGGAAACAGTAGCGACGTTGGCAGCCATTGTAAAGGCAGAGCCATCTTTTGCCGACGCCTGGATTGCAGGAATATCTGGTAAAGGCTTCTTTCTCCAGAACGATGGTGTTGCTTCCAAACCGGATTTCGATATCAATACACGCCCGTACTTTAAACCGGCAGTTGAAGCAAACGGTTTATACTACTCAGAACCCTATAAGGACGTCAATTCGGGTAATGTGCTCATGGGCATTTTCTATCCGATTAAAGATAGCAGTAACCAATTAATCGGATTTGCTGCTGTCGATATTGCTTTCAAAGACATCCCTGCCGTTATGCAAAGCTATTCGCTTGGAAGCACAGGCTATTCGATTCTTGCATCCAAAACAGGTGATATTTTGTATCACCCTGATCAAAATAAAGTGCTGAAAGAAAAGATTAACGAAAGCACAGGTGATCTTGGGGAGATCGGAAAGAAAATGATTGCTGGTGAGTCCGGAGTACAGCTCATTAATGATAATGGGGAACCTCGTTATATTGGGTATGCAACCAGTAAAGATACGGGGTGGTCTGTAGGCTTAACCATTTCAGAAGAAGAGGTGCTCACAGAATTAAAAACCTTTACCTGGCTTACCATTGGCGGCTTTGCCGCAGCCACCATTCTGCTGGTTGTGATTTCTTATATAACGCTCCGTTATCTGTTGAGATCAATCCCAAAATTGCTTGCAAAAATCAAGCTGATTGAAAATGGAGATTTGACCGTTCAGTTTGATACGCATTCCAACAACGAAATCGGGCAAATTTCTCAAGGAATTTACAATATGGTTCAAAAAATTCAAGGCATGCTCCAAATGGTGGGCGGCTCAGCTCAAGTCTTGAATCAGTCTTCAAATGATTTGCAATCCATTTCTTCCAGAACCGCGATCACGATGAATGATACTGCGACAGCAATTAATGAGATTGCCAATGCAACGAACTACCAATCCATCGAAACGGATAACATTTTACAAAAAACCGGAGCTTTATCCGGCCAAATTGACGAAATTGCCAATGATGCCAAAACCATCGAAACGATGGTGCAAACCTCTGCTGAGCAAAGCGGACAAGGGCTTGCAGTAGTAGATCAGCTTTCCAGATGGGCGGAAGAGAATCACAATTCCACACAAGCGATGTCGTCTATTATTCAGGAGATTGATCTGAGCCGTCATGAGATTTCCAGCATCGTGGATACGGTCAACCAAATTGCAACGCAGACCAACCTGCTGGCGCTCAATGCTTCCATTGAAGCTGCGCGTGCGGGAGAACAGGGCAAAGGGTTTGCTGTGGTTGCCGGGGAGGTTCGCAAGCTGGCTGAGCAGACGGCGCTGGCGACACAGGAAATCTACAAGAAGGTACGTGTGATTGAAGAAAAAACCAGCGTATCGGTTGAGCATACGGTTCACGGTCTGAAAATTGCAGAAGAAAATGCCAGATCGGTGGAGGACACGAAGCAAGTATTCTTTAGCATTAACAAGGATTTGGAAGATTTGAAATTGCGAATGATCCAGATCAGCACGAACACCTCCAAAGTCCACAAGCACAAAGATGAGATTTTGCAGGCGCTGGAGATCATCTCTTCCACCACAGAAGAGAATTCCGCTTCAACCGAAGAGGTTAGTGCCAGCACGCAGGAACAATTGGAGAGCTTCGAACAGGTTGCTGAACTATCCAAACAATTAAACCAATTGTCCACTAAGCTGCAAGACGAATTAAAGCAGTTTAAGGTTGAGTAACAGGTCTACTAGGCAAGATTTTGACTTATATACAGCAAAGCCCGCGTGCAGCGCGGGCTTTTTCAATTTCACATTTTCCTAGTTGCCATTGGTTTTCTTCGTAATTAACTGTAGGGAATATGGAACTAGAGGATGCTATTTATTTCAACAGCAGATTTAAGGCGGTTAATGGGAGTCGAATCCTTTTTTCATTGACATACGATAAGCATATTTTTACCAAGAATGTGTTTGCTCGGCGGCTATAATGTTGAGAAGAAAGAGCCTGCGAATATACAGGCTCTTTCTCTTCGTTCATCTATGGTCGCTCACTATAGCTAAAGTCAGCGCTAACGATGATAAATTGTTTGAAATACCAGACTATCTCACTTTAGATTGAGCAAGCAGCCGGCTTACCAGAACCATAGCAATGGTCAGACTGAAAAAATTGTTACCAATGATCCATTATGCAGAAGGCTCATGCCACTGGTAATCAAGCTAACGATCACATAGTAACCCAATCCGAAGATCGCTCCTGCTGTACCGAGAACATCTCCATATTGGATCAGCGCCAGACTGAGACAGTTCGGAATCGTCATGCCTATGCCTAGCAGTAGAATGAAAATGCTTATGAGGATGAGCACCAGATCAGATAGGGTAGCTTTTATTCCGATAACAGCAAGCACTGTCAAACTAATAGCGCCCACCATTGAAATGATCGAGCCGCGCATAATAATTTGCTCTGCCTGTAATCGGATCAGCATTCTTCTGGATAGCATCGCTCCCCATATGGAGGATAGCGCCACTAGGATACCGAAGAAACCAAATACACCAGGACTCATATGAAAAAATTTAATAAAGATAAATGGTGCTTCCGCATAATAGCTGAACAATATGCCGTTGGTTGCCCCGATGAGAAACCCGAATCCCCACACTCTGCGATCAGTGAGGAGGCGTCTTGTCACAGCAAGAATACTGATTTTCACTGTAGATTCCACTCGGGACTCCGGTAGGGAAGTCCAAGTATATGACCATATCGCTACACTTATAGCAACGAGCGTGAAAAATACCGCCCGAAAGCCCAGCGATTGATCGACCCATCCGCCAATGAGTGGTCCTATGGCGGGTGTAAATGCAAGCGCTGCGGAAATCTGGGCAAACATCTCATGACGACGGCTCCCATCAAAGTGCTCACGCAAAATGGTCTGAGTGACGACAGAGCCGACGCTGGCCCCGAAAGCCTGGATAAATCGACAGACCAATAACCATTGGACAGAGCAGACAAGTAACAACCAAGACAGCCTATTGCATACACAAGAATACCCCATAGCATGGCCGGACGGCGTCCGATAGAATCGGACAGCCTTCCCCAGCAAAAAACACCGAAGGCAAAGCCCAGAAAGTACACACTGAGCGTTAGCTGGATCATGCTATTGCTTGCTCCTAAATGACGAGCAATATCCGGCAAGGAAGGTGTATATATCGTTTCACTAATCTGCGGGAAACCGACAAGGATAATGAATAACAACAACGATGGATTTGAGATTTTTCTTTGCACAGCCAGTATCCCCCTTATCATTCAAAAATCTCAATAAGCTGGCAAAGGAATTACGGGATCGGGGGTTTGCATTTAATTAATCTGGAAAATGATAGCATGGTTGTTCACCTTTTTATTTGATAAGGGGGAATGACACTGGAAAATATTATAGCAGAATTTTTAATAGGATGCTTTCTGCTTCTTTTGGTACAAAGGTAGGCGTGTATCTGATATAGTTACTGCGAAGCAAAGGTGAACAGATTCCTTCATTCAACAGCCGTTGTGGAGGTAGGGTTCATGGTAGCTGTTGCGGGGATACAGATAGACCATACGTGTTAACTGAAATTTTAGCGGGGTGAAGATATGAATTGCTTTGAAAAAAATATGGTGTCCGTCTGGTACGGTCACTTTGCCTCTGATGATGAGTTATTTGAATATGTTGAGATAAATTACCCGGAAGATGAGAATGAGGATGTTTTTAGCGGTTTTTTAAATGACCATAAAATAGATGATTTTGACGAAGATTTTGCTGAAGGAGTCTTTCTGATCGATGGAGCAGATGAGGGCATAAGAGATGTTTCCTATGTTGATTCTTTTTTATCTCCACTATTAAATGACTTGAGTAAAATAGATGGTAAATATAATTCGTTGTTCTTTATATATGATTGTAATGTAAGCGGTTTGCCTGAAAGAAACGGTGGGAAACTACGCTTTTTAGCGGCTTATCCTTATTTTCTTAATAAATGAGAAACAAATAATCAGGCTCTTCTTTTGTTTCTGCGGTGAGGTGGGGAAGTTCCAAGAGGATACCTACTGAACCTTATGCCGGGGGATTTGTTGGAGAAGGTGACGGCGTTGCTATGGGATGATGTGACGGAGGAACTGGACAAGTAAAGGTAAGACATTTTATGATAATGTAAATTGAACTTAATGGATCAATAATTTACTCTGAAAGAATCAGGGACTTAAGATGAATATCCATCTTAAGTCCCTTTTTTTGTGTAAAATTAGATTTCCAATTTTTTGAACGGCTGATATACTAAGGAGGCAAGTGAGATGAAGATAAACCTACTTTATCGGGATGAAAAAACGATCGGCGTACGGTTGGAGCGATACGGAGTCAAGGAGCGAGAAGGGATTCGATCCATACCGAGCAGGAAATGGGTTCCAGACGAAAAAATATGGACCATTCCTTACAGTATCTCGGCTGTAGAAAGCCTGTTGGGAGCGTATCGGAGCTGCAAGTTCGAGTGCGACGAGCGCTTGAATAAAGAGCTGCCGTTCATCCGGGAATGGCTGGATCGGCGGGACACGCAGGCTAATGCGGTTCCCTCTTCTTCGGAACGAGGTGAATGGAACCCGGATCAGCGGCAAGAAATGCGCGATGCATTGGTGGCAAGGGGCTACAGCAGCAAGACGATTAAAGCATACATATCGCAAACGGAACGCTTTTTTGCAAGATTGCAAGGGACCGAAGCAAGCATAAATGATGCGACGGTGCAAAAATATGCGTTGGCGCTGCTCGAAAAAGGCCTTTCGCACGCTTATGTTAACCAAGCGATCAGCGCGCTGAAATTTTCTTTCGCCATGTGCTAAAGCAGCCCAAATCCGCCGCCTATGTTCGTCCGAAAAAGGAGAGTAAACTGCCTGATGTGCTGTCCCTGAATGAGGTTATGCGTCTGTTGAAAGCAGTGAAAAATCTAAAGCATAAGGCTATTCTGTACCTGACGTATACATCCGGGCTGCGGGTAAGCGAAGTGGTGAGGTTGCGTCTTGAAGACTGCGACCGTGAACGGAAAGTGCTGAAAGTCCGTCAGGGAAAGGGCAGGAAGGATCGGCAAACGCTGCTCTCCGAAGCGGCTTTTGCGGTGGTCGAGCAGTATATAGGGGGGGAGCAGCCAGCAGACTGGCTGTTTCCAGGGCAGAGAAAAGGCCGCCACCTGACGGAACGTTCAGCGCAGAAAGTGTTTGAAAAAGCGCTGGCTGAAGCGGGCATTCGCAAACAGGTGAGTATCCATTCGCTAAGGCATTCCTTTGCGACCCACTTGCTGGAGAATGGGATTGATCTTCGCTATATTCAGGAACTGCTAGGGCATCAGAGTGTGCGAACGACGGAGCGGTATACACATGTGAGCAGGCGGGACATTGGGCGGATTCAAAGTCCGTTAGATCGGCTGGGCGGGCTGGACGATTGAAACGCAGAAAGTGCGGGAATAAGGAGAAAAGTGCAGGATTCACGATGTTCGTGAATAGGACGAAGAGAGCATTTTTTCGGAAGTTCGTAAATAAGACGTTATGTGAAATCAGCTTAAATAAGAGAGAAAGAGTGAGATAGATGATTCAAAGCAGATATTTATTTGTATCTCGTGCAGGCAAAGTTATAAAGATCGCCCGACCTAAAGATCATAAGCATAAATCCGTTCCTCAATTATCAGGTGAGGAAGTACTTGAAGTGATCTTATATTACAGGAATAAAGACAGGAAGCCGCATAAACTACTTATGGTGGAATTTGATAGATTTCATTTAGATTCGGACGGAAATTATAAACAGACAGAAGAAGATAGAAAAAGAGCTATTCATAATTTTCTTTCTTTTGGGATGGCTGATTTGCATGTAGGAGTGGGAGTAGGAGTAGAAGATAAGCCACTACCTATACCTGTTGCGCCGATAATTCCAACGACTGCTGAGAAAAAATCATTATACGATTACATAAATGAGAAACTACCCAGTTTTTCAGATGATGCTCCTTATGTAGTGGAAAGTAAAATTAAAGCTGCTAAAGAGAAATATGAAGAGTTTAAAAGCATGGCAAAGAAATCAAACAAGCTGTCTAAGTAGTTCGAAGAAGAAGCAGACATCACATAACATAATATTCACGCTGCGGACATTCGTCCTTGGCCCGGCATGCGCCGGACACCCAGCATACTCTGGGTCGTGAATACAGGAACGTTATATGAAAGATCGGTAGAACTTTAAAAAGAGAAGAATTAGAAAAGGGGATAATAAAAATGGATGAAATTTACTTTTTAAGACATTACCTCTCGTCTCTCAAGTATCGATGTTCAAAAGCAATTCTAAATGCTCCAAGTAATTACCCGAATTATGAGCTCGGTAACGGTGTAAGAACTCCAATTGAAATTTTGGCACACATGTCTGATGTCATAAGATATGCCCAATCCGTTTTTGATAACCAAGTACAACTTAAGAAAGAATCAGGAAACTGGAATGACGAAGTACAGACATTTTTTAATGAGCTGCATAACTTAGACAATTTAATAAAATCAAATGGAATACCAAATAAAGATAGAATTATCGAAAAACTGATTCAAGGACCATTATCAGATGCAATGACACATGTTGGTCAATTGTCAATGATAAGAAGAATGGCTGGAGATTCAATACCTGGAGAGAATTTCTTTATTGCTGAAGTAAAGGTTGAATAGTTATTGATAGTAGTTCAAGCAGACCGATCCTTCAGATAACAAAATATTCACGCTTCGGGACCTTCGGCCCTCGGTTCGCCCGATGAGGCAAAGCTGAAAGTGGATTCAGGCGAACACACCCCCACCACCCAACCGCGTTGCGGCCAGTCACTTCGTTCCTTTAAGGTGGTGGGGCGTCGTGAATACAACAACGTTAGGTGAAATACAAGTAAAATCATAGAGAGGTATAACTCATGGATGTTAACAGCATAAAATTCTTTGGTGATATGGATATCATTAATAAAAGAATTTCCACATTTGGTTCTAATTTTTCGGAAACAATTTATAACAAAGATTCTTGGTACATAAAAGCGCATGATTTATTTTCTGTGGCGAATATTTTGAAAATCAGTATTCAACAAGAATTAAATAATGAGTTGAATGATGAATCCCAAGGCTTAAGAGTTACTTTAAATTCAACTAACCTATCAAATTCGTATATGTTACTGATTGGTTTTGCAGTAGAGGTTTTTTTGAAAGGAATTTTTATCTCAAGAGAACCTCATAATCAAGCAAGCTTAAACAAGATGTTTAGATTAAGTCATAACCTTAAAGATCTCGTAAGTTACTTGGAAATTGAAATAACAGAGAGTGAAGAAGAAATAATAAATAGGTTAACAAGCTATACAATTTGGGATGGGCGATATCCTACCCCAAAGAAAGAAAATGAATTTTCAAATATAAGAGGTGTCTTTTTGTATAATACTGATTTCGGAACAATAGAAAGCTTAATTAAGAAGTTAGAAACTGAGTTTTAGAGATTCGAAGAAGACTTGTACATCACCTAACATAATATTCACGCTGCGGACATTCGTCCTTGGTCCGGCAGTCGCCGGCCACCCAGCATACGCTGAGTCGTGAATACAGGAACGTTATCGGAAATCAGCGCAATACACTAATACTTTTTAAAATCATATTTTTTCAACGAACGGACAGGATAGTGAGAGAAAATGGACATTTTTAACAATGAAAACTTTTTTCCTTCGTATTACCCTGGTCATATAATTCAGCTAGCGACAATAACCCCTCTTCTGATGAGATAGGAGCTAGTAATTTGTCGAACTAGCAGTTATTAATCCTTGTATGCGGATGATTTTGAAACGGGGCCACTGAGGGCGGAGAAAAAAGCTGTCTTCATATTAAAACTGGATGGACTACTATACCAAATATAAAGATCAAATAGCCGGGTTCATTTAAAAGCAGCGGTACTCCCTATTCGAAACGAGTCAGGGAGTACCGCTGCCGGTTCTTTTTCAGATTCGTTTTTAGGTTTCTGGCATTATAGTTGCAAACTTATACAATCAAACTATGTGAAGCACGGCTTTGCCGGAGAATTTCCGTTCCATCAGATTACGGGCAACGGTGTCAATTTCGGTCCAAGGCGCCTCCACTTCGATCCGGGGGATTAACCGCTCAACTGTGACTAGCCGGGCCAGCAGGCTCAGATCGTCCGCTGCTGATTGACGAGTGAGTTCCTCGCCTAAAAAGAAGCTGTACAAGGTTCTTCCTCCGCTGGTTACCAGATTCATCATATCGATCGTTGCGGTATTTGAAGAGGAAAATCCTACCGCAACGCAAACCCCTTGGGGCGCTAGCTGCGGCAGCAACGCCGCCAGTGTATTGCCGCCTACTGAATCGATGATCAGATCGTATGGCCCAAATTTGCGGGCTGATGAAATTTCGGAATATCCAATGATCACTTCGTCGGATCCGGCCTCCCGAACAAGCTCGGCCTTCTCTTCCGAGCTTGCCGTACCTACAACGAATGCGCCGGATTGGGCTGCAAGCTGATGGGCGAATAGACCAACCCCGCCGGTAGAGCCTGTAATGAAAATACGTTTGCCAAGCAGCATGCCACCTTTGCGGAGTGCATAGAGAGCCGTGAGCCCTGCTATGGGGAGTGTCGCCGCCTCCGTAAAAGTGAGCTTTTCTGGGATTTCGGCCAGCATCGATACGGGGGCCGCAACTTGCTCGCTCCAGGCTCCCATCGGGAGCAAACCAACAACCCGGGCCCCTTTTTGTGGACCTGCACCGCTCTTGGCCGGCTCGATGACAATTCCGGCGAAATCCCAGCCGAGGCGGCTGGATGCTTCCTGATTCTTAGCGTCTTTCACTTCACCGCGATTGAGAGAGACGGTCTTTACTTGCACGAGCGCTTCCCAAGGCTTTGCCTCCGGGGCGTCAACTTCCTTGAACGCCAAATGTGACGGGGCAAGCGGATCAACTACAATGGTACGAATCATATGATTTCTCCTCCATGTATGGTTGTGTGTCATTAGATGACTTTCAATTTCAATGAGGAGTATACTTTAAATAAATGTTTGGCCCAAGTGCAGAACTACACTTCATAAGAGGAGGGATGAGAAGATGGATATAGATACGGAGAATTCCAGACATAAAATCGTAATGGGAGAAATTGAAGCGCTGCGGGTGAAACGCCAGCAAAAGCTTGCCGACCGACCTCACCCGTCCTTGAAACGATTTACTCAACAAGAGCTGAACGACGAGGCTTTTCCTTCGTATAAAAATCTGCTGGTTGGACGTACCCGCCGCATACCGGATCGTCAGACGATTATAAATATTGCAGAATATCTTGAGTGTACATCCGACGAGCGTAACGATTTGCTTTTAGCAGCCGGTTATCTTCCGATCCTGACCGAATTGGAGGGGCGGTCGTTGGAGCGTGCATTGGAGTGGGCTCAGCAAACGATGACGATCATTCCTTTTCCCGCCATGATCGTAACACACACGCAGGACATTAAGGGGGTTAACGAGCCGTTTCGTCATTTGTTCGATATCCCTCTCGAACGTTCATATGACGGTTTAATGAATAGGGTCGATTTTCATTTTAATTCCGATTTGCCTATCAGGCCCCGCTCCACTTTTGACAAAGCGTCTTTTGAGCAGTGGGAGGAGCACGCCAAATACGGGATACACGCCTTCAAGAGGGAGCACATGCTCTCGCGTTATGATGCGTGGTATCAAAAATTGTTTGATAGAGTTCAGAAATATAACGTGGACGAATATCTGAATGTGCCGGATGTAGGGGCAAAGGTTGATCAAATACAAACCATACTAGCCAGAATGGAAAGCTCCGATGAGCTTGTTGCCATTCGCTACAGACAGGTTTCGATTTCCGAAGGTAGCCGCTTATATCCGCAAATTGAGGTTTTCCTGCCGGTAGATTCTGCCGCGCGTACAGTTTTCGAGAACCTGGGATGTCCAGCTGATTGTGCATTTGTCTAACCCAACACTAACAAGAGGATGAAATCAAAAAGTTATTGGTATCTGATAATTCGGGATAAGGTGGTTAATTAAGCTAACGGAGGACGTTAATTTAAGACTGGAAGAAAATAAATTTGTAGGTAATTCGAAGAAGGCGCTGATATCATATAACACTATGTTCCTACTGCGGTCGCTAACGCTCCCTTGGTCTGCCAGAGTGATTTCAAGGAAGCGAACTCAGCAGACACATCCAACTCTCTACCGCGTTGCGGCCGGCCCTACGGGCCTTAAGGGAGTTGGACGTCGTGAACACGGAAACGTTATACGACAGAATCAAAAACAATAGGAAAGAGGATCATATGATCCTCTAGATGTTAGAATTTTTCAATTCATTAAAGAGCTGTAGAGCGTCTTTGAAACCTTGTATGTAGATGCTTCTTTCTAAGATGGATTGGAGAGAAATTTGAGCATCTTCGTACAGAAAAACCGTATGTTGAAGTTGATCGGGTAACGCTTCGCGAAGCGTTCTAAAGTACCGATCTGTCTCCGAAGAAAGCTGATTGTACTCCGTATGGTACTCCAGAAGCTCAGCATAGAGTAATTCTAAACGTATTCTTATAAGTGGTTCTGCCAATGATTCTAATGCATTAATCATATGTTGTTCCTCCTTTCATTAACTCTATAAAGTTATTATATAACCTTATAGAGTTAATTGCAAGGTGAATATTTGACTTTGTAGAGTTAAATCTTTGCTTTTCGTTGATGATTACTGATATGGAAGATAAGATAGAATTATGGAGGGGAAAAGATGACTGTAATCAAGTGCAATATAAGGGAACTCATGGCAGAACATCGAATAGATGATATAACAGAATTGATGGCGAAATCGGGATTGAGTCGGAATTCAATTAATAAGCTATATAGGGAAACGAATATAGAAACAACAAAGCTGGAGACTTTATTCAAGCTTTGCGATACATTTAACTGTAAATTATCTGATTTGATTGAATATCTACCTGGAGATAATCAATAATGAGGGCAGATTCAAGAAGTGAATCCGTCGTATAACATAATATTCAAGCAGCGGCTCCTTCGGAGCCTTGGTCTGCGGATGGATTTCGGGGAGGCATTTCGGCAGACAACCCCTTTGGGGTTCATGAATACAGAAACGTTATCAGAAAGACTATGAGGAGGGAAATAATGAAGCTATTTCATGGAGAACAAGTCTTAATTAAAGAAAACAATCTCTTACAGCCACAAATACATACTCCTCTTGGAATAATTGAATTTTCACTCACAGTCTCTGATAACTTCTATCATCCAGAACAAAGTTATAAACTCAAAAATGGTGGATCATTATATAAATATTATTATGATTCATTTGATTGTGAGCTAGTTGTCTGTAGACCCAAGCTCAATCTCGCTTTACATCTGACAGTAGAAGAATGTTGGGGAGCAGTTTTTAGAATAAAGCCTCATGCGAACACTCAAATAAGTACGTGCAGCTTTTCTGCCTCTTGGAAGGAGGGTTACAGTTGGACAGATTATGAATCTAATACTGGGGAAGATCTTGCAGCTGTCGAATACGAGAATCAGGTATACCGTTTACACTTGGGGACACAAGACGGGGATATGTTAATGGCAAGAAGAAATCAAGGAGATATGATTCCTAAATCGCTATGTTTAAACTCTGACTTTGAAAAGCACGGTTTTATCCTAAGTTCTGATAAAGGCATTAAAATTCCTATGACACTAATTGATTCTAATGAGATATGCCAAGTACATTTTTTAATTGCTTGGAATAAGAATATCGAAGAGGATGTTTCAACGTGGTTGGCTGTGGACCAGTTCTCAAATGAAATATTAAAGGCAGAAGAAATTTTGTGAATACCTTCAAAATTGTCATAGTCCATCTGATAACATACTATTCACGCATCGAGCATAGGCCCTCGACCCGCAGAAGGATTTCGGAGAAGGAGATAGCTACAGAACACCCCAGCATTCGCTGGGGGCTTGAATACAAGAACGTTAGGCGAAACTGAGCTTAAGGAAGAAGGAATATAATGCAGTTAATACATAGAAGAGGCTGGGGAATATTCGAGGATGAAGAAGAGGCTTATTTTCACCTAATGGGTGAAAAAGGTGAAGAGCTTGGTTATGCTAAGTGGTCCAATTCACAGGTGAATACTATTTCTAAACAAGAATACTTTTATCATAAGTACGGTCCATACTATGTTGAAATTATGAATTATTTTCAGGACAATATAACTGATTCATGCAGGTCATTAGATGGCTCCGTCTATGTATCATACTATCAACAATCAGACATTCATAAGTTTGACAGTAACGGAAATCTAGAATTTATCCATCAAGATATATTTGATACAGTCTATGGTTTTGCTGTTTCTGAGGATCTGATTTGGGTTGTTTACCCAACAAGGAATACAATAAAGTGTTATAACCTTAAAACATACAAAGAATTGTATTCTATAGGAGACATTGAAGGAACCTTATTTAACTTACCTGAAAGTATATACTTTTACGATGAACTTCTTTACGTCTGTGATATGGGAAATCAACGAATATGTACTATAGATCCGGAGAGTAAAGTAATAAGTTCTTATAAAGAATTTAGAGAACCGGTATGGGAATATATAAGATCTAATAACTATGAGATCGTAAGACTGAAGTCAGGAATTTTTCGGGTATAACTGTCTGCATCGCCTAACATCACATTCCTACTGCGGGGCATTCGCCCCTTGGTCGCCGGAGGCATTTCAGGAATGTACATACGTTATACGACTGAATCAAAATGAAAAAGAGCCAGAAGGCTCTCAATCTAAAGATATATGTAATTCGTTATGCAGATGAAGAGCGTCCTTAAAACCTAGCAAATAAATTTCATGTTCTAAAATAGCTTGAACAGAAAGCTCAGCATCATCGTAAAGAAATAGGGTCTTCTGTATATTCTCCGGTACTCCTTCATGTAACTGCTTGAAGTAGAGATTCCGTTCGGATGAGAACTGGTTGTAGCTGCAGTTGTTTTTGATAAGCTCGCCATATAAAGATTCAATTCGAGTCTGAATCAGTGAATCAAGCAAGACTTCTAAGGAATTATACATTTTGAATACCATCCAATGTATTTGATTTTATGAATAAAAGTTGAATTTATTAAATATAATTTTACTTTATTAAATATTTAAATCAATACATGTTGAAGATGTTTTTGATAAAGAAAATATACTTTCATATAATTAAAGAAAAATTCACTTGATGCGTGAAAGGAATATCAGATGATTAGTTATAAGCCTTTTCAAAAATTATTGATCGACAGGGAGATTAAGAAGCAGGATTTATTGAAAATGACAGGTATTTCGTCTGCTACAATGGCGAAACTCAATACGAACGAATATGTGTCATTAGAAGTGATTGATAAATTATGTGCGGCTTTAGGTTGTCAGCCAGGAGATTTATTGGAACATATAGCAGAACAAATGACAGATTAGAATCAAGAATGAATGTTGGTTAACCGAAGAAGTGATTCCATCGTATAACATAATATTCAAGTAGCGGCTCCGTTGGAGCCTTGGTCTGCGAAGTGGATCTCGGAGAGGCATTTCAGCAGACAACCCCTTTGGGGTTCATGAATACAGGAACGTTATGCGTAATTATTGCAATTCTAAAGAAGAAAGGAGAAATACAATGGATCAAGTCTAATATCCGATTGGTCAATTTCAACCCAAAAACAATCTTTCAAATGATGAAATAATAAATCTTATTAAACAAATTCCTGAGCTAATTAAGCGATTAAATACATTGCTGATTGGTCTTGAACAATACCAATTGGAGACTCCGCATCGGCCGAACGGTTGGACAGTAAGGCAGGTCATACATCACTTAGCTGATAATGACATGAATGCGTACCTAAGATTTAAAAGAGGATTAACTGAAAATAATCCATTAGCAAATACATATAGAGAAGATCTGTGGGGAGAATTAATTGATTACAAGAAGTTGCCCGTAGAGAATTCGCTATCACTTATTGAAGTATTGCATCATCGCTTTTTGGTGTTGCTGAATGAACTTAGTATAGAAGACTATAAACGGACTATACAAACTGAAGTATTAGGAATAATTACATTAGTTACAGCTATACAAAGATTTATTTGGCACAACAAACACCATGCATCCCAAATCGAAAACCTAATAAGAAGAGAGAAATGGAAAGACATATAAGAAAGAGGGTAATTGTAAGGAGTTCAAAGATAGCAGTAACAACGCATAACATCATATTCAAGCTGCGGCTCCTTCGGAGCCTTAGTCTGCCAGAAGGATTACAGGGAAGCATTTCAGCAGACACCCCCTAACGGGTTCATAAATACAAGAACGTTATAGGAAATACTTGATAAAAGGAGAAAGCAAAATGTTTTAGAAATATCTGCGGATGAAAGGGTATTAAAGATAGATGTTTCACCGAAAATGGTTTATGAATCCAAAGGAACATTTTATGAGTTTCCACATTCAGAATTTAATGAAGAGTACCCACAAATTTATCATACAAACCTCTGTTGTAGTTTCAATGGAACAAATGGATATTGAATGTACATTGATGCAAGAGGTAGAAATCAATGGAAAGAAAAAATGGGAGATTCTTGGTTTTGTTGGCTTGATACATTAGACGATGATTATGCAGTAATTAGTAAAAGAGCTGATAGAATTGTAAATGAAGATATATATGGAGAAGCTTTCGAATACGGGAGTTTATATTCCATACTCGGACATTTACAAATTGCAATTGTATATTGCAGAAAAATTAAAAGCTGGGTAAGCGGTTTACATGTCGCATTAGTCCGGCTGAAATGTCGCAAAAGTACATGGTAACGCGATGTGGAGATATATTATACTCGCCTTATATTTCGATAATGAAAATCATTATCATACATAAGGAGGATTCACCATGAATAAAGGAACAAAGAGGCAAGCTGCCGGAAGCATGGCACATGGTGACCATAAATCACGATTTTTAATGGGCTGGATGCTGGCCCTTGTTCTTGTACTGACGGCTTGCGGTGCCGGAGCAGGTACAAATGGCGCCAATCAGTCTGCTTCTACAACTCCAACGGACACGCCTTCAAATGAAGCGTCTCAGACTGCCGGAGCTTTCCCGGTTACGATCTCGCATAAGAAGGGTGAGTATACGCTTAACGAGAAGCCAAAGAAAATTGCTGTGCTTGATGTCAAATTTCTGGATCAATTGCTAGCCGTTGGCGAGCAGCCGGCAGGCAGTGTTATCGCTGAAGGCAATACCACATTTCCAGAATATTTAGGCGATAAGCCGGGTGACGTACAGGTTTTAGGTACACGGGACAAGCCCAATCTGGAAGCGATTGTAGCGTTGGACCCGGATATTATTTTAATGACTGATTTCCAAGAGAAAGAGTATGAGAATGTAAGCAAAATAGCACCCACAATCGTACTCGACTTCTACGAGGATTGGCGAGATACGTTAGCTACGGTGGCTGCGATCACAGGTAAGCAGGCAGAGGCAGAAACTGTGCGTAAGGCTTATGAGGACAAAATTACAGGACTGAAGGAGAAGCTGTCGGAGAAGTTGGGAGAGGAAACGGTAGCACTTATTCGTCCGAGAAAAGAAGGCATTCGTGTTCATGGTCTTGAGCATCGAACAGGCGGCATTCTGTATGAGGATTTGGGCTTAAAAATGCCTGCATTAGTCCAGAAGATCAAAGAGGATACCTCCGTTGAAATTTCGATGGAGAAAGTTCCTGAGATTGGAGCAGATCATTATTTTGTTCTGTCTGATGAGTTGTTTGCGGCAGAGGCAGAGGCTTTGGATAGCAGTTCAGTATGGAAATCCCTTGATGCAGTCAAAAATAACCGTGCATATGATGTTAATTCTACACTTTGGATCGCTTATTATGGCCCACTTGCAATTAATATTATTGTAGATCAGGCATCGGAAGCACTGTTGGAATCGAATTAAAATGGACCATTATCTATCGACTGACTTATGGCAGCAAACGGTGGATGAACACTCGATTCGGCTTGGTGAGCCATCTGAAGATAATGTCCGTATTATTGCTTTGAGTCAACTACATGAAGAAGCTGTATGCCGAGAGTATTTAAGCTGGCTTCAAGAGTATATTGGTGCGCCTGACATGAGGGTAGCTGCTTCGATGTTAGCTAAGCGAATCGGCTACCTGTGGATTGCTCCGTTGCTGACCGCGATGAGCGTTCATCATCAGCATGTTTCTTTTCGGCTAGACAACAGCTTTCTCTATCATCCGAAGCTCACAGCTAATGAGGGGGAGACGCGTTTTCCTTTTCTGGCTATGAACGGGCTTCGGGCAGAAGCACTAACGGGAGACAGGGAAGTGTGGCGGGAAAAGGTGGTAAAGGAGATGTTTGCGTTACACCTTGCACCGCTGTTAAAGACGCTTGCTGCGATTGCTCCTCTTTCGATGAGTATCCTTTGGGAGAATATCATGATACGCATTGTCCCATTATATACTCCTGAAGTAGACAATGCTGAGCAAGAAAGTCAGCACATCCAGGCAGATTTTTCATATCTGACGCAAGGAGCGCCCGGGCATTTGTTCGGTGTAAAAAGAAATCCGTTCACCCGGTTCACAAAAAATAAGGACAGCATTCCAGCCGTGAAAAGCAAGCGTACCACCTGTTGTTTTTATTACCAGATGTCAGGGGAATATTGCAGAAAATGTCCGAAAATTGACAATGAGAATAAATCTCAATTAAAATGAAAACAGCAACAATTTTACTTTTGCTAACAGGCCTGGTTGTAGTTAATTGGTTAAGCCCAGTCATGAGAGTCACTCTAGCAAAGGATGCTATTGTCAGGAGATGAGAGAAATGCCGCTACAAGAACAGACAAATCTATGGAGTGATACAACGATCAAGATGCTTGACGAGTTTAGCGGTACTTTGCAGACAGGCAGTGTTCTTCGCGAAACGGAATTAACCTCGAATGTGTTGTTGCTGGCATACGGAGGGGAAGGAGAGCTTGCAATGAATGGTGAGGTTTGCCACATTGGAGCTTTTTTTGCTGGTCATGTTGTTAAGGGGACATCCTTAACGCTGACGGCCAGATCAGACGACATTTATTATATCGTGATCATGTACAAGGCTTCTTCTATGGAGGGAGCCTCTCTTGTTTTGCCTTCATATCGAAAACATCCGTTGCGCACTTCATTTGTGCAAAATTCGGTAACCCAAGCAGAATGGATCGAGAATGCAGAAAAAATCGTTGCCAAATGGCGTCGTGGCGAAGGGATGGAACGTTTTCATGCCAATGCGTTGCTTCAGGGTATGATCTACGAACTGATCATGGATTACGAACGTGGTCAGGGAGGAGAAACGTCTGACATGGTGGATGTTGTCGCTTCATATATAGCGTCGCATTATCGCCAGAATCTGGAGCTTAAAGAGCTGGCAGCCCTTGCTGGATGCAGCTTAAGACAGCTGCAGCGACGATTTAAACAAGAGAAGCAGCTCGGACTGACTGAGTATGTCATTCAGTTGCGCATGGAGAGTGCAGCGCGGATGCTGCGTCACACGGATGCTCCCATCGGTGAAATTGCTGACAGAATGGGCTATCGCGACATGTATTATTTCAGTAGGGCGTTTAAGAAATATTATGGCGTCCCTCCGCTGCGTTATAGGCTTGATGCCGCTTCGAAAACAGATATAGACTATGCTCATTCCTTGCAGCGGAACCGCACAGCTTCTTCATATGAGTCGGCCCAAGGCTCGGTGATATGCCATATGCGAGGGGAATACTATGTTATCGGATCTCCGAAGCGTATCGCTGTACTCGATGTGCAATATGCCGATCATTTGCTTGCGCTGGGCCTCTCTCCAGCAGGTAGTGTAGGACTAGGCAATGCAGTGTTACATTTCCCTCAAACGATCAGGGCAGGACTTCAGAATACTGAATTACTCGGAACATATGAGTACCCCGACCTGCTTGCAGTGGAACGACTGTCTCCGGATCTGATTATTTGCACCGAGGTGCATGATCCGCACTATGAACAGTTAAGCCGGATCGCTCCAGTTCTCATGTTTAAGCGCAATGAAGACTGGCAGACTATTCTGACTCTGTTCGGTGAACTGACAGGCAAACGAGAAGAGGCAAAGCGTATTATAGCGGATTATCACCGACGAACCACATTGCTGTCCGAAGAACTTGCTCCCGTTCTGGCAGGCAAGAGCGTGGCACTGATCCGTCCGCTGGATTCTCTGGTTCGCGTGCATTCTGCCTCTCATCGTACAGGGGCTGTGCTGTACCATGATCTAGGTCTGCCTGTTCCGTTATTTGTGGCAGATACCTCCGACACGGCCTATCACATCTCAGTTGACAGACTACCGGCTGTACATGCCAGCCATTACTTCTTGCTTAGCCATGAACTCATGCAGGAGGGAATATCCGCGACAGAGCAACGTGTCTGGGGAATGCTTGATACCGTTGAGCGCCAGCACACACACTCGGTCGATGCCGCGACATGGATCGGCTGTTATGGACCCACAGGCATCAATGGCATTGTGGATCAGATCGCTCAGGCTTTGTTGGCTTGATGGGAGAAGAAGCTGCTACTTGTGCGCATAGAGATTTTAACAGGAACTAAAGACAGTTCATCTTTGCCTTATGTCATAGAGGGAAAGTTGAACTGTTTTTTTATGGCCAATCCATCAGATAACATCATATCCACGCATCGGAGCCTAGCGGTTCCTCGGTCCGGCAAAGAGGATTGCCAGGGAGCGGGGGCAGGCGGACACATACGCACGGCGGCCGCTCATTTCGTTCGCATAAGTCAGAGGAACATTGTGAACACAGAAACGTTATATGCTAGAAATGATGGACAACAAATAGAATAAAAGAAAAATGCAAGAAAATAAATGAGAACACTTGTTTGCGAACGTGAATACAGGTAAAATATAGATACAAAGACTCTTGGGTGGGCATGGTTTTCCTTCGTAAGTGAGACCATGGATGTAAAAGATGCGGTGACTCTAATGTTACTATTTTGAACATCTATTCTTGCACTTTTAACATGCATCAATAACAACAAGAGAAAGTAAAAAACCACCTAAAGGTTGAGAGCCGAAGGTGGGTTTTTATTACCTGAGACTTAGAAGGGAATAAACCCTCCAAGCCAATTGGAATGACCAGATGTTGACCGTAATTGGTCTTTCTTTAAGTGTGCTAACAGATGAAAAAAGATGAATTAAAGAAAAAATAAGATAAGTGAACTGAAAAGCAAGTTAGTAAGCAAACTCATAGGTGAAATACCATGCAACAATTTTAAAAATCTATTAAAACAAAAACAAGAAAATGAGGGATATGCCCAATGACATTACAGGACCTATTTAATGAAAAACCAACTCAATTATGGAACAAAAGAATGGTTGAATACGGAGATGACCTTTTTACGGAAGAGAGATTATTAATGTCTGATAAAGTCCTGAATAACTATCTAAACCAATTAATATTATTACAAGAAACTAAACATCCTGAAAGTATTATGAAGGCTGTAGAAGAAATTGTAATTACGTTTAATGAATTGAATGAAAAGAACGACTATTTTATTGAAACGATGGAACGTGAAGAACTGGCTGAATTTTATAGATAAGGCAGCAAGACTAGCTGGATTAGAAATTGAGGAAGATCAAGATATTACAGAAGAATGGAGAGAATGGTGATGGTAATTAAGCAGGATTTGTAAGTAGATTTAATGAATTCATGGTACCTTTGTATAACATCACATCCAAGCATCGTCGCATTCGCTCCTCGGTTCGGCTGAAGGATTTCGGAAAAGGAGATAGCTGTAGGACACCCGAGCATTCGCTGGGATCGTGAATGCAGAATCGTTAGATGAAAGCCCCCGAATAAATAAAACCATCTATAAAGGATGAAAAGAAAAAGTGATAAAATCTATTAGTATTGATGAATGGATTGGGACCACATTCAATGAAGAAATAGTTATGAATCCTACGTGGGCAGACACTCTAAGTTTTTTAAGAAAACTCGACGGAGATAAATTTACATTAGTTTTTTTTGAGGTATCAGACACAGATTCAGCATTAGTTGGAGGCGGACCGGAATATTTTATAGTGTCTATTACAATTGATGGTAATATATATACCCTTATGAACGATAAACAGGGAAACAGTGAAATTCTTCTGGTTGCTGGTGGTCAGCTAGGCAATTATTGCGATAACATTTGCATAGAATTAATTCCTATGCTTGAAGTAATAAAGTATTATTATGAAACTGGAAAACTACTCGAAACACATAAATGGAAACGAGAATAATAATTACTTAACTCGAAAAAAGTGAACGTCATCTAACATAGCATTCAACGCATCTGGCTGGGACAAGCCCGACCTTTGGCCCGGAAGAGGCATTTCGAAGGAGCGGATTCACCGGACACATTCGACCTGTTAAGTCTGACGAGGATGTCCCCGATATCACCTAACAAAGGGCTGTTTGAACTTCAGGAATACCCAAATGCTATGTGAAATCAACGAAATTATTTAAGTGGTAAACATAGGTGTGACCACTAGGCGTTTTTTCTTACTCCGCGTGTAAGTTGCAATAAAATGAACATAAAGTAGACGAAGCTGAGTGTCTACTTCATGTTCGCTTAAATTTTTGAAAATTAAATTACAGATGGATCAATGGATCTTTGGAGGTTCAGAATTCATCGTATCGTTAAGCTGGGTCACAAAAACATTTTCGTTCGGGCCAGGGTTATTTCGAAACATTTTCGCTTCTTCCACCAAAACTTCGTCTGTATCCGTGCCAAGTATCTTTATTGTTGCATCAATGAATGAAGCAAGTGGCATCGCACGTGGTTCATTGTTGTTGCTTTGAACCCATGGGGGTACAATTTCTATTACTTTTACCGATGTGTCTTTAAGCGTGTACCTTTGGGACAGCGTATAGGTATGAAGTGCTGCCTTCGTCGCGGAGTATACAGCAGTTGTCGCTAATGGTACAAATCCAAGTATTGAAGTCGTGTTGATGACAACCGCTTCTTCTTTGGACTTCAAATGCTCGATGAATGCAGAAGTCAACCGAATGGGACCTAGCAAGTTTGTAGTGACAGTCGAAATCAAAACATCCTCATCGATCACGCCCGCCGCGTCATCGGACTGTATGATGCCGGCGTTGTTAATCAAGACATTAACATCCGGGTATTCTTTGATTAACTGCTTGGCGACCGCCTTTATGCTGGCAGGATCTTGTACATTCAATTCCACTGCGGACATGCCGGGATTCGCTTTGATCGTCTCCTCCAGACGCTCTTTACGTCGACCGGAGATAATAACTTTATTTCCAAGTTTGTGGAGAACTTCTGCTAACGCACGTCCAATTCCCGAACCGCCGCCTGTAATAAAGATAGTGTTTCCTGTAAGTTTCAATTTTTAAACCCTCCTAATTCAATGTAAATTAAATTATCCAAAGATTGTAAAGCAATAGCTTTCATGATTATAGCTTCTCTAAAATCGAACATATGTTGAATCATCAACATAAATTTTATAAAGTGAATGTATCAGAGCGGTATATGGGGTTCAATGGTTAAAACAAGCGTGGTTGTTGATTTTTCAACAGAGGACTTCGAAGTGTTCATTTTTTCGAATGGTACAAAGGGGAGAAGGATATGGACAGGCGTATTCAAAAATCGAGGCAAGCCATTATTGATGCTTTTATGAGGCTGATGTCAGAAAAGGAATTCGAGAGAATTACGATTAATCAAATTGCGAAGGAAGCAAATGTCAATCGTGGAACGGTTTATTTGCATTTTGCTGACAAGTACGATCTGCGTGATCAATGCATGGGAGCTCAAATTAACGAGTTACTACGCAATTGTATGTCTGAAGATAACTTCTTTCATCTCCCTTCCAAAACCGCACTACTGCGTACGTTTGAATATTTGGAGCAGCATGCTTCATTCTACTCTATAATGCTGACGAACAAGGGAAGTACGGTTTTTCAAAACCAAATAGAGGCAATGTTTCGGCAAAGTTTGTGCGAGCATCTGGATTCGATCAACCTCGATCAGGAAATGAACAGGGACATTACGGTGCAATTTTTAATTTCAGCGGCGGTGGGGGTATTGGAATGGTGGATTACCCGTTCGATGCCATATCCGGCATCGGTCATGGTTGAACAATTTTGGAAATTGCTGAATTGTGGTGTCGAGGGACACGAACGAACATCGTCCATATGAGCCTCTAATTTAGAGGCTTTTTTAAGGCTGGAACCCATAATATGGATATATTCTTTGCCGATTATGGGATTGATATAATTCGAAGAGATGGGGAATATTCATTAGTTTTGATGCTGGTGGAATAGTGGTTCAAATGATAGAAATAGAAATAACAGAAGAAGAGTCACTAAAAGCTCAGAAAAGTGAAAGAGATGCATATGAACTAATAATCAAACTACAAAATGAAAAAAGACCATATAAGAAAATTCGCTGATAAAAAAATTTGCAGATTGATTTTGAATGCATAGTGAAGAAGTTCGGTAACTTCTGATAACATAATATTCAAGCATCGAATCCTCACGGAGCTTAGGCCTGCTGGGATGGAATTCGGGGAAGCATTTTACCAAACAACCCCGGAAAAAATAAAAAGACAATGGAGGTATGTTGGGTGCTGACATTAGAAAAAGCTAGAAAAAATGATGCACAAAAACTTGCTGAAATACAAAAGGCCAGTTTTGAGGATGGATCAAAGCATTTTAATAACAACGAAACCGTTGGGCCAATAGGATATGATTCCATAAGTTGGCAAGAAGAGATGATGCAAAATTGCGAATATTTCAAGGTACTCTTTAATGGAAAAATAATCGGGGGAGCTATGATATTTGTAGAATGTAATCAAGTGCATAATCTAGGAAGGATCTTTATTGATCCCATTTTTAAAAATCAAGGAATCGGAACAAAGGTGATGGAGAAAATTGAAAGTAAATTTCCAGACAGCACTGAATGGTGGCTGGATACTCCTAGCTGGAGTGTGAAGAATCATCACTTCTATTCAAAGTGTGGGTTTACTAAGGTTAGAGAAGAAGGTGACTTATACATTTTTAAAAAGACTTTATAAACTTATGTAATGTACAAACGTTATGAGACATCAGTGCTGAGTATTACCAAGAAGATATTCAATGAAAAGAGTGAAAGGGAGGATTTACAATGAAGATTGATTTTGCGATTGAATCAGATTATGAGTATATCTTGTTAAGAGACAAGCACATACATAAGACACTGATAAGACCAAAAATAAAAGAAAATGAAATTCTAATAATTAGAGAATCTAATCAAGAAATAGGTTGGATGAGATACGGATTTTTCTGGGACAACACACCATTTATGAATATGATATGGATAGATGAGGAGTATAGAGGAACAGGTATTGGTAAAAAAGTTGTCCAGTATTGGGAAGAGTTAATGAAACAAAAAGGTTTTGAAATGGTCATGACCTCAACACAGTCAAATGAAGGAGCTCAGCATTTTTATAGGAAGCTTGGATATAGAGATGCTGGATGTTTAATGCTTGAGAACGAACCTCTGGAAATAATACTGACAAAGGAGTTGAACAAAAATTAACGTTGAGGAAATCAATGAAGGAAGTGACATTTAAAATATAATATTCAATCTACGTCTCCAATGGAGCCTAGGTCTGCGAGTTGGATTTCGAAGAGGGATTTCAGCAGACAACCCCATGCGGGGTTCATGAATACAGAGACGTTATCTGAAATATGATTAATTTATTTATAGGAGGCAAGGGCAATGAAGCAACTAAATCTAAGTACAATAATTAGTTCTTTCATATTAGGTTTATCAATTGTTATTAGTGGCTTGTTTATTAGTCACACTGGAGACAAAGAGCTGAATAAAGACGGAACAAATCAAAAAGAATATAAACCACTAATGACAATCAAAGAAACAGCTGAATACTTGGACATAACTGAACCCCAAGTAAGAACAATCATATCTAGTGAGGAAACTATATTAAAGACCACTGGTTCATATTCTGGCAAAATGTTTCCCATTATTAGAATTGGAACTGATATTTATATAAGTAAAGATGGATTAAATGAATGGTTAAAGGAGTCAACAACACAGAGAACACAATATTAGAGAGAGCATTCGGAAAAGGTCGTACATCAGATAACAGCACATTTACGATGCATTGCTGACGTCCCTTAAGGCAGTGAGGATTCGGAATACAAGAACGTTATCTACAATTCCCAAAGCCTAAAAGGTACAATAGGAGGAGAGTATCTTGACCACAACTTTCACTAAGATAACTGGTGTTGGTTTTATTATTTTATCAGTATTAAGACTAACCCCCTTTATGAATGCTACTGGAAAATGGTTGTTATATATCTCAATTGCAGCGTTCTTTCTTATACTATATGACTTGCTGGAATTTATTGTTGAAGGCATATGGATAAAGAAAGGATTCATGCTAAGTAAATTTCTATTCAGTTTACGTTCTATATTTCTTGGGTGTGCGGTGATGGCTATAATCGTTTTGCCTAATATAAAGATCAATATTTCTGTCAAAGAAGTTAATACTTTTAGTGATGCCTTTACACTAATTAGCTTAGGTATAGCAATAACACTAATTGGGTTTAAAACCGAAAAAGCACAATCCATTTTGTATAATAAGAGAAGGACAATAGATAATGAGGTCAGAGAATTTCTTAATTCAATTGAAGGGCAAAATATAATTAATGAACACATAGAAAAACTAAGAATAGAAAATACACAACAGATTAATAAATTGAATGCTGATTCTAAGTAGTAGCAACAGAAGAGTAACATAATATTCAAACTGAGCCCCTTCGGAGCTTCGATCTGCAAGAGGGATTTCGAAGAGGCCTTTAGCAGACAACGCCTGACGAGGCTTATAAATACAGAAACGTTATGTGAAATTGCAAAGAGATATATTAATAATTCAAACCAAATAGGAGTTTTGTCAAAGAAAGAGGCATTCCGAGGAAGTTTGATCAGGTAAGACAACCCCTAGCGAGGTTCATTAACACAAGAACGCTTTAGGAAAGGGACGCAAACCATAAAAGAAGGTGTTTAAGTTGTTTGGTTTATTTAAGAAAAAGAAAACAATATTTGAAGATCAACTAAACAAACTTTCTGAATTGGGTATCTTCATGAAAGCAGATTTAAAGAAAGAATTACTTTTAGAAGAAATCTCAAGAAGTGAATATGAAGAAGATCCCTACAACTTGCTATTGCTTACTTTAGGTGGAGAAGTTGCAGTGAATGATGAATTTATAAATGTATCCGGTGAAATTTGGTATTTAGATACGGAAAGTATTGAGGACCATGGAGACTATGCAAGAGTAATAATGCGATTAGAGAATATGACAAAACTTAATTTAAATAAGATAACGGATTACGTAGATATTCAGAATAGTACTGCATGGGTCTCTTTTGAATATAAGAATGAACTTATAAGATGGGAAATGAAAGTAGATGATGATTGGTTGGATATGGAGATATTCAAGAAATTTAATGAGTTAATAAAGACTGAACAATCCATGGAATTATATATTTCAATTTTAGATCAAGGCTGCCTAGTGGGCTATTTTAATAAAGAACAAGTAATCGAATTAAATAAATTAACAAAATATAAATTTGAAGAGTATTAGTGAAATATGACTAAAAAGGAGCCAAAACAATGAGTGAATTGACTTCAGGAAGCTTATCACTATTGAAATATAAAGAAGCAATTCTTGAGCATGATCCTATATACGTGGAGGATTTAAATGATAATGGTTTGTTTTCGTAACCAAAGATACAGAAGTAAGTGAAGAAATTCCGGAAAGTCTATTTCGAATTTCAGAAAAAATCCCAGTGTTATATTTTTATAATTTTGAAGATCACTGTTGGGGATACCGGGTAGTTTACAATTCACAAGAGATAGCAAGTCTTCATATATCATATGTGTTATTAGATACTTCAATTATTAAGCTTGCAGAAGAAAGATATCCAGACGAAGATCACATTGAATTTTTATATGTTGACCCTAGAGGGGACAAAATCAGAACTGAATTAATTGAAGAAGTTCTGAGATCTAATGAATACAATGAGAAAATAGCAAAACAGTTTACAAATTGCAATTTAAAAACATTTAGATTTTTTGAACTAGATAATGAGCGAATAAAACAATTAGACGATATTTTGAATAATAATTACTATACACAACAGGAATCTAAGCATCAGTTAGTAGAAGAGTTTAAAGAATTATTAAACATTGAGGAGATGAGCTGGATACGAGCAGATAGAATGAATGAAAATTAGAAGGTCGTAGTAGTTCTATTATGTATTTTTCTGCACCGAAACAATCTAAAACTCGGGAATCAAGGGCTGAAAAATGTATGCAGAAAATTCTCAATGGAGAGGGATTAAATGATCGGTAAAAGTAATTCAGGCAAAGGCTAAATAAACGTATCAGAGGCGATAATTATGATAGATTTAGAGTCAGAAAGATTACTTATAAGAAATTTTCGATCTGATGATTGGAATGATCTACATGATTACTTATCAATAGAAGAAGTATTGAAGTATGAACGTGGGGAAGTTTGTAATGAGGAAGATTGTAAGCAGATGACATTGGAACGATCGCAAAGCAATATTTTTATGGCAGTTGTATTAAGAGAAAACAATAAATTGATAGGACACATTTATTTTAATCAAACCGTACCGTTTGAGTTTTTAACATGGGAAATAGGATACATATTCAACCCAAGATACTATGGAAATGGATATGCTACTGAGGCAAGTAGAAGAGTATTGCAATATGGATTTGAAGAGTTAAAGGCTTATCGGATTATTGCGATGTGTAATCCAGAAAACGCTTCATCGTGGAGATTATTGGAGCGCTTGTTGATGCGAAAAGAAGGTCACCATATGAAGAAAGCATTTTTTTATAAAACGGAAAAAGGACAACCCATTTGGCATAATGCATATCAATATGCGATTTTAGCAGATGAATGGCAAAGGAACAATGAATAATTTGAAAAGAGGGGTTTGATACCATGAATGAGAAGTCACGGTTACTAGAGGAGTTCAAAGAATGGATCCGTTTTGTTTCTGAGATTCGTGAAATGGATTGGCAAATAACGATTGCTGAAGGTAAATGGTCGGTTCAGGATATCGTAAGTCATATACTACTGTGGGATAAATATTTTTATGAATCAGCCATAAATCCGATATTAAACAATACACCTTTGACATTAACACATATGGATTTTGAACAATTTAATCAGGATGCTATTGAATATGGAAAAACAAAAACGAAAGAAGAATTAATTAAAATGACTATTCAATACCGTAACATGATATTGGAGAGTATAGAAAGTTTTGAAGACGACAAGTTTACTAAAGAATATGCTGACGGGAAGTTTACTGTAATATCATATTTAAGAGATTTTATCTGGCATGATCAACATCATATCAGACAGATTGATGAGCTTAAAAGAAGAGCTATGTGAGTATATAGGCGGGTGAATCATATGGGGGATTATTGGAACAAAAGATTTACTGAAGAAGGGATGATTTGGGGTTGTAAACCAAGTCAAACTGTAACCCAAGCTATAGATTTGTTCAAAAAGAATAATGTATATGATATTTTGGTTCCTGGTGCTGGATATGGAAGAAATACGAAGGCGTTCTCTTCTTATTTTCAGGTTGATGGAATTGAGATATCTAGTTCAGCTATAGATCTAGCAAAAGAATGGGACTTAAAAACGAATTTTATTCAAGAATCGGTATTAGAGTTTAGTACATGCCAAAGGTATGATGGAATATATTGTTATGATTTATTGCATTTATTTTTGTTGGAAGATCGAAAAAAACTGATACAGAATTGCGTGAAGCATTTGAAGGAATTGGGAGTAATGTATTTCACATGTTTTTCTGATCGCGATTTTAATAATGGTATGGGTAGGAAAGTTGAGGAAGGAACATATGAATACAAGGAAGGGAAATATGCTCACTTTTTTACTGAAGAAGATTTAATAGAACATTTTAATGATTTGAATATATTAGAAACGGGTTCCATAAGAGAAACTCTGATATATGCAGAAAAACAACAGAAAGAGTATGAATTAAGATATATATTTGTTCAAAAGATTGGATAGCTATTCAAAAAAGCAAGCAACTTCAACTACATCGTTGTATTGCTTCACTTATCTCAAGTTGATTTTTTGTGTACTTTTAAACAAAGCAAATACACTGCCGTAAGCCTAATCGCTTAGGACAGTGTATTTGTCTTTAGAACCTGTATATCCGTTGAAAACTTTTTATTCCTCCCCAGTAGCCACCGGATTCTCCTCATAACTGATCCAGTCGCTCCAGCTTCCCGGATATAAACGGACCTTACTAAATCCAGCTTCATTCAGGGCCAGTACATTGGGACAGGCGGATACGCCAGAACCGCAATACACGATAATTTCTGCGTTTGGATCAAGGTCGGCAAAGTGCTGCTGCAATTGTTCCGCATTTTTAAAGCTGCCTTTTTCGTCCAATACTTCTTTCCAAAAGTAATTCACCGCACCGGGGATATGCCCCGCAGCTTGATCTATGGGCTCTTCCAGTCCCAGGTAGCGCGGCCGCTCTCTGGAGTCGATCAGTATAGGTGAAAACCCGATATAGGAGCCAACAGGAGCAGAATCTTCGGATATATGTTGTACTTCTTTCATACTTGTGAGCATTTGTGGCTGAACATTTGCTACAAAGGTCGAGGGAATGCGAATCGGCTGGTCCGACGTAACGGGGAACTTCGCTTCTTTCCAAGCGCTATAGCCTTCTTCCAGCACATATACCTGCTCATGCCCAAGATAGCGCAGGAGCCACCAGAAGCGGGAAGCCATCATACCGCCTTGGTCATCATAAGCGACGATACGCGAAGCAGCATTGATTCCGGCACGACTTAGACGTGCAGCAAGTGTATCCACATCAGGTAATGGATGGCGACCCCCATGCTCACCAAGAGGAGCGGTAAGGTCTTCTTCCAAATCGAAGTGAACTGCCCCTGGAATATGGTCTTCATTAAATTGAGTCCGTCCCGCCCCGGCTTGTCCGAGCAGGGAACGGCAGTCGACAATGATCATGTCTGGCTCATATAATCGGGCCAACAACCAGCGTTTGGATACGATGGATTTCATAGAGAATTCCGCCTTCCTTTATTTAACAGTAAATTTAATCCATTGAGTATGGTTTATGAAAATGGGGTAAATAAGTTAAGAGCTGGCCTTCAGGGGGTGCTCAGTGTCGGGCAACTCACTTTGATGGATGACTTTCTTTTTAAAGTCTGCTCCGTATCGGATAAAAATCCATACCCCGAACAGAATGAAAAAGCCTGCACCAAATTGTAAGGCAGACAGCCTTTCCCCGAGCAGCACCCAAGCTAGCAGGGAAGAAATAACGGGTTCGCCGAGTACCGCCATCGACACCGCGGTGGCGTTAATGTATTTGAGCAGCCAGTTAAACAGGTAATGTCCGAATAGCGTAGGCACAATGGCAAGCAGCAGGAACAGTCCCCATTCCCGTGGAGCGTATCCCGTAAAAGGAATGGCATTGATCACATTATACAGCGCAAGTGATGTGGCTGCGATGGCGAAAACCCAAAAATTATACACAAACGCGCTCAAATGCTCGCGCAGATGCTTGCCCATCAGCATATGGATGGACACGGCTACCATACCCAAGAAGGACAGTGCGTCCCCGAGCAGGGCTTGTCCCGAGACATGGAAGTCTCCAGCTCCGATGGCCAGTGAGCCGATAAAAGCCATACCCATTCCGATGAGCATGGCGCGATTCGTGCCCGTCCGGAAAAACAAAAAAGAACCGAGCATGACAAGGATCGGCTCCAATGTCATAATAACGGTAGAGCTTGCAACGGTGGTCAGTCGCAGCGAGCCCATCCAGAGCAAGAAATGCAGCCCCAGCGCAATACCGGACCAGAGGATCAGCATCCACTGCTTGCGGGTCAGGCTAAACAGCTCAGTGCGGTATTTCCAGACCAAAGGCAGCATGATCAGATTGGTTAGGTACAAACGGTACATAGCGATGACGGACACCTCGGCTTCAGACCATCTTACGAAGATCGAGGAGAACGAAATAGCAATAATACCTATGATGTACAATAATTCAAAGGAAAACGACGGTTTGTGTGCTTGATTCATGTGGCAGCTCCATCCGTATGGAAGAAAGTAAATGCGTCTATATTCCTTCCATCGGTATCTCAAAAAATTAGGTTTAATACAGCCCATTATACCGTACCTGACATTCCCATGGTATTAGGATTTTGCAAAATCCTGAGAATATAATAATCGGGAGCAGGAGGTAGGATTTTAAGTAAGATGCTGCGTAGAACTTTTGCTGCACAAGCTCGTCTATCATAGTGGAGGTGGATTTTATGAAAAAACAAAACACATTTTCAATCTTACTACTGACTGTAGTGGCAGTCCTGGCTTTGTCAGCCTGTGGAACGAAACCGCAAACCAATAACACCGCACCTCAAGGGTCAGACCAACCGCAAACGCAACAGCAGCCGCAAGTTAAACCAGAGCCAATCGCTGAGCCGGAGGTTAAAAAAGGCACAGGTGTATACAATGGAGCTGCTGACCCGCATACAGTTGAAATTGAAAGCAATGGCGAAGCCCAATCCTTTCAATTGGGGGAAGGACTGGACACGGTAATAGCTGGACTTAAGGAAGGCGATACAGTAGCGTTTGAATACAACGAAAAAGCAGTAGAGGGCGACGCGACGGCGAAGCAACTGACTTTAACGAAAATACAAAAAACAGAGGCTGCAACAGATGGCAATCAAAACGGAAGTTCTGGTCAAGCAGTAGGCGGAGAACGCTCGAAGACTCAAACTTTTGAGCTAACTCTTGAAGGAAAAAAGGAAAAGCAGACAGCAACATTGGCAAAAGGAGAGGGATATTCACTGTATGTGTTTGATCCGATGTCTCTGTTTCCCGATCAAAACCGTGTTGCCTTGGCTGTAGATGATAACTATTTTGCTGAAATTACAAAGCTGCCTTCCGATTTTAATCTGGATGAACTTCAAAAAGAAGGCGAAAAGGATCTAGCTTCCATCGGCAAGGTGCAAAAGCTGGACAAAGCATCCGTCCCTCAAGCGCTGACCAGTAGCCGTCTGTTCTTGCAAGCGAGCGGTTCGAAGATCACACAACAATATATTGTTATAGAAAATAAAACAGGCGGTTTCATCGTGAAAGTGAACATTCCACAAGGTGAACCTGCTGAAGGATTCGAATCCTTCATTTATACATCGCTGGAGAGCCTGCAAGCTAATAAATAATCCTACTTTGATGTGGGATGGTCGGCGGCTTACAATCATGAATTTAAGGCAGTTATGCCGCTGGAAATTGTTATTTTTAGGGCTAGGTTAGAGCTATAAGGGTCTAATCTATAATTGCGAGACCTGCACTTTTGTGCTATAAAGGATGAGAGAATAAGATCATTCCGGCTTGCGAAGTCGTATGAAGCGATGAAGGAGTTGTTAGATTTACTATGTCCATCGAAATGAATACACAAGAAGTCATCAACGTGATTAAAAACAGCAAGAAAAAGACGCCTGTTAAAGTATATGTAAAAGGAGCTTTGGCTTCCGCATCTTTTGGCGAGAATGTTCAAGCTTTTATTTCTGGAGACAGTGGTGTTGTATTTGGTGATTGGGCTGATATCAAGCCGGTGCTGGATAGCGCAAACGCTAAAGAAGAAGATTATGTGGTGGAAAATGACCGCCGTAACTCCGCTGTTCCAATGCTGGATCTGAAAGGCATCAATGCCCGCATTGAGCCAGGCGCCTATATCCGCGACATGGTGGGCATTGGTAACAACGCAGTCATCATGATGGGTGCGGTGATTAACATCGGTGTCACCATTGGTGAAGGCACGATGATTGATATGAATGCTGTGCTGGGCGGTCGTGTTAAAGTAGGTAACATGTGTCACATCGGTGCAGGCGTTGTCCTGGCGGGTGTCATTGAACCACCATCTGCACAGCCAGTTGTAGTAGAAGACGATGTATTGATCGGTGCGAACTCGGTCGTATTGGAAGGCGTACGCATTGGTAAAGGTGCAGTTGTTGCAGCCGGAGCTGTCGTAACTGAAGATGTGCCTGAATACTCCGTAGTGGCGGGTACACCTGCACGTGTGATCAAACAGGTCGACGATAAGACCAAATCTAAAACTGAGATTTTGAAAGAACTGCGCGTTCTGTAAGAAGGCAAAGGTTTTTTATGTACCAAAGGTGAACGATTCCTTGTCAGAAGCATGATGCACTGACAGCATAACTTAGGGACGAAGCACACGGACAAGGCTCGGCGGCTGCGCCGGGCTTTTGTCCTTTTGTTCTTTTGCCCGATAAGAGCTGATGAGCTATAAAGAGGAGGCGTAGCAGCAATGAGTACGGTCGACTATCGTTCTTTTGTCCAAATACGAAGGGATTTACACCAAATTCCCGAACCGGGTTTTGAGGAATACAAAACACAACAATATTTGCTGGATTATTTGGAAACGCTCCCTCAGGAGCGGTTGGAAATTCGTACATGGCGTACGGGCGTGTTAGTGTTCATTCATGGAACGGCTCCTGAACGCCGCTATGGATATCGTTGTGATATGGACGGTTTGCCGATTCAAGAAGAGACAGGGTACGATTTCCGTTCGACCCATCCCGGCTATATGCATGCTTGTGGACACGATTTACATATGACGATTGGATTGGGAATTGTTACTCACTTTGCAAGCCATCCGATTAAGGATGACCTGGTTGTGCTGTTTCAACCGGCTGAGGAAGGGCCAGGCGGGGCATTGCCTATGCGGGACAGCACGGAGCTGGCGGACTGGGTACCGGATGAAATTGTCGCGCTGCATGTTGCACCTGAATATCCTGTCGGTACAATTGCGACTCGCCCCGGCATCCTATTTGCCAATACGTCGGAGCTTTTCATCGACCTCAAGGGTACGGGCGGGCATGCTGCTTACCCGCACAAGGCGAATGATATGGTGGTAGCTGCTTGTCAGCTAGTGGGACAATTACAGACGGTTGTAGCTCGTAATGTGAATCCACTGGATGCAGCGGTCATTACTGTGGGTAAGGTTAGCGGAGGCACGAAGCAGAATATTATTGCGGAAACCGCACGTTTGGAGGGTACGATCCGAACGTTGTCAGCCGATACGATGATGCTGGTTAAATCACGGGTTGAAGCACTGGTGCGCGGTGTGGAAGCTGGGTTTGAATGCCATGCCGAGATTCATTATGGCTCCAATTATTTGCAAGTGTACAATGAAGCTCAGGTGACCGAGGAATTTATGAACTGGGTCCGTAATCGGCAGGATGTGCAGCTTATTGAATGCGGAGAAGCGATGACTGGAGAAGACTTCGGGTATTTTCTGGAGCGAATTCCCGGTCTGATGTTCTGGCTTGGTGTGGATACGCCTTATGGTTTGCATCATGCCAAGTTGGAGCCTGCGGAGGAAGCGATCGGTGTGGCCATTCGTGTGCTGACAGACTATTTTACATGGAAGTCTCAAGGGTAAATGATACGCCCTGAATAATTATGTTTAATGAAAAGAATGAAATGGAATGAAGTCGAATTTTTGAAGGAGGGTGTTATGGGAGAGCAAACCATCATCCGCTTTGAACGGGTGACCAAGCAATTTGACAACGATCCCCCGGTGCTGGCGAATGTCAGCTTTGAAATTGAACGTGGTAAATTCTATACACTGCTGGGGCCTTCCGGCTGTGGTAAAACGACGATTCTGCGTATGATTGCGGGTTTTGCGGAGCCGACAGAAGGCTCTATTTATTTGAATGGAAAACTCATTAATCGTGTACCAGCCAATGAACGGCAGGTTAATACGGTTTTTCAAGATTATGCGCTATTTCCGCATCTGAATGTGTTTGAAAATGTAGCCTTTGGTCTGCGGATCAAAAAGATGAACAAAAAGGATATTCAGGATAAGGTGACACAGGCGTTGTCCTTTGTCAATCTGGAAGGCTACGGCGAGCGGGAAATTTCTGAGATGTCCGGGGGACAGCGTCAGCGTGTAGCTATCGCACGGGCTATCGTCAATGAGCCTGACGTTCTCTTGTTGGATGAACCGTTGTCTGCATTGGATTTAAAGCTGCGTACTGAAATGCAGTACATTTTGCGCGAAATGCAGCAGCGCCTTGGAATTACCTTTATTTTCGTTACGCATGACCAGGAGGAAGCGCTGGCCATGTCGGACGAAATTTTTGTCATGAACAAAGGCAAGATTGAGCAGAGTGGTACGCCTAATGATATTTATGATGAGCCGATTAATCGGTTTGTTGCTGATTTCATCGGTGAATCCAACATTGTCCCAGGACGTATGATTGCGGATTACCAAGTGGAATTTAACGGTCGACAGTTTGAATGTGTCGACGGGGGACTACGTCCGAACGAGCCTATTGAAATTGTGATCCGGCCGGAGGACTTGGAGATTACGAGTGTTGCTGAAGGCAAGCTACGTGTAAAAGTGGATACCCAATTGTTCCGTGGTGTTCACTATGAAATAAGCTGCTATGATGATTCGGGACAGGAGTGGCTCGTGCATTCTACCAAAAAGGCGGAGCTGGGCAGTGAAATCGGTCTGCGATTTGACCCGGAAGCGATCCATGTGATGCGGTTTGGGGAAACAGAGGAAGAATTTGATCGGCGTCTGGAAGCCTATGAAGAGGTGGATCAGCATGTCCGGTAATACAAGAGCAGCGTATCTGCTGCCTTACTATTTATGGATTGTGCTGTTCGTGGCAGCTCCGGTTGTACTTGTGTTTTACTATTCACTATTTGATGTGGATGGTCATCTCACATTCAACAACTACGCTCAGTTTCTGACACCTGTTTATTTGAGCATGACGCTTAGCTCGTTTTGGTATGCATTTCTGATCACTGTATTTTCACTGTTAGTTGCTTACCCGGCGGCATATTTGCTCACACGCACCAAGCATAAGCAGCTGTGGCTGTTGCTCATTATTTTGCCGACCTGGATTAACTTGCTACTCAAAACGTATGCTTTTATCGGGATTTTCGGTACCTATGGTCCGGTGAATGCGGTGTTAGGTATGGTTGGGTTGGGAGGTCAGCAATTATTGTTTACCAGCTCCAGCTTTGTGTTTGTGTCGGTTTATATTTTTGTGCCTTTTATGATTTTGCCCATTTATAACGCGTTGGAAGGGTTAAACCCTTCATTGCTTGACGCAGCCCGTGATTTGGGAGCCTCCAAGTGGACTGCATTTCGCAGGGTTATTTTTCCGTTAACACTTTCGGGTGTGCGATCCGGTTGCATGGCTGTGTTTATTCCAGCGTTGTCGCTGTTTATGATTACCCGTCTGATTGCAGGTAACCGTGTGATTACACTGGGAACGGCGATAGAGCAGCATTTTCTGGTTACTCAGGATTGGGGTATGGGCTCTACGGTTGCCGTGTTCCTGATTTTGGCGATGGGGATCATTATGCTGCTCACCTCGGGAACGAAACGGAGGGTGCGGCATGGTAAATAAAAACCGATTCGGGAATATTTATTTGGTGATTGTTTTTCTCGTGTTGTACGCGCCTATTTTGTATTTGATGTACTATTCCTTCAACAGTGGCGGGACGATGCATGAGTTTGAAGGTTTTACACTCCAATATTACAAAGAGGTGTTTGCAGACACTCGCTTGATCATTATTGTCATTAACACCTTGGTGATTGCTTTGCTGTCGTCTGCGTTGGCTACGATTATTGGCATTATGGGGGCACTGGCTATTCATCAGATGCAGAACCGTCGAGTCAAAAATACGCTGCTATCGCTCAATAATGTATTGATCGTGAACCCGGACGTCATTATTGGCGCTTCCTTCCTCATTTTGTTCACGATGGTCGGGATTAAGCTGGGTTTCTACTCTGTTTTATTATCCCATATTGCATTTAGTGTGCCGATTGCGGTCATTATGATTTTGCCGCGGTTGCAGGAAATGAGCCCATCTCTGGTCGATGCCGCACGTGATTTGGGTGCCAGCCGGCTGGATGTGCTGACCAAGGTAATTTTGCCCTTTATCAAGCCAGGGATTTATGCGGGCTTCTTTATGGCGCTAACGTACTCGCTGGATGATTTTGCGGTGACCTTTTTTGTGACAGGCAGTGGCTATTCGACCTTATCGGTGGAAATATACTCACGTGCCCGTCAAGGGGTTTCCTTGTCCATCAATGCGTTATCCACGCTCATTTTCCTATTTACTGTGCTGCTGGTGGTGGGTTACTACTTTATTATGCGCAAGGCGAATCGTAATGGTAAAAAAGAGCCTGCGGCAGAAATGGGGGTGCCTAGATGAAGTCACTTGTGCGCGTGTTTCTGTCGATTTTCATCATCTCGTTTGGGCTGATGGGGGTGGCGGCATGGCTGAATTCCAGTCAAGGCTACTCCGGTGGCAACACACTGACGGTGTACAACTGGGGAGACTACATTGACCCTGAGTTGTTGGAACGGTTTCAGAAGGAGACGGGGATTACTGTCATTTATCAGACCTTTGATTCCAATGAGGCGATGCTGACGAAAATCGAGCAGGGAGGAACTTCATTTGATGTAGCGGTTCCCTCGGAATATGCTTTGGCTAAAATGAAGCAGGAGCACTTGTTGCTCCCGTTGGACCATAGCAAGCTGCCGAATTTGAAGCATGTGGATTCTCATTTTCTAAACCTTTCGTTCGACCCGAATAATGAATACTCGGTGCCGTATTTTTGGGGTACAGTCGGGATAGTGTTTAACCCGGAGCTGACGAAAGGCATTGATTTTCATAGCTGGAACGGTCTGTGGAATCCAAAGTTGCGTAATAACCTACTGTTGGTTGATGGTGCGAGGGAAGTCGTAGGGATGTCACTGAACAGCCTTCACTATTCCTTGAACGATACGAATGAGGCACATTTGCAGCAGGCTTTGACGAAGTTGGAGAAATTAGCACCCAATGTCAAAGCGGTTGTCGGTGACGAGATTAAAATGCTGCTGGCAAACGAGGAAGCTGCTGCCGGGGTTGTATGGTCCGGTGATGCGTCTGAAATCATGGATGAGAACGAGAAGCTCGATTACATCGTGCCAGATGAAGGCTCCAACTTGTGGTTTGATAATATGGTTATTCCAAAAACCGCTACCCATGTGGATGCGGCCCATAAGTTCATCAATTTCATGATGCAGCCCGATGTAGCCGCTCAAAATGCCGAATTTGTAGGATACTCCACGCCAAACAAGGATGCAAAGAAATTGCTGCCTAAAGATATTTCTGGCGATGAGCGGTTCTATCCTCCATCTGAAATTACAGATAAGCTGGAAGTATACAACAATCTGGGCAAGCGCATGCTCGCTCATTACAATGAATTGTTCCTGCAATTCAAAATGCATTTAAAGTAGGGGAGTGGCGTGAGGATTAGGGGGTGGTGCTTTAAAGGTCGCTGCGGTGGCGGATGGTGCTTACCATCGCTGTTAAATTCCGATTTTTATGATTTGAAGTATAAAGGTTAAAATCGGAATTTAAAGGCGACCGCTTTGCTTGTCCAGCACCATTCCGCCCCCTCCGCTGCGACGTGCTTAAAGCTATACCCCTGAATCCCTACGCCGAGGTGAGGGAGTAGTGAGAGCAGACAGGCCCTTGAGCCACCCGTACAGGTGGCTCAAGGGCCTATTTTGTTTACTCACCACGCAAAGCGGTGAGTAATGTTTTTCCCCCTGCATCCCCACATATGTTAGCGGAATGAGGGACTTTAAGGCGGGCAGTGAGCGAAGCGGGCCATTTGAATCTGGAGAAGCGACAGCGTTCGCCTTTGCTGTGGGATTCTTACCTATAAATGTTTTATCCAATCCAAGAATCCCCCAGCAACAGCGATCGGAAGATCAAATGGACTGAGTAGCGCCTCTCCCCCTTAACTCCTCACAATTCCTCTAACAAACCTCTCTATTTTATCCAACCCTTGCTCCAGCACATCCTGTCCGTAAGCATAGGACAAGCGAATGTATCCTTCGCCATAGGAAGAAAAGGCATCTCCAGGTACGACAGCCACTCCATGCTCTTCCAGCAGCTTCAAGGTAAAATCCATCGAGCTTAATCCAAAATGGGCAATAGAAGGGAAAAGGTAAAAGGCTCCTTCGGGTTTCTCCAACGGGATACCCATGTCTGTCAGCCTTCCATGTACATAATCACGACGCTTGCGGTATTCCTCACGCATTGGAAGTGCATCATCGACACCAGCGGTCAAGGCTTCCAGGGCAGCATATTGGCTAATCGAGCTGGCACAGGTTACGTTGTACTGATGGACTTTGACCATGTGCTGTGTAATTTCAGCGGGTGCGAGCGTAAAACCAATACGCCAGCCCGTCATGGAATGTGATTTGGACAGACCGTTGATGACGATGGTACGCTCCCGCATATCTGATAAAGTTGCAATGGACACGTGGGGGGTATCATAAATCAGTTCGCTGTATATTTCATCCGAAATGATAAACAGATCGCGCTCCTTCAGTAAATCGGCGACCGCTTCCAGTTCTTCACGGCTCATCACTCGTCCGGTTGGATTCGAAGGATATCCGAGAATGACTGCTTTTGTCCGTTCGGTCAGATAAGGCTCCAGCACCTCGGCCGTGAGCTTGAAGCCGCTACTGCGGGTATCGGCAAACACAGGAATGCCGCCTGACAAACGGATCAATGGCTCGTACCCTGGGTAGATTGGCACGGGTAGAATGACTTCATCACCGGGTGACAAAATCGTGCGTAAGGTAATATCCAGCGCTTCGCTGGCTCCGTTCGTTACGATAACCTCATCCTGTCCACGGTAATTCAGGCCGTATTTACGAGCTACAAACGCCGCTGCGGCTTCTCTTAATTCCGGCAGTCCCGGGTTAGGTGTATAGGAGGTGCGTCCTTCGTTAATCGCCCGATGGGCAGCTTCCATAATATGCGCAGGGGTAGGGAAATCCGGTTGTCCAATCGTTAATGACAGGGTTCCGGGTAATGCGGCAACCTTGTTGGCGATTTTGCGGATGCCGCTGATTTGAATGTTTTTAACCTGATCGTTAAGCAAATGCTCCATAGCGTATGTGCCACCTTTTTCTGTATTAGAACAAGTTTACAATAATTTGATCTGAATATGCTACGGCAAGAAGAATTCATTTTTATATGATGGTTTTGCAAAAATCCAATAAGCGACTTCCAATGAACAATATATAGACCGAAGTGGTCTAGTGCGTCTATATATTGCACTTTGGAGCGACTGGAATCGAATTTTGCAAAATCCTTACATAATTCAGGTACTAAATTGACTAATTTATGGTATCTTAAAAGAAGAATATATTTGTAAGCGTAATCATAGTAAAAATGGGGAGGGGAGTATCTTTTGATGAAACAAGAATACATAGAAAAAATATTACCCACGAAATTAAAAAGGTTTGGGATCACATGGCTCAGTGCCATACTGGTGCTTTCAGCTGGAGGGCCGGTAGGGTTGTCCAATGGAAAAGCTTCGGCAGAGCCTGCATCTTTTGCAGGAAAAGAGGTGCAACCTTCACCTGTAACTGTAGGGGCAAGTGTATATGCAGATGTCTATCTTCCTAAAAAGCTGCGCATACACGATATACAGGGGGCAGCACACCGTTCTCCATATGAAGGACAAAAAGTAGCAGATATTCAGGGCGTTATCACGATGGTGAAGGGGAGCAGCTTCTATATCCAAGAGTTGGATGATCAAGTGGATCAGGATGAAAAAACATCTGAAGCCATTTTAGTGTACAAGCCTAGTCACGGTGTGCAGGTAGGGGATGAGGTGAGGGTTAGCGGTTTGGTTAAGGAATACACGGAAAGAACATATGCGAGCAAGCCAATCGACCTGACGACCACAGAAATTGTGGCTTCTTCGGTTAAGGTAATTGCCAATGATCGTCCATTGCCGGCTCCCGTTCTGCTAGGACAACATGGACGTGTGATGCCGACATCTGTTGTGGATCATGACGGAATGACCGTGTTTGATCCACAGGAGGATGGCTTAGACTTTTTTGAAAGCCTGGAAGGCATGCGTGTAGAGTTGAAGGATGCCACTGTGATTGGTCCTTATGGCTATGAAATTCCAGTCCGAATTGATAACGGTCCAAACACAGGTGAGATCGTAACGGAGGCAGGCGGACTCATGCTGACAGAAAGAAGTCTGAACCCGCAACGGATTCTGATTGATGCGAAGCCTTCGACACCTTTGAAAACAGGCGATCGTTTTGCGGGTCCTATCACAGGTGTGGTGAGCTATAGCTTTAGCAATTATAAGCTGCTGCCAGAGCGTCTGCCGGATGTTGTACCTGGTGGCCTCCAGCCAGCCAACACGCGTTTGCTACCGGATGATCGTAAGCTGACAGTAGCTTCTTTTAATGTGGAAAACTTCGATCCCGGTGATGGAAAACGAATAGATCAGTTGGGGCAGGCTATCGCCGTAAATTTGAATCATCCGGATATCATAGGATTGCTGGAAGTGCAGGATAATAACGGCGAGAAGGATAATGGCACCACAGACGCTTCCGAAAGCTTCCGCGTACTCATAGAGGCGATTCGTGCTCATGGAGGCCCGGAATACGCTTTTACAGATATTGCACCTGAAAATAATAAGGATGGCGGTGCCCCCGGTGGCAACATCCGTGTTGGCTTCTTGTACAATCCGCAACGTGTCGCGCTGACCGACAAGCCCAAGGGGGATTCAGTTACGTCTGTCACTTATGGGGTGCAGGGACTCTCTCTCAATCCGGGTCGGATTGATCCCCTGAATGCGGCATTTGAAGACTCGCGCAAGCCGTTGGCCGCTGAATTTGAGTTTGAAGGCCAGCAGGTGATTGTGGTCGCTAACCATTTTAATTCCAAAGGGGGCGATCAAGCTCCATTTGGAGGAATTCAGCCACCTGTGCGAATCAGCGAAATACAGCGGGCGAAGATTGCAACGATTGTGAATAGCTTTGTAAAGTCGGTACTGCAAGTAAACCCTAAGGCCAATATGGTGGTGCTCGGTGACCTGAATGATTTTCAATTTTCTGAAACGCTGGCTTTGCTACGGGGGCAGGAATTGACCAATCTGATTGACGATTTGGATGAAAAGGAACGGTACTCCTATATTTATGAAGGTAATTCGCAAACATTGGATCATATGCTGGTCAGCCCGTCACTGAGCCGATCATCCGTGTTGGATATCGTTCATATGAATGCGGATTTTAGTGCGGCGGACGGGCGGGTCAGCGATCATGATCCGTTGGTTGCGCAAATAGATTTGCCACGCAAAACGGAAGAACCACCGACAGATGGTGGGAGTGGCCGAAATGACGATGATGATGAGGATCAGCAGGATAACGAGGAAAACGCCAACATCGGAAATGGCAGTAGCGGTAACGTGAAAGGGACGGGAAATGGGCAGGATCAGACTGCCAGTAGTGAACCCAATGGAAGCAGCCTGTCTGGTACAAATGTGGTGCAAGTTAAGTCTGTAATGACCGAAGTGGAGCAAAACGGACTGAAAAAGGCAGTCGCTCAAGTAACGGCTGCTGAAATACAAAAGGCCATTCAAAATGGTGCGAAGGGTACGCTTGTGATCCGTGCAGGGGAACAAGTAGAAGCGAGGACGTACGAGGTTCATTTAAACGGTGAAGCTTTGGGAGCCGTCTTGAACGACCGTATTCGTACCCTTCGAGTAGAAACGCCACAAGGTGGGTATGAAGTAGCAACAAGTCGTTTGTCTCTTCAGAAACTGGCTGATACCTGGCAGGTGCCTGTAAAACAAATTTACTTGAATTTTTCCGTCGCTACGAACGAAGAACTGGCTAAACGCTTGGATGTTCCGACAGGGCGCAAACTGTTACAAGCTTTGGATATCGCCGCTGAGCTGAGAAACGAGGATGGACGGAAACAGCTTTTGACAGGTAACGGAGACTCTGGTAGTGGGTATGAACGTTATCTGTTACGTGTTCCTACAACGGTCGAAGTAGACCAGCTTGCTGTAGTAAAGGTATCGATCAACCAAGCCGGACAGCTGTCCTATCAACCTGTTCCTTTTCACGTTGTGAGTGAGGAAATAACCGTGTATGGACGTTCGGGAGGGACTTACGCTGTGCTTGATGGCGGGGCTTCTGGAAAAACCGGATCGTTCATGGATATATCCGGCCATTGGGCGCAGCAGGACATTACACGGCTGGCGACTCGCCTGCTTGTGACGGGGATCGATCCAACAGCCTTTATAGCTAGTGCGACTCGTGAAAGGGACTTAGCGAACCTGCATTTTGAGCCTGAAGGCCAGGTGCGACGCTCTGAACTGGCAGCGATGCTGGTTCGTGTACTTGGACTGGAGCGTACAGATCGCACGCTGACGAGCTTTGACGATGTTCAATCTGAATCGTGGTATGCGGATTCCGTACGTACCGCAGCAGCAGCCGGGCTGATCAACGGCTATGCTGACGGAAGCTTCCGTCCTGATACACCGGTATCGAGGGAGGAACTGGCTGTGATCATAGAGAGAGCCTTGCACTTCGCTGGGAACACAGAAGAACATACAGGCGAAGTGAGTGAAAGTTTATCCGTATCATTATCGGATGCGCAGGAGATTTCTACATGGGCAGCTCCGGCTGTGAAGACTTTGTCTGGACTAGGTATTATGAAGGGAGACGAGAAGGGCCGTTTTGGCCCGGCTACATCCGTGACGAGGGCAGAAGCAGCGGCTGTATTATCTCGCACGCTGGATAAGCTACATTGGGAATAGGGGATATCACTATATAAATGTCAGATTGATTGACTTTATACGATAGTTAAGTTATCTTTTGTGGAGAGGTGTTATGATAAAGTAGAATGAATGACGAATGAAGAGGTGAAATGTCGTGGGAGTAACAGCTAAACAAATTTTTGTGAATTTACCAGTTAAAAACCTGCAACAGTCCATTGATTTTTTCACTACCATCGGATTTGAATTCAGCGCTCAGTTCACTGATGAACATGCAACCTGTATGGTTGTTAGTGAGCATATTTTTGTCATGTTATTGGTTGAAGAACGTTTTAAAGCGTTCACGACAAAAGAGATTTCAGATGCCACAAAAAGTACAGAAGCGATTGTTGCCTTATCGGTAGAGAGCCGAGAAAAGGTAGACGAGATCGTCCACAAGGCTTTGGAAGCGGGCGGCAAGCCCTCGAACGAACCTCAAGATCATGGTTTTATGTATGGGTGGAGCTTTCAGGATTTAGATGGTCATCTGTGGGAGTTCTTTTATATGGCAGAGCAGTAATGGAAATGAGAATAATGAAGTAAACGAAGTATTATGGAAAGTAAGCTATCCTAAAAAGATAGTTTACTTTCTTTATTGTATGTTATCGAACTCATCGGGAGGAATCATAATGTCTAACGAAATGAGAGTCTACCCTGTTCAAGCTCTGAGCGAAGACCTGTCAGACTCACTAAGTCGGCTGTTGATCGACGTGGTTGCAGACGGTGCATCTATAGGTTTCTTACCCCCATTAGGTTATCAGGAAGCAGCAGCTTATTGGAACAATGTACTTGAGGACGGTGTAGTTCTGTGGATTGCCGAGAAGGATGGAGTACCTGTAGGGACGGTTCAGCTTCATTTGGCTCAAAAAGCTAACGCTACTCACCGTGCGGAAATTGCAAAGCTTATGGTGCATCCGTCCGGACGCAGACTGGGGATCGCACGTCAGTTAATGAAGGTAGCGGAAGAAGAAGCACTTAGTCAGGATAGAACGTTACTGGTGCTAGATACGCGGGTGGGTGATCCCTCCAATGGACTATACGAGTCGATCGGGTTCGTGGAAGCTGGTGTTATTCCGGGTTATGCTCAATCAGCCGATGGTCAGCTGCACGCCACTCGATATTATTATAAGCCGTTACATCCGTATTCTAGTCATAGCTGAGCATTTATCGAATAAGTGTGGTATATACGGGTAATCATAACTTGTCCAAGGTTACATAGCTTTTTCCGCGTTTATTCGACTGGAAAAGCACGGGAATAGGAACGTATAATGAAGAGGGGATCAGAAAAGGTCTTTTTATGTCAATTTGGCTGTACTGAATTGAAGAACGTAGCAAACACAGCGGAGGAATCAGAGAATATGAGGTTGGAGCATGATTTTTTAGGTACCAAGGAAGTGCCATCAGATGCCTATTACGGTGTGCAAACGCTGAGGGCAAAAGAAAATTTTCCAATTACAGGCCAAAGACTGCACCCTGAGTTGATTAAAGCTATGGCGATCGTGAAAAAGGGAGCAGCGACGGTAAATATGGAACTAACCCGTTTACACCGCCCCAAAGCAGAGGCCATTATTCAGGCTGCTGATGAGATTATACAAGGACAGTTGCATGACCATTTCATCGTCGATCCGATTCAGGGCGGCGCAGGCACTTCCATTAATATGAATACAAATGAAGTGATTGCGAACCGAGCGCTGGAGCTGATTGGCAAGCAACGCGGAGATTATCAGGAGATCAGTCCTAATAATCATGTTAATATGGCGCAATCGACGAACGATGCTTTTCCTACAGCCGTACACTTGGCTGTATTAAGTATGATTGATAAGCTATTAGTTACCATGAGTGAGCTTCAGGAAGCATTTTCCCGCAAGGCAAATGAATTTGATAGTGTGATTAAAATGGGCCGAACCCACTTGCAGGATGCAGTGCCGATCCGATTAGGGCAGGAGTTTCAGGCTTATGCGCGTGTGCTGGGTCGTGATATCGGACGCGTCCGTGCGACCAAGCAGCACCTGCTAACGATTAATATGGGCGCAACTGCGGTGGGTACTGGCCTGAACGCAGACCGTCGTTATATTCAGCGTGTCGCAGAGGTACTGGCAGACGTCAGTGGCTTCCCTGTGGAAGCTGACGAAAATCTCGTAGATGCTACACAAAATACGGATGCTTATACTGAAGTGTCTGCCGCCTTGAAAATTTGTATGATGAATATGTCTAAGGTGGCAAATGACATCCGTTTGATGGCTTCCGGACCACGTGCGGGTCTGGGGGAACTGAGTCTGCCTGCCCGCCAGCCAGGGTCATCCATTATGCCGGGCAAGGTAAATCCGGTGATGTGTGAGGTCATTAACCAAATTGCTTTTCAGGTCATTGGTAATGATCATACGATCTGTTTGGCTTCAGAGGCGGGTCAGCTCGAGCTGAATGTAATGGAGCCTGTACTGGTCTACAATCTGCTGCAATCGCTGGAAATTATGAAGCAGGGCTTTCACGTCTTCCGCATTCATTGTGTGGAAGGAATTGAAGCGAATGTGGAGCGGTGTCGTGAATATGTGGAGAACAGTGTAGGCATTATTACAGCGCTTAATCCGCACCTTGGATATGAGGTGGTATCACGTATTGCTCGCGAAGCCATTACGACTGGGAAATCGGTGCGTGAGTTGTGCCTGCTGTACAATGTACTGACCGAGGAGGAACTGGACATTATATTGGACCCGTACCAAATGACTCAGCCTGGTATTGCCGGAGAATCTTTGCTGAATCGCGAATAATGATGCGGAGTATGGAGTTTAGACAGCTTTGAGGCAAGACGAAGATAGCCCCGTCGAATCTGGCGGGGCTATTGTTATGTGATAACACAGATGTAATACGGGAGCGAGCGTGCATAGGGGAGTTCCCTGTTAAGGATGATACGGCTACGCTTATGGTAGAAAAGGGAGAGTTGGATGTTGCTGGAAAAATTATTGGCATACAAGGAATTAGGAATAGGACTCATTGTACTTTTAGTGTTGTTTGCGCTCATCATCAGAGGACTGATACGTGGTCGCAGAAATCGGATTTTACGCGATCTGGACCCGCGCAAAATTGGAATTCAGGATATAGATCGTATGGAGGATGGCTCGGAATTTGAGCTTTATTTGCAGCGGTTATTATCCGCGCTTGGCTATAAGGAGATCTATAAAACAACCAGTAGCCGGGATTTTGGAGCGGATCTGGTTTTTACAGACCGTGAAGGCGTCAGAGTTGTCATACAGGCCAAACGTTATGGGGTACAACATCCGGTAGGCTTGGGAGCAGTGCAGGAGATCTATACCTCTATGCGTTATTATGCAGCTGACAGGTCCCTCGTCATTACCTCCGGCCGTTATACGGAATCCTGTAAAACACTTGCTGCTGTCAACGGGGTTAAATTATTAGACCGCAACGACTTGATCGACATGATTGATTTATTCAAGGCTAGGCAGCGCGAGGAGGTTATGGACCTCATAGAAAGTAAAGTAGACGTGATTGCTTCCAAATGGAGTGGAAGATAATCATAAAGGGACTGAACGACTGGCGACGAGATCGAAGCCCAGGAATCAGTCCCTTTTTTAATTTTCTCATAACAAAATAGTGGAAATGAATTTACAGAAATCCTTATGAAAGAATATGCGTTTTTAACCGATATAAAGATGTTGGGGATTTCCAAATTATGTTGAGGTGATATGTTATGAAGAAGCGAGCAGTACTATTAAATGTTAGGTGGATTCCCATTGTCACAATCCTTGCATTATTGCTAAGTGCATGTGGGCAATCGGCAGCACAAACCAAGGCTCAGCCCATTAAGGTGGGAATCGTACTGTCAGATATTGGTTTGGGTGATCAGTCTTACAGCGACGCGGCTTTTCGAGGTTTGGTCAAGGCACGGGATGAGGGGAAGATTGTTTTTGAATACCGGGAAATAACGGAGACGAAGACGTATGATGCGGCTTTTGAGCAGCTTGTTCAAGAAAAGGCTGATTTAATCGTTGGATTAGGTTACATGGTGAAGGACAGTCTGGAATCCATTGCCAAAAAATATCCAGACCATAAATTTTTAATCGTGGATGAGAAATCAAATTTACCGAATGTGGCTTCTATTACCTTTAAAGAAGAAGAAGGCAGTTTTATGGCCGGAGTCATTGCAGGGTTGACGAGTCGTACCGAACAGGTGGGTTTTCTCGGAGGTGTGGAATCTCCTTTGTTGAAAAAGTTTGAAATTGGATATAGCGCAGGGGTTCACTCAGTCAAGCCTGATGCCAAAGTCACCGCTACGTATGCAGGCGATTTTGGAAAGCCAGAGCTGGGGACGCAAATTGCAGATGACATGATCAATAACGATCAGATTGACGTTATCTATGCAGCCGCAGGCCTTACGGGTGTGGGTGCGCTACAAGAAGCACAGAAGCAGCAAAAATTCGCCATCGGGGTCGATAGCGACCAGTTTTTTATTGCGGAAAAAGCGGTAGTGACCTCGATGTTTAAAAATGTAGACATTGCCATTTATACAGCAGTCAAAGGCTTTGCAGATCATCAAAGAAAATTTATGGAGAAGGATATGGTGTTTGGTCTTGCGGAAGATGGTGTAGGTTTGGCGCCTATTCGTGTCGTGACACTGAGTCCGGATCAGCAAAAGTTGTTGGATGATTTAAAGGAAAAAATCAAATCCGGCACACTGACTGTTCCCACCCAATAAATTTTCGCAAACGGAGGATGAAAGCTGATGAAACTGCAAGGTAAACTGGTGCTGAACGCGATGATTTCCTTGATCGCTTGCCTGGCTTTAGTGGCTTATATCATTTTTGAATTAATTCGTATTAACTCGCAAAGTAGCAATCTGGTTCCGGCTATGTTGAATGTACAGCAGCTCAATGCCTATTTGATTCAGTCAGGGCAGGCACTGCAAAATTATTCAGCTTCCATGACGGAGAGCAACAAAGCCGATGTGCAAAATCAACTGACTCAGTCTGAAAAGACGATTACTTTGCTTTCACAGGGCATGATGCAGACCGAAGAACAGCAAAAACGACTGAATACGATTAAAACAAAATTCAGCCAATTGAAAGTAGCAACGGAGAAAGCAATGAGTACCCAAAACAGCCCAGAGTCCAAGCGAGAGGCCATGCGTGCCCAAGGGATTCAGAACGATGTATTTATGCTGGATCTACTGACCAAGGCGCGTTATGACCAATACACAGAAGATTTGACCAAGAGCATTCGTTTTACTTGGCAATTGGCCTTGGCAGGTGCAGTTATACTTCTGGTGGCGGTTGGGCTATATAATACATATACCTCCAGGCAGCTTGCTCTTAGAACACGCAAGTTAACGGATGCCGCGAAGCAAATTGCCGAGGGGAATTTGACGGTACAGCTTGCCCAAACCAAGGGACGCGATGAGCTGGACGAGCTCAATGAATCGTTCCGAGTCATGATCGGGAACTTGCGCAACATTGTGCTCTCCATTGATCAGGCGGGTAATCGTGTCGATCTGATGGCTCGGGATATTGATCAGCATAATGAGGCCATGAAGGAAATTGTGACACAAGTCAGCACGTCAACAGAGGAACTGGCGATAGGCAGTCAGAAAATTGCTGAGGATCTGTCGTCGACAGTTGGTGTTGTGGACGAGATGCAGCAAAAGTTTGAATCTAATCTGCTGGAGACCACTCAATCGACTGCGTATAGTGAGGATGCTTTGCGTGTCATTGAGCAGGGTACGCGGGTCATGAGCGATCAACTGCGTATTGTTGCAGAAAATCGTTCAGCCATGTCCGAAGTGGAGCAGACGGTCAAGGAGCTGGAGGCTAATGCAGCCGAGATTACAACCATGACTGGATACGTCTCCGAAATTGCCAGCCAAACATCGCTGTTGTCCTTGAATGCTTCTATTGAAGCTGCACGTGCAGGTGAAGCAGGAAAAGGTTTTGCTGTTGTTGCCAATGAAGTGAAAAAGCTGGCGAATCAATCAGAGTCTGCGGTAAAGAAAATTTATACCGCAGTTGACGGCATCACGCAGGCTATGGATAAGGTGAAGACTTCTGTGACGCAAAGTCAGGAGCTGTTCCGAGAGCAGGAGAAGGCAACCTCCTCGACCGGAGCATCGTTTACAGAGATTAGTGGTAAAGTGCAGCAAATTGCGAGCCAAGTCAGCAAGTTATCAACGGACATGAATGTATCGCGTGAACTGAGCGTACAGGTGCAGCAAGCTATCGAAAATATCAGCGCAATCACTCAGCAATCCGCCGCAGGCAGTGAAGAGATTACGGCTTCCACGGTAGAGCAGAAGCGTTCCTTTGAGGAATCGGCTGAGAAGGTAAAAGAGCTTCGTCAGATTCGCGAGGAAATGCAGCGGGAGCTGGATCGTTTTCAGGTGGAAAAGACAAGCTAAAACCTGTGGAGCGAGTATCTGTTTTTGCTGAATAATGAATATAAGCAGTACCAAAGAAGAAGTTCTAACTTGTACAGTACAGGGAGGCTTCTTCTTTTTTTATTTTAATGATGTGACTTATATTAAGTTTGATATACATAGGCAGGGAATTCCGACTCTTACGTCAAATAGATTTAGGGAGAATATGTCACCACGTATATTGACAAGAGGAAGATGGACAACGAAGTCCGGAAGGATGAAGTTACGGGAATGTTGCGACTTAAGCTTCGATTGATACTGAAAAATAAACAGACAAGACTGATTCTACTGCTCACTCTGTGCGTGTCGCTTGTGATTAGCGTGATCGGCTTACTATCGTATTCAGGATACCGTGAAGGTTTGGATACCGAGCTGAACACACCCAATATAGAATTATTGCAAATCAATCTGGATGTGACCAATCGGGCTTTTCGTGAGTCTGATAACAAGGCGCTGGACGCAGCATATCATCCGGACGTAGAGGCTTTTGTGCGTGTCCAAAGAGATGGGAAATCGCTGCCAGACAACGCCTCCGTCATAGATCGGCTACAGAAATACTTGAAAACCCTTTCTTCACACGAAGAAATTTATTCGGTTGAAGTTATTTCTTTGGACAATCATGCTCTGGTATCCAGCAATTATGGTTACATGGCTGATTGGAAGCAGGCACCGGATACTACATGGGTTCCCTGGATTCAGGACATTCAAAAAAAGCCGTTGTTAATTAAGCGGAGATGGTACGGCACCGATCGTGAGCAGGGGACGGTAGAGCTGCTCTCGCTGGCCAGGCCTATAGTAGAGAATGGTCAGGTCATGGGTGCGGTGCTAATCAATCTGGATTACGACCGTTTTTTCTCCAAACTGTATATTCATTTATCCAACTCGCAATACGTGTACGATCTGGAGGGCGAGTTGATCTATCCCAAGCTGAGATCGTCCTTACCCTTAAATGATATGGGCAGGGTTTTGAAAGAGCTGGATGTGAGTCCCTATGCTTATGTGGAGATAGGGGACATGGAATATATGGCGAATCAAACCTTTTCTGATGTAACGGGCTGGCGTCTAGTATCGCTCGTTCCGATGGACAAGCTGCTGAAAAATGTAAAGCTGGCGCGCAATATGATGCTATGGCTGGCCTTTATCTCCATACTGGCTGGGTGCTCAGCAGTTTACTATTATAATTATGCAGCTTTTCGCCCTATGAAAAAAATTAATAGCCTGTTGAATTCGGGCAATAAGGGAACGCGCCAAGGAGGATTGTATGACCTAGAACCTGTGATTAGTAAACTGGTTGGAGAGTTTCATCGCAAATCATTGGTGGTAGAGCGAAGTCTGCCGGAGCTGCGTTCCAAATATATGGAAGATGTCATCCAGCGTAGAATGGGCATACAGGAAATGCGTATGAAATGGGAACAGTATTTTTCCGATTGGGACGGTAATTCTTTGTTTGTCATGATCGTGTCCATCGACCGGTATTCTACGTGGGCTGCAAGCTTTCCAGAAGAGGATAAAATGCTGCTCAAGTATGCGCTGAACAACATTTTGCTAGAGTTGCTCGAACCTCACTGGAAAGCAGTATGCTCGCCGGAGGAGGAAAGTGGTTTTATTGTGCTGTTACAGTTCAGTGAGAATTCGAATGAAGTTGGTACAGTGTCTGACCTCCAAGAGAGCATTTTGCTTCAGAAAAGTGTGGATAGGCTGATTCAGGTTGTCGGTGAGTATCTTCCTTTGACTATTTCTATAGGGATTGGTCATATGGTCACGGATATTCAAGAGGCACGGACGTCTTTTATAAAAGGAAAAGAGGCCCTTAATTTGCGTTTGTATGAGGGGTATGGACGTTCATATACGAATATAGACAGCAGCATAAGTGTGAAAAAGGATAACATAGTGGATGAACAGTCAAAGGAGCAGATTCAGGATTCAACATTGCTGAACAATCGGCGTGTGGAAATAATTCGTGCCCTGGAGGCACAGGAACCTGGTGCAAGTGTAAAGCTAATCAGCCACTGGGTAGAAGAACTTCGATTCCACAGAACATCTCCAGCCCAGGTCTACTTGTTTGTTCATGAATTGCTGGAAGATTTGCTAAAATGGTGTGCCACTCAGAGTGTGACGCCGCCGGATCAGCTTGCTGATTACCACTGGAATCAGATTCTGACGCTAGACCTTCAAGACATTGAGGCATTGCTGGTCATGATGTTGACTGATATTGAAGAAAAATGGAACGGACGCATCCAGTCCAAAGATTTTGTACGTGTACAAGAGATGATCGAATATATGGAACATCATTTGCATTTGAACATCGGGCTTCAGGAAATTGCGGATCATGTTCACATGAGCGTGTCCTCGGTGAGCAGCATGTTCAAGGAAGAAACAGGGACCACCGTTTATGATTATTTGACTGGATTACGCGTAAAAAAGGCATGCACATTACTATGTGAAACCCATTTGAAAATCGGTGAAATTGCAGAACAGGTCGGATACCGAAATGAGAACAGCTTTATTCGGGTATTCCGCAAGCACAAACAAGTGACCCCAGGGAGATTCAGACAAATCAGCAAATCTTCCAATGAATATGCAGATCGGTCAAAAGGTCGATACTTTGGCGAAATAGAAGATAAATACGAAGATTAAGCGATAGCTGTAGCCCTCCACGTTGCGGTACATTGACTTCATGTAAACGCAAACAACAAGACCGAAAACGTTGGAGGTGAAAACGGGCGCATGACGGGCCCAGTTCATTTTTGGAGAAGAGGAAGCGTAATGAAGAAAAAGCCATGGCAAAAATATGTGCTGGTTGCGGCGGGAGTAGCTATGCTTTCTGCCTTGAGTATCAGTGAATATGTGGATCACCATGCCCTGCAGGATCACAGCCGTATATTTCCTACGAAGCCAATAACACTCGTCGTTCCTTATGCGGCGGGGGGCGGTACGGATATTACCGCGAGAGCGTTGGCAAAAGCCGCCGAAAAGCATCTCGGTCAGCCGATCATCGTCGTTAATCGTACGGGAGGAGGCGGTTCTGTCGGGCTGATGGAAGGGGCTGAGGCGCAGGCGGACGGTTATACCGTAACGTATCTGGTCGCTGAGCTGACTACGTTGCCTCATTTGGGACTGCTACCGCTCACCTATGAGCGATTTAAGCCGCTGCTTCAAACCAATATGGACCCTTCCGCCATTACGGTCCGGGCAGATGCACCATGGAAGACAGCGGAGGCATTTCTGGAGGATGCTGGGGCACATCCCGGCAAGCTCAAAATGGGGAATGCAGGCACAGGGAGCATATGGCACCTTGCTGCCGCGATGCTGGAGCAGAAAAGCGGAGTCCGCTTTACCCATATCCCTTATGAGGGAGCAGGCCCAGCCGTCTCCGCTTTAATGAGCGGATTTGTGGATGCTGTACCCGTCAGTCCCGCAGAAGTGAAGAAATACGTGGACGAAGGGAAACTTCGCATACTGGCGATCCAGGCAGACACTATTTCGGAAGCGTTTCCAAAAGCGCCGACACTACAGCAAGCCACTGGGCTGCGTGTACATTTTATTGGCACTTGGAGAGGGCTGGCTGTACCCAAGGATACACCGGATGAAGTTGCTCAAACGCTGACGGATGCACTGATCAAGGGGACGAAAGACGAGGAATTCAGGGAGGAAATGCGTAAGCATGGGTTGGGATTGCGTGTCCAGGATGCAGAGGCATTCGCGCGGCAACTGAAGGAGAGTCACGATACCTTCGCGAGACTGATTCCCGAGCTCGGCTTGAGCCGCAAGTAACACGGCCTTGTTTTTGCATTGGCAAAAACGAAAGGGTTGAACGAAGTTATGAAAATCAAACAAAACATTGATAAAATTCCAGGGGGCATTATGCTGGTGCCGCTGTTTATTGGCGCACTTTTTCATACATTTACTCCATGGGCAGGCGACTATTTTGGATCTTTTACCAAGGGGCTGATGACAGGTACGGTACCCATCTTGGCAGTGTGGTTTTTTTGTATGGGTGCTTCCATAGATGTGCGAGCGACGGGTACTGTATTGCGTAAATCAGGAACGCTCGTATTGACCAAAATTGCGGTTGCGTGGGTAGTGGCGATCATTGCATCCAGATTGCTGCCTGTTAGTGGTGTAGAAAGTGGACTATTTGCAGGTTTGTCGGTGCTGGCGCTGATCTCGGCTATGGATATGACGAACGGCGGGTTATACGCCTCCATTATGCAGCAGTATGGCTCCAAGGAAGAGGCAGGAGCATTTGTACTGATGTCACTGGAATCGGGTCCGTTGGTGACCATGATTATTTTGGGTAGCACCGGGCTGGCCGTTTTTGAACCGCAGACATTTGTGGGGGCGGTATTACCATTTTTGGTCGGCTTTATGTTGGGCAATCTGGATCATGATTTCCGAAAATATTTTGGGAACGCAACGCAAGCTTTGATTCCATTTTTTGGTTTTGCACTTGGTTGTTCCATTGACCTGAGTGTCATTGTCCAGACAGGTATGCTTGGTATCTTATTAGGTATTTTTGTCATTATCGTTACAGGTATTCCACTGATTTTGGCGGACAAATATATCGGTGGTGGCAACGGTACAGCAGGAATTGCAGCCTCTAGTACAGCAGGAGCAGCAGTAGCCAATCCAGTCATTGTCGCCAATATCAAGCCTGAGTTCCTGCCTGTTGCGCAATCTGCAACGGCCTTAGTTGCTGCTTCGGTCATTGTGACCTCGATTTTGGTACCTATTCTGACGGCATACTGGGCCAATTATATGAAGCGTAAGGGGAAATCCCAAGGAGCAGGGCCTGTAAATCCAGGGGCGAATGTACCTAAATGAGGATTTTGCAAAATCCTGAAATAAAGTTTAAGTAATGAGGGTTCAATTGGTCGACGTTACCATTACCCGGGAAATGCTTTTGCAGTTACGCCTTCAATCTAACATCACAAAACTTGTCCTAAAACGCTTCTGCAAACATACATATGTAAGTAGAGGAGCGTGATGGGATTGGAAAACAAGGTGCGTCGCTACTACCAGTTAAAGCAAAAGCAAAAAGAAATTGAAGGTGAACTGACTGATTTGCGTAATGACATTACCGCTCATTGTGCGCAGCAGGAGGTGTCAGATTGGGAAATTGGCAACTACCGAGTCAAGATTGTGCAACAGCACCGTAAGGAATACGATCATACAAAGCTGTATGATTCACTGCCTGATCCGCAGCTATGGCGCTTGTTTTCCAAGCCGGATACGTCGAAGATTGCCAGTTTGCTTAAGCTCAAGGTCATCGCAGAGGAGCAAATAAAAGATGCCGTTTCTCTTAAAACGGTGACGCTATTGCAGGTGGATAAAAAATAAATAAAAAGAGCTGCCCCCGTTTTCGGAGCCAGCTCTTTTTATTGCCTGTTGTTACTTGTCTTCCACCTTCACACTCTATGAGTTATTTATCAGACAAACTTCTTCCCACTCCTTTGAGAAAATGAATGCCAAATCCCATTGCCCGGTTTACATCTGGATCATTCATCGCCTTCATAAGATCGCGCAGACGAGTCTTTTTATTCTGCTTTAGATGTTCTTCGGCTTCGTTCAGGCCATTGGTAACGCTATTTGTCAGCTTTTTCATCAGCTCGGGGTCTACCTCAGACAGCATCCCTGCTGCTCCCATGAGATTATTGATGATGTTCGTCACAGGCTTACGCGTCGCTTGTCCTACAGCGATTTTGGCGATGCTTTCTTTGGCTTTTAGCATAGACTGAGCTGCTTCGAGAAGACCACTGTCGTGCAGCTCGCGTACGATTTCAAGCGTCTTCTGCAATGCTGCCCCATTGTCCGCCAGATCAGCAGTAAGCTGATCCAGCGATTGTTTTTGGCGTTCTTCTTCTGTCAAAACGCGTTTTCTCACAATTGAAATAGGCTTAGCCACGGTTCAACCTCCTTATTTTTGATCCACCAAATCGACGTAACCGGGACGATTCCACTTACGGTCCACTTCAACCCCATTTTGCGGATGACGCTTTTTGTAACGCGGATTGATACGTGGCAGTGGATTTTGACCGTCTACCTCCAAAATTTGCATCCGTACTTTGGCTTGTTTATAGGCCGGTGTGCGGGTGACCACATCGAACGCTCCTCCAGTTAACAGATTGACCGCACCATCATGGCTGGTAGAGTGCATCGGCACATAAATTTCAGTTCCCTGCACCCGGTCTGTCACCAGAACGCGTAGCTTGACCGCACCATAAGGGGATTCCAATCGAACCAGCGATCCATTTTTGATTCCGCGCTCTTCAGCCAATTCAGGGGAAACTTCCACAAATACTTTTGGAAGTTTGAGCTGAATACCCGCTGATTTGGTCGTCATATTTCCTTCATGAAACTGTTCGAGCAGTCGACCATTATTTAAGGTCAGATCGAATTCAACAGGGTACTCTTTTGGTGGTACATATTCGAAAAGTCCCAAACGCGCTTTTTTATCCGGAAAGTTAAAGCCGTTGGTGTGGAGCAGCGGTGTATTGCTACCATCCGGCGATCCCCAGTGGAAGCTGTTCCAGCCTTCCAATACGTCATAATTACATTGGGAGAAAAATGGAGTGAGCGACGCCATTTCCTCAAAAATTTCACTTGGATGGCTGTAATCCCAATCAAATCCCATATGCTTGGCAAATTGGCTGAAAATCCACCAATCCGGTTTACTGTCTCCCATAGGGCGGAGTGCTTCATATAAACGCTGTACACGACGTTCGGTGTTCGTAAAGGTTCCGTCTTTTTCGAGTGAAGGTACGGCTGGCAAAATGACATCAGCGAATTCAGCTGTCTTGCTCAGGAATACATCCTGAACGACAAGGAAATCCAAATTCGCCAGCATTTCTTGGGTGTGGTTGGAGTCCGCATCCACCCATGCCATTTCTTCTCCAGCAATATACATCGCTTTGAGCTTACCTGTTTCAATGGCTTCTAGCATCTGAATGTTGTCCAGTCCGCGTTGACCTGGGATTTGTACGCCGTAGGCTGCTTCAAACTTGGCACGAATGACATCGTTCGTCACGGGCTGATAACCCGGGAAAATATCCGGCATCGTACCCATATCGGCAGCACCCTGAACATTGTTATGTCCGCGAAGTGGATATGCGCCTGCGCCCGGACGCATAAAGTTTCCAGTCACCAGCAGCAGGTTGGCAATCGCAATTGAAGTGTAAGAGCCTGCGATGTTTTGCGTCACACCCATGCCCCAGCAAATGGCAGTCCCGTCGGCTTCGTGAATCATAGTCGCTACTTGAATCAGTGTCTCTTTGGAAATACCAGTTTCCTGTTCGGCAAATTCCAGGGTGAAACGCTCTAGCAACTTCAAATATTCAGGATAGAAGTTTACATGCTCTTCAATGAATTTTGCATCATGCCAGTTTTGCTCAATGATGTATTTGGCTACAGCGGATAACCATACATAATCAGTACCTTGCTTCGGACGAATGAACAGATCTGCGCGTTCTGCCATTTCATGCTTGCGCAGGTCGACCGAGATCAACTTTTGACCGTGCAGCTTATGCGCACGTTTGATACGAGTAGCCAGCACCGGATGTCCTTCGCCCGGCGCGCAACCGACCAGCATGACCAAACCTGCTTTGGCAATGTCTTTAATCGTACCGCTGTCCCCACCGATGCCTCCGGTGTATTGCAGCCCCCATGACGCAGGAGATTGGCAATACCGTGAGCAATTATCGACGTTATTCGTTTGGAAAACCTGACGAGCCAACTTCTGCATCAGATAGTTTTCTTCATTGGTAAATTTGGACGAAGAAATAAAGCCGATTGCTTCGCCACCATAGGTTCCTTGAATAGCCCCCATTTTGCTGGCCATCAGGCTTAGTGCTTCTTCCCAGGTTGCTTCCACAAATTCGTCCCCTTGACGAATTAAAGGGGAGGTCAGACGCTGATCGCTGTTCACAAAATCCCAGCCAAATTTCCCTTTTACGCATGTCGAGATACCGTTAACAGGTCCCTCAGAGGTAGGTTGTATCTTCAAAATTTTGCGGCCTTTAGTCCAAACCTCAAAGCTGCAACCTACACCGCAAAACGTACAGACGGTTTTCGTTTTTTTCGTACGGGTTTCACGCATCGCTGCTTCGGCTTCGGAAATAGCAAAAATCCCACTATAGCCCGGTTCCACTTCCTTTATTAAATCCACCATCGGATTTAATAAATCCTTGCTCATGCCACTCATGAAGCCTGCTTCTCCCAGCATGGATTTCTCCATCAAGGCATTGCATGGGCAGACGGTTACACACTGACCACAGCTGACGCAGGAGGAATCGTTAATTGCAACCCGGTCATCCCATATGACGCGAGGACGTTCAGCCTCCCAGTCAAGGGACAGCGTTTCATTGACTTGAAGGTTTTGGCATACCTCTACGCATTGACCGCATGCAATACATTGATTGGGGTCATATCGGTAGAAGGGATGAGACATATCTACTTCTGTCGGGTCCACTTTCGGTTGATACGGATATTTTTGATGTTCAATCTCCATAAGCTCTGCTGTATTATGCAAAGTACAATTACCGTTGTTGTTATCGCACACTGTGCAGTAGAGGAGATGATTTTCCAGCAACCGGTCCATAGCCTCGGTTTGAGCTGCTTTCGCGCGATCCGAATGTAAATGAATATTCATTCCATCCGAAGCCAATGTCGAGCAGGAACGCATAAGTTTTCCGTCCACTTCCACGATACATGTGTCACAGGTACGGATTGGATCTACTTCGGGAACGTAACACAGTTGGGGATGGGCGATGTTGTTTTCGTTAATCACTTCAAGAATCGTTGTGCTGTTCTTCGTTTTCAGTTCCTGTCCGTTTAATATAATTTTGATCGTACTATCGGTCACGGTTCAGGCTCCTTTCAGATTTTAAATTTAAAAATTAGGAATAAAAAAACTCCACCATAAACACAAGTGCTCGTGTTCCGGCACTTGTGTTTATGGTGGAGTAGTGACCAAGCTCTAGGTCCTGGAGGCCAATCCGCCATTTGAATATGTATTAATAACAAACAGTACGCACCGCCTGTATATCAATAACTTCTGAATAACTTAGATATGTCATTTTCTGCATGTCATCTCGTGTAACTATAACGTAAAATTTAAGATAGTTCAACGGTACATTATTATTTTTTTAATTGATAATGATTATCGTTTGAGAAATCGAAAAATCATTGACAAACGTTCCAGGATTGCTAACAATAGGAATGTAATCTATTTCAGAGCAATCGTAAATGGAGTGTGCGTGGGAATCGCGTATATTTTATTTGTCGCAGCGCTTGTTAGTTTGATTTTTCTATATCACATGATGTGGGATTCGTAAAATCCTGATGTAGATAAATTAACCGGCATTTAGCAGATTCTTCGATATTCATAAGCGAAGAAGTTGTTGCGATGCCGGTTTTTTGGTTCAGTATAAAATGAATGGAAATACCGTTCCAAATTTAGAGTGTAAAGAGTTTTATTAATGAAGACGGATTGAGGTGAACAGGATGGCGAACCGGAGCGACGATCAATGGAATCGTCCGTTACGGGACTTAAGAATATCCGTCATAGACCGATGTAATTTTCGGTGCCGATATTGTATGCCGGAAGAAATATTTGGCCATGACTATCCGTTTTTGCCAAAAGAAAAGATATTGACCTTTGAGGAAATTACGCGTCTTTCCCGTATTTTTGTCTCGCTGGGCGTGACGAAGCTGCGCATTACTGGTGGTGAGCCGTTGCTGAGGAAAAATTTGTCCTCGCTTATTCATTCGTTAACTCAACTCGATGGCGTTGAAGATATTGCAATGACGACAAACGGCGTATTTTTGCCTAGATATGCTGCAGCATTGCGAGAGGCGGGACTAAAGAGAGTGACGGTTAGTCTGGATTCGCTCAATGATGATCGGTTCCGGCAAATGAACGGGGGCAGAAGCAGCGTAAAGGCGGTGCTGGATGGTATTGAGGCTGCGGCTCAAGCAGGGATGCAGGTGAAAATAAATATGGTCGTGCAAAAGGGCTTTAACGATCAGGATATTGTTCCCATGGCCGACTATTTCCAAAAGAAAAAGCATATTTTACGTTTTGTTGAGTTTATGGATGTAGGCAACACCAATGGCTGGAAATTGGATCAGGTCGTTTCCAAGCAGCAGATCATCGAAGCCATTCACGAGCATATGCCGTTAGAGCCTGTCCCACCCCAGTACAAAGGTGAGGTGGCGACGCGCTACAGGTATCAGGACAGAGACGGGGAAATTGGCATTATTTCGTCTGTTACGGACGCCTTCTGCTCCACATGTACACGAGCGAGAATTTCTGCTGAAGGCTCCTTGTACACGTGCCTGTTTGCCTCTCAAGGGTACAAGCTTCGCGCGATGCTGCGTTCAGAACAGTCCGATGACGAGATTAGAGCTTACATTGAGCGTGTTTGGAGAGAACGTACCGACCGCTATTCAGAGGAACGGCTGAATCATACACAGCAAACAACGTCTAAAATTGAAATGTCACACATCGGCGGGTGAGCCGAAGAGCCCGCCTGTCAGAAACAAGGGAGTGGAGCACATGGAAAAGCCAGCTGAGGTAAAACGTGAGATTCTACGTTATCGTGACGGTCAGATCAAGCGTTTTGAAGACACTGTGGTGACGGAGCATCCGGTGACCATCAAAATCAATCAGCAGGAATTTGCTACCATGGTTTGTACACCGGAGTATGTGGAGGATATGGCAGTAGGTTTTTTGGCCTCTGAAGGCGTCATTCAACGGTACGATGATATTGAAGATATTTGGGTTCAGGAAAAAGAAGGTTTTGTTCATATTAAAACCCGTCGCATGAATGAGTTTTATCAAAACTTTCATTCCAAACGGTACATTACCTCCTGCTGCGGAAAAAGTAGACAGGGCTTTTATTTTATGAATGATGCGAAAGTGGCAAAAAGAATGAATGACACCCATGTTACGCTGTCTTTTGACGATTGTTTCCGCTTGATGAATTTAATGCAAAGCTCGGCACTTACGTTCCAAGAGACCGGTGGTGTTCATAATGCAGCGTTGTGCGATAAAGACGGGATGATCCTGTCCAGAATAGATATCGGCCGACACAATGCGCTGGATAAAATCTATGGGCATTGCCTAAAACATGATATTGTATTACAAGACAAAATCATAGTATTCAGCGGACGCATTTCGTCTGAAATTTTGTTGAAGGTTGCGAAGATTGGCTGTGAAGTTGTTTTGTCCAAGTCAGCTCCCACAGAGCTTGCACTTGAGTTGGCTGAGGATCTGGGGATTACGACCGTCGGCTTTATACGCAGTCGTTCTCTGAATGTATACACGCATACCGAACGAATTGATGAACTGGTTGAATCTAAAATATAATTTAAAAATCTTTAATGTACACCGTCATAGTAAACCAGCATGGAATAAAACCTTTTGGGGTATTCGTTCATGTTGGTTTTTCTTGGTACTTTTGTGGTGGACAGTCACTGTACTGAAAAGGAGGGTATGTTAAATGAACTATCATATTCAAGTATTTGCCGGACTTGCGGAACAGATGGGAGGGCCTATAATTACAATGCCTACTGAGCAAGAAACGATGACCGTTGCCGCGTTAAAAGACTTGCTATCCGAGTGTTTCCCTGAATCAGCAGCTCAGTTGCAGGGTTCTTTTGTTGCCAGAAATCAAGCCTACGCCGCTCCTGAGGACCTCGTGAGTATACATGATGAGATTGCGATTATTCCTCCGGTTTCAGGAGGGTAAATTCTATTAATAGGATAGGTGAATTCGATAGAATAGGTGCAAGGGGGCAGATCATATGCAATATCGTATTCAACTATTCGCAGATATGGCGGAGCAACTTGGTGATGTGATCACGGTAGAACTTTCACAGGAAGCGGTGACCATTGCAGACATTCGAAAAAGGCTGAATGAGCTGTACCCGGAAGTGGCTTCACAACTGCCAGGTTCTTTTTTTACCCATCATAAAAAGTTGGCTTCTCCAGATGAACTTGTGCTTCCATCAGATGCAATTGCTCTTCATCAGTCAGCACCCGGGATGGAGACGGTCGTTTCAAAATGTGGCTTATTTGCGATTACGTACGACCCGATTGATGCTGATGAAGTAACTTCAAAGGTGCTCGACCCTTCTCATGGCGCCTCGCTGACCTTTAATGGTACGACTCGGGAATTTACGCAAGGTCAGCGAACAGTGCTACTTGAATATGAAGCGTATGTCCCGATGGCCATGAACACGATGAAGCAGATTGGTGACGAAATTGTAGAGCGTTGGCCTTCTACACGTACTGCGATCACACATCGGCTTGGCACGGTAAGAATTGGAGAGACGAGTGTGGTGATTGCTGTCTCTGCTGCACACCGCGATACTTGCTACGAAGCCAGCCGCCATGCCATTGAACGGTTAAAGCAAATCGTACCGATTTGGAAAAAGGAAGTGTGGGAAGACGGCTCAGAATGGAAGGGGCATCAGCTGGGTGGCTGGAATCCTCAAAATACCCCAAAGCTTTCGAATAAGGGTGAGGACATTTGAACTTTTAGCTTGTCTGATCAACTTGTAGCTATCAATGGATAAGTATGGAGGCGTAAATCAACGATGTCAGAAATGGACAAAATCCAGAAAGTAGAAGTTGCTGCACAAGCACATGCGCATGCGTCTCATGCCCGTTATTCCAGACAGGAATTATTCTCGAAAATTGGACCGTCAGGCCAGCAAAATATCCGTAGTAAGCACGTGCTGATGGTGGGGGCCGGCGCACTGGGCACTGCCAATGCTGACATGCTGGTGCGAGCGGGCATTGGACGGCTGACGCTGGTAGACCGTGATTATGTAGATTGGAGCAATTTGCAACGCCAACAGCTCTATGACGAAGCGGATGCCCGTGATCAGATCCCCAAGGCAGTGGCCGCGCAGAAGCGATTGCAGCAAATCAATTCGGACGTGGACATTCGTGCGCTAGTCCGGGACGTCTCACTGGAGGAAATTGACGATATCGCAGCAGGGGTGGATCTCATCGTAGATGCCACCGATAATTTCGATACACGTCTGCTTATGAACGATTATGCGGTCAAGCACCGAATTCCTTGGATTTACGGGGCGTGTGTGGGCAGCTATGGGACAACCTTTACCATTGTGCCAGGGCAGACACCGTGCCTGCATTGCCTGCTCGGGACCGTACCGCTTGGCGGTGCGACCTGTGATACGGTCGGTGTGATTAGCCCGGCTGTACAGATGGTGGCGGCTTATCAAAGCGCCGAGGCGTTGAAGCTGCTCACTGGGGACAAATCAGCCTTACAGGGGAAGCTGATATCTTTCGATCTATGGAACAATCAGCATCAGGCAATCCAAATCAGCGCCATGAAGAAAGCCGATTGTCCAACGTGTGGTGAGCACCCAGTATATCCTTTTTTACAATCGGAGCATCAGGCTAAAACGGCTGTCTTGTGTGGACGAGATACGGTTCAAATTCGCCCGGCTCCGGGTACTGTACGTGATCTGAGTGAAACGGCGCGTTTGTTATCCCGTCAGGGGGGCAAGGTGGAGCATAATCCATACCTGGTATCCGTTGTTATCGGGACGCATCGAATCGTTCTTTTTCAGGATGGACGCGTCTTAATTCATGGCACGAAGGACATCGCCGAGGCGAGATCGATTTATCACAAATATTTGGGTTGACCCAATAGATTCGACCCGTTATGAGCTGTACAGTGTTTCCTTATTTTCGCTATCACATTTTGGAATTTATAGGATAGGGGAAGAACAAATTGAAAAAGAAATTTGGGTACATATTCACGTTCGTTGGATTGTTGGCATGGGTTCTGGCGGGGTGCTCGTCTCCGGCTGCTGTACAGTCGGCACAGTCCGCACCCAAGACAGAACTAGTCGTATCTGCCGCTGCAAGTCTTCAAGATAGTCTGAATACGCTCAAAGGCCAGTATGAGAAACAGCACCCAGATATCAAACTTACTTTTAACTACGCTTCATCCGGTACATTACAAAAACAAATTGAGCAAGGCGCACCCGCTGACGTATTTATTTCGGCAGGCATGAAGCAAATGAAGGCATTAACCGATGCTTCATTGGTGGAAAAGGATAACGTGCTGCTTCAAAATAAACTGGTTGTGGTTGTTCCGCAAGATAAGGCGAAAAGCGCAGATAACAAAAGCATTACGCTCAATGATCTGATGGGTCCTTCTTTCTTGAAAGTGGCTGTTGGGGAGCCTACTACCGTTCCCGCTGGACAGTACTCCAAAGAATCGTTAACGAAGGCTGGACTATGGGACAAGCTGGAACCTAAGATGGTATTCGCTAAGGACGTAAGACAGGTATTAAATTATGTTGAAACTGGCAACGCCGATGCAGGACTCGTCTATCTGACTGATGCGAAGTCATCCGATAAAACGGTCATAGCACTGGAAGTGCCTGAGGAATTGCATGCACCCATCCTGTATCCTGAAGGCATTGTAAAAGCAACCAAACACAGCCAGGAAGCAGGCGAGTTTCTTAATTTTCTACGGACAGATGAAGCTATGAGTGTGTTCAGTAAAGATGGATTTTCAGCCCCTACAGAAATGACGGGAAAATAGAATTCACAGATAAAGGAGGGGGTTCCGTTTGGATTGGTCAGCTTTTCTTCCTCCGGTTATCGTATCTGTTAAAGTTGCTGTCGTCGCCAGCATCATCGTCTTTTTATTAGCTACTGTGGTAGCGCGGATGATGGCGAACTGCACGCCGCGGAGGGGAACCAGCGTGATTGAGACCGTCCTACTTCTTCCGCTCGTTTTGCCTCCCACTGTTGTCGGCTTTATTTTGCTCATCTTGCTGGGAAGGAAAAGCTGGATTGGCACTGTCTTCGAAAGCTTGTTCCAACAGACGATTGTATTTACATGGGGAGCTGCAGTGGTGGCGGCCGTAGTTGTTGCTTTTCCACTGGCTTACCGTGCGATTAAAGCAGGCTTTGAAGCTGTAGACCCGGAGGTAGAGCAGGCTGCACGTGGACAAGGTGCCAACGAATGGCAAGTGTTTCGCCACATTACGATGCCCCTTGCCTACCGACCGCTCATTTCAGGATACATTCTCGGATTTGCCCGAGGGTTAGGGGAATTTGGTGCTACGCTGATGCTTGCAGGTAATATTCCTGAACAGACCCAAACCCTGCCTACAGCGATTTACACCGCGTCCGAGGTCGGAAATATGACACTCTCTTGGAGCTGGGTAGCGGTCATCATTTTATTCTCTTTTATCATGTTGATGCTTTCTAATCGACTGGTAAAGGATTAGTCCGTGTGGAGTAAGAACATGCGCAGTCTGCCGATAGGGTAGGCTGTGTTTTATTTGTCTTGAGAAAATAAAACTCTTAGACTTCTTCATTCACCTCCAACTCTTGGCATTCGAGGCACTGGAGACTCGCGGAAGGTCGAGGTGGTACTCTGTTTGCAGGCGTAACAGATTCGGTGAATTTTTGTGGTATAATTTACAAAAAATAAGCAAAGGGAGATGGGGAACCATGAAGGGATTTGGGAAAATTTTTGTGGTAGGTTTAGCCATGGTTTTCGGGCTTGGTCTGGTGGCCGGAAATGTGCAACCTCCCGCCGCCTCCGCGGCCGGTACAGAATATTATGTGGCCACGAGCGGCAGCGACTCCAACGCCGGAACGAACGATGCGCCGTGGAAGACGCTGCAGCACGCGGCCGACGTGGTTCCTGCGGGCAGCACGGTTTACGTCCGGGGCGGTGTGTACAATCAGAAACTGAAGATCACCCGCTCTGGCTCCGCTTCGCAGGGTTCCATTGCGTTTACCAACTATGGGACGGAGACCGCCATCATTGACGGCACCGGACTTTCGGTCAGCGGGAACGAAGGGCTGATCGAACTGGCTGATGTCAATCACGTTACCGTTCAGGGGTTTGAAATCCGTAATTTTACCACTGCTTCCAAGAACACGGTGCCCGTAGGTATTTATGTTCACGGTTCGGGCGGCTTCATTAATCTGTCTAACAACAAAATCCATGACATCAAAAACACCGTCACCCCGACCGGCAAAGATCGGCTGGGCCGGGACGCTCACGGTATCGCTGTTTACGGCACGAAAGCTCCGGCTTCGATTCACGATCTTACGATCAGCAGTAATGAGCTGTACAATCTCGTGCTGGGCTCCAGCGAATCGCTCGTTTTAAACGGCAACGTGGACGGCTTTGCGGTGACCGACAACCTCATTCACGATAGTGACAACATCGGGATTGATTTGATCGGCTTTGAGGGCACCGCGCCGAATACTACTTACGATCAGGCGCGGAACGGGTTGGTGAAGGGCAATCGGGTGCATAATAATTCAGTTCAAAATAACCCATCTTACAAGAGTGATGACAACTCGGCCGGCGGCATTTACGTAGATGGAGGCAAGGACAGTATTATTGAGCAGAACTACAGCTACAACAACGATATCGGCGTCGAAATTGCCTCCGAGCACGCTGGTAAAGCAACCAGTAATATTACGGTCCGCAGTAACGTGATATATAACAACCGACTGACTGGCATTGCCATGGGCGGTTACAATGAGGAGCGCGGCTCCACGGTAAATTGCAAGATCGTGAACAATACGCTATACAAGAACGATACGTTTGACGACGGAAGCGGTCAGCTTTTGGTTCAGTATGATACGCGAAACAACGTGATCAAAAACAATATTTTCGTGGCCAGCTCCACGGATGTGCTGATCTCCAATGGATACACCAAAAATTCCGGCAATGTTGTGGATTATAATTTATATTTTGCTCCAGGTGGCAGCTCGGAGGCCAATTGGATCTGGAAAAATAAAGAGTATACGGGATTCTCCGCATATAAATCAGGAACTGGCAACGATACGTATTCTCTGTTTGCAGATCCTAAATTCGTGAATAGCGTGAACGGCGACTTCCATTTGCAGGCTTCGTCACTGGCGATCGATGCAGGGAACACAGACCGTGCCATCATCGGAACGCTGGATATTGACGGGAAGCCCAGAGTAGAGGGAGCCGCTGTGAACATTGGTGCCTACGAGTAAGCCTCATATTTTATGACAAGCAGTGCATACCGAAACTATGCGGTGCCATTGCTTGTACGGTTTTACAATTTTCCTTGCAACTAAAACACCTTCAAAGAGAATCCCCATGTCGTAAGATAGGAGGATAAACTTTGGAGGTGTTTTTACGTTGCAACAAGATTAAGCTATCCTCGGGAAATAAAAATGGAAGTCATAAACATGAGATTAAGAGGTGTTCCTGTTCGAGAGGCTCTGATTAACATAGTTGTTGTACACCTTTGAACCATACGGATTTGATCGACAAGGTATCCGAGATGTTGGTTGTAGGATCACCGTTTACTAATATAAGGTCAGCAAGCGCACCTTCGGCAATACGGCCGCGATCGTTAAGCCCAAAGCAACGGGCCGGTTTCGCGGTAGCCGACTGAAGCGCTTCTATCGGAGTAAATCCCGCCTCAACCAGCAGTTGCATTTCATGATGGACGCTGGCTCCATGAGCAAGGCCGCCAAGATTCGGAACAGGAACGGGGGCAACATCCGTCCCAACCAGAATATCCACACCGGCACGGTGAAGATCCATCACATTTTTAAAGCTATTCTCCAAATTTCCTTGCGGGAAAGTATGGAAGCTAGAGTTCAAAATATCGATCCATTCTGGACTTAATTTGGAATAAACACGTGGATCATTCGCCAATTCTGATGCCGGATTCCCCAGAATGGATGAGTTCAATACCAAGCACGGTATAACAAACGTGCCTGAATCCGCTATGGATTTCACCAACTCGGATGTGAATTCGGGCCTGTCGAGAAACAAGTGACCCAATCCGTCGACTCCAATATTGATGGCGGTTTGCGATGAATGAGCCGTCAAGACGTGGGCTATAACAATTTTATCGAACTTATGGGCTTCTGCCACGGCTGCTTTTAGAATCTCGTCGCTTAAAATAGGTAGTCCAGGGGCACCCAAGATCGTCCCTTCTTCAATCATGATTTTAATATAGTCGGCGCCACTCTCTACTTGGGTATGCACATGTTTTATTGCTTCTTCCACAGTCGTCACTTGGGGCACTTTTTCGTGATCGTGAGCGTAAGCGGCTAGCATAGCTTCCCGGTCTTCCTTTGGTAACTTCTCCAATTCCTTTAATACGAACTCAGGAATTTCATCCTCATCCTGCATTAATTCATCGGGATGACCACCTGGAGCGGTGATTGCTGTGCCGGCAGAACGGACTTCGGCGACGCCATTCACGTTTTTCAACTGGATCTTGCGCCCTCTTTCTGTAAAACTGCCGTTCATTTCGAGTTCTGTAGTGACGCCGAATTTTAAAGCATCTCGTAACCCACCGATTGAAGTGTGGACATGCGCATCAATCAAGCCGGGCAACAATGTCGCATTTTCCCCATCGATGATCGTTGCATGTGTAGGAAGGTCTCCGCCTACTGCAATAATGGCTTCCCCATTGATGATAACATTTCTGGATTCAATAACTTTTTCTCCATCGAAAATACGTACATTCGTAATCGCTGTAACTTTTTCTAACGTAGAGCTTTGAGTTACATTCTGCATGTCGATGCCTCCCTAGTATTCATTTTGAAACAATTAGAATTCTAACTGTTAGTTATATAACTGTCAATGGACTAATCTTTATTTGACAAACAGTTTAGAGCTCTATATAGTTTATTTACTGAAAATTAGAATTCTAATAATTCAAGGGGGTACAATTATGAAAACCCAAAAGGATACGGTTTATCTGGATTTGTTTCAGATTATCGGTCTTAAGTTAAAGAAAAGAGCGGACGAGAGCATAAAAGAGTTGGGATTAAATGCTCAACAAGGAAAAATGATTAGATATATCTATGAGAATCAAGAAAATGATTTAATTCAGAAGGATCTTGCCGATCGGTTTCATCTGAGCGGAGCCAGCATTACAAGCATGCTTCAAGGTCTTGAGCAAAAAGGATTCATAGAGCGCAAAATCCCGGCCAATAATGAACGGCAAAAAAATATTTATGTTTTACCAAAAGCCATTGAATTGATTGAAGCTTTTAGTGACTCTTTCCAAAAGGTGGAGGACGAAATTGTTCAAGCCCTGACCGAAGAGGAAAAGCGAATTTTAGAGGGAATGTTACTCAAAATTAATGAACGCTTATAATTGTAAATAAAATCATGTTCCAAAAATCACTTTCGCTAGTCTCTGTTTTATATGAGAGGAATCGGTTATGATGGAAATGGTAATAGGGATTTTAGTAGATTTTAGGAGAGCGGTGCGATATGAGAAGGGAAACGGGTTTTAACGAAATTATTCGAAAAGTACGTAAAGAGCTGTTTGGGAAAGGCCCAGAACGCATACATACAACCTTTGTAGATAATATGGCCATCACGATGCTGTATGGAAATTTAACCCCATCCGAAAAGTTTCTGGCACAAGAAGAATCCGGGAAAGAGATGGTGCATGCAGCCCGAACCAAAATGGTTCAAAAGATATATCCCACACATTTCAATAAAGAACTGGAGGATTACATGGATTCCCGGCTGCTGCACCTTTTTTCAGATATTAAGGTGGAAGAAGATATAGCTATCTCCGTTTTTGTGTTTGAGGATAATATTACTGCAAAATAAAAAGAAGGCAGAACCGACATAGCATCCATATTGTTGGAGAGTTCGGTTGCACCTTCGATTTAATTAACGATGTCCTAATAGGAATGGAATGAATAGAGAGTTTTTTCTGTTTATACGTGTTTTCTTCTTCGATATTGATATTGGGACCATTGGTAGAGAATAAAACATCCTATGCAGAAACCGAGGATAGCCACCAAGGCCGCCACCAGGACCATGGCCGAGAATACATAAGCGACAATACTCCACTGAAGCATAAATCCTACCCAAGCGACCAGCAGAAAAAAGACAGCCAGAAGCTGATTAAACCTTTGCTGTCCCCGGTCCTCCTGTACATACGAGGAGGGGCTTTTCTTCAAAAATAGCTTGGCTATCCGCATTACCGGATTGAAGTTAAAAAGGACGCCGAGCAACCCCGCGATAAGCGGAATAGCTAGCACTCCATACCCTCCCGTAATCCAAGTAAAAACTACAGATAAAACAATTATCCATTGATTAGCCCTGACTAACGGGCGCGGAATGGAAGCTGGAATTTGACTCATATATATCATCCTTTTCATATCGGAATAAAATAAAAGTTGGAATTATTATAGCCTAACATTTGGGGAATAGATACCATGAAAAACGGGGACTCTGCAACTCCATCTGTTAAGTTTTTTTGCCTTGCTTAATTCCTAGCGATGTATAAGCCAATTTGTTACAATTCTTATATACGTCTATTGGGGAAGATAGACATTATTTTACTCTATGCGCAAATCACGGATCAGGAAAGGAACCTACATAGTTTATGAAAAAAAATGATTTTGGAAATAGGATGAAGGAATACGAAAATGCCTATAGATTAAGCCTACCACGCCGTTTACCCGTAATCATCAGAATTGATGGGGCTCATTTTCATACCTTTACACGTGGGATGACGAAACCTTTTGATGAGAAACTAATTTTTGCATTATGGGAAACGTGTAAATATCTGGCCTATAACATTATGGGATGTAAACTGGTGTATCATCAGAGCGATGAAATCTCACTGCTTCTTACGAATTACGACAAATTAACGACGCAATCCTGGTTTGAAAATAATCTTCAAAAGATGGTGTCCATATCTGCCTCGCTGACTACAGCCAAATTTAATGAAGAAATTCAAAAGGTTTACCCGGGTCATCCTTTAGCCACTTTTGATGCGAGAGCATGGGTCTTGCCTCAGGATGAGGTTACAAACTACTTTCTATGGAGACAACAAGATGCTACTAAAAACAGTATTTCTATGGTGGCTCAAGCCCATTTCAGGCATTCAGAACTAGAAGGATTGAACGGAAATCAGCTCCAAGACAAGCTTTTTGTGGAAAAAGAGCTAAACTGGAACGATCTTCCGGTCTGGCAAAAGCGGGGAATTTGCATTACCAAACAGCAGTACAACAAAGGCGAAGCCGTGAGAAGCAAGTGGGATGTTGATCATGAGACACCGGTTTTTTCACAGAATAGAGAGTATATTAACCAATATGTATACTTGGACAAGGATGTGTAGATTTGGAGTGTGTCATTTTTATAGGAATTCAGGCTTCGGGCAAGTCGACATTTTATAAAGAACATTTCTTCAAAACACATATGCGAATAAACCTTGATATGCTTAAAACACGGAATAGGGAAAATATTTATCTACAAGCCTCCATCGAAACCATGCAGCGTTTTGTTGTAGACAATACAAATGCTACTGTTATAGAACGGAAGAAATATATAGATGCTTGTAAAAACAAGGGGTTTAAAATTATTGGCTACTATTTTGAGCCCGATTATGCAGAATCTATTAAGCGTAATGAGCAGCGTACAGGCAAAGAGTATATTCCTGAAATCGGTATTAAAAGTGTAATGAGTAAACTAGAGGTTCCAAGCTACGAAGAAGGATTTGATGAACTCTATAGTTTGATTTCCATTGAAGGAACGTTTCAGATCAGAAGACTGCCGGAAAGCCATACAATATAGGGGGAGTATCCATGAATATACCTGAGAGATTCATCAAACGTTTTCCAGCCTACGAGGACGTATTTGCCAGCGATCTTGAACATCATCGTAAGCATTTTCTGCCGATTTGCTCGATTAATCTTCAGTTTTTATTCCCGGAGCAAGACGAGTGGCTGCATTTTGTTTCCGTAAAAGAAATATACGAAGGCAGTGTGGGTGAAAATACTCAGCAGTTTCATACCTCATATACCAAGGAAGATATGCTGGGGTTCGATGTCATTGACGGTAAATACAAATTCGAAGCGGACTGGAATTATTTTAGCCTTCATCAGAAAGAGCAATTGGAAGCCACCTATGAAGCGCTGAAATCTACCGGGGATAAAGCGTACCTACGTATGAAGAGAGAAGTCATGGCGTTGGACGGACTGGAACAGGTGTACATGGCTAATGAACAAGACTACCAAGCTCGCAAAGCATTTTTCCTGGAAAACAATAAAATTTATCCATATTCCTCCTTCGGGGAGGCCAAAAAGTCTGTGGAAGAACTCACCCGTGATTTTGAGGAAAAGCAATCCAGCGGTTGGGGGCTGAGTTTCCCTGAAGTTAACGGTATTTTGGATGATATCGCTTTTCAGTCTGACAAGGCTCAAAGTTACATCAAGGAATATGACGAATCTCTGGAAGAGATGCTCCAGTTCGAGCAAACCAATCTGCTGCACGTACCTAAGCGTCCCAGTGGTGAGACTTTTACCTATATCGGTTCTATTACCGGATATTATTTTCAAGCGCGTGGGGCGGATACCGTCTATTTATTTTACGACCAAGAATTAAGCAAAGCGGTAATTTGCTTCGAATATTCATAAGTGAGGGTTTTGCAAAATCCTGAAGTGAATAAAAAACTCCCATAATGGGAGTTTCAGGCTGTCGAGAAAGTCTCGACAGCTATTTTTATGTTGATTTTGTTTAAGACGACAGCGCGTTAATGTTGTATAATATAGGTAACTAT